>JANXYQ010000122.1 GCA_025355995.1 Spirochaetaceae bacterium | reverse complement strand
CGGGACACTCCTACCGCGAGTTGCCCCTGCGCTGGGCGGAGCTGGGCACCGTCTATCGCTACGAGCGATCGGGGACCTTGCACGGCCTCATGCGCGTGCGCGGCTTCACCCAGGACGACGCCCATATCATCTGCACCCCGGAGCAGATCGAGGACGAGATCTCCGAGGTCCTGCGCTTCTCCCTCTTCATGCACCGGACCCTCGGCTTCACGGACATCAAGGCCTACCTCGCCACCAAGCCCGCGGGCGACGGCTCGGTGGGCGCTCCGGAGATGTGGGACACCGCCCTGGCCTCGCTCAAGAAGGCCGTCGACAAGGAAGGCCTCGCCTACGAGATCGACGAGGGCGGCGGCGCCTTCTACGGCCCCAAGATCGACCTCAAGGTCAAGGACGCCATCGGCCGCGAGTGGCAGCTGACCACCATCCAGTTCGACTTCAACGAGCCCGAGCGCTTCCAGATGGAGTACGTCGACGCCGACGGCCAGCGCAAGCGCCCCTACATGGTGCACCGCGCCCTGCTCGGCTCGATCGAGCGCTTCTTCGGCGTCTACCTGGAGCACACCGCCGGGGCCTTCCCCGTCTGGCTGTGCCCCGAGCAGGCTACCGTGATACCGGTGGCGCCCGCCTTCGACGACTACGCCAAGGCGGTCGCGGCCGAGCTCAAGCTCGCCGGCGTACGCGCCCGCGCCGACCTCTCCGACTCGCGCATGAACGCGAAGATCAGGGCCGCCCAGGGCCAGAAGGTCCCCTACATGCTCGTCGTCGGCCAGAAGGAGGCCGACGAGTCGGCCGTGTCGGTGCGCAAGCTCGACGGCAGCCAGGAGAACGGCGTGAAGCTCTCGGACTTCAAGGCGAGACTGCTCGACAAGATCGCCGCGAGGGCGATAGAGGCCTGATGATCGAGCGAGCGAAGCGGTCCGAGTTCCTCAGCCTGAGCCTGATATTGGCCCTGGCGGCCTCGGGCTGCCTCCTCCTCCTCGGGGTCCGCTTCGCGATCTCGGGCAAGCTCGCGTACAAGTACCTGGTATGGAACCTCGTGCTCGCCATGGCGCCCTACGTCATCGCGGCCGTCGGCGCCCACTTGCTGGCGCGCGCGCTGCCGGGCAGGCGCAAGAGCCTTCTCGCCCTGCCCATCGCGGCCCTCTGGCTCGTCTTCTACCCCAACGCGCCCTATATCTTCACCGACTTCATCCACGTGATCAACAAGACCTACCTGCGCGCCGCTCCCTCGGAATGGCTGGGACTCAACGCCCTGCTCTGGTACGACCTCCTCATGAACGCGGCCTTCGCCTTTATCGGGCACTTCATCGGGCTGGTGTCCATGTGGCTGGTCGAGACCGCCTTCGCCGAGGTCTGGGGCAAGCGGGCCGCGCGCGTCCTCGTGGGCGCGGCCATCCTCTTCTCGGGCTTCGGCATCTACCTCGGGCGCTTCTCCCGCCTCAATTCCTGGGATATCGCGTTCGATCCGGGCAGGTTCCTGGGCGAGGTCGCCGACGCGAGCGCCGAGCCAAAGGCCATACTCTTCTCCGCGGTATTCTCCATATTCATCCTGCTGAGCTACGCCGCCCTCGTCGTCTTCAAGCGCATAGGGCTCCCCGTGAATCCGGATCGAGGGGATTGAAGCCCTAGCCCTGCGCCCGGAAATCCACGACGCAGACCTCCTCCAGGTTGGGATCCAGGAATTCCTCGCAGAAGGCCAGGTGCTCGGGATGGGGGAGGTAGGCGTCCCTGCCGGCCTCGTCGCGGAAGGTGACGATGAAGCAGTGCGTGAAACCTCGGTCGAGCCTCTCCGGGCTCGAGTTGCGCCCCCATTCGAAGCCCGCGACGAAGGGCAGCCTCGCGGCGAAATCGCGGAATCCCTTTTCGATGCCCCTCACCGTTTCCTCGCTCGTCCGATCCTTGAACCTGAAAAGCACGACATGCCGATAGGGTCTCTCGTCCACGCTCATCGATGGCTCCTAGTCTATTGCCTTTGGATGCCATTCATGATAGCTTGAGTAACCGGTTTAGTAAACCGGTTACTCGAAAGGTCGCATGAGAGCCACGATAGCCGACATAGCCAAGGAAGCCGGAGTCTCCAAGGCCACCGTATCCCGCGTCCTCAACGAGCGGGTCGAAGGCGTGGGGCCGGAGACGCGCCTTCGCGTGAAGGCCGTGATGGACAGGCTGGATTTCGAGCCCTGCGGCGTGGCCAGGGGTCTCGCCACGGGCAAGTCCCTCTCGGTCGGCTTGGTCGTCCCCGATATCGCCGACCCCTTCTTCCCCCTCCTGATCCGGGGGATAGAGGACGCCCTCCGCAGCGAGGGCTACGGTCTCTTCCTCTGCGACTCCGGCCTCGACATAGCCAAGGAGAAGGACCACGTGCGCATGCTGCTCGAAAAGCGCGTGGACGGCGTGATCCTCAACTCGACCCTGTCCGACTGCGATTGCCAGCTCGACCTCCTGGAGAGGCGCTCGCTGCCCTATGTCCTGCTGGACCGCCCGATCGAGGCGAGGCCCTCGGCGGCCGGGGTCTACACCGACAATCGCGGGGGGGCGAGGATGGCGGCGGAGTTCCTCCTGGGCGGCGGCGCGAGGCGGCTGCTGTTCGTCAACGGCCCGGCGGGGCTCTCTGTATCCAAGTCCCGCAGGGCCGGGGTCGAGGACGCCTGCCGCGGACGGGGCTTGAGCCCCTCCGCGCTGCTCCACGGGGAGGGGGACTATTCGGTGGAGAGCGGCGAGCGCGCCGTCGAAGCGCTCCTCGGCCCCCCGGGCGCGACGAGGGGAGCGTTTCGGCTCCCCTTCGACGCGATCTTCGCGGCCAACGACAGGATGGCGATCGGGGCCATGCGCTCGCTGAGGCGCCGCGGCATCGGAGTACCCGAGAGCGTGGAGGTCGTGGGCTTCGACGACGTCGAGGCGGCCCATCTCGTGGAGCCGCCCCTCACGACGATCGCCCAGGGCGCCTTCGCGATGGGACGGGAGAGCGCCCTCCTGCTATTGCGATTGATAGCCGGCGCGAGGCCGCGCAAGCGAACGATAGTGATCGAGCCGAGCCTCGTGATCCGCGGGACCACGAGGCCGAGATGAATCAGGAGGAATCATGGACAATTTCGATTTCGGGAACCCAACCAGGATTATCTTCGGGCGGGGGACCGAGGCACGCGTCGGCGCCCTCACGGCCGCGCACGCGAAGAAAGTGCTGCTGCATTTCGGCGGCGGCAGCATCAAGGCCTCCGGCCTCTACGATAGGGTGGCGGCCTCGCTCAAGGCGGCGGGCGTCGAATGGGTCGAGCTTGGCGGGGTCAAGCCCAATCCGCGCCTGAGCCTCGTGCGCGAGGGAGTGCGCCTCTGCAAGGAGAAGGGCCTGGGCATGATACTCGCCGTGGGCGGCGGCAGCGTCATCGACTCGGCCAAGGCCATAGCCATGGGTGCCGTAATCGAGGGCGACGTCTGGGACTTCTACCTGGGCAAGGGCGAGCCCGCGAAAGCCCTGCCCGTGGGCACCGTGCTCACCATACCGGCCGCCGGGAGCGAGTCGAGCACGGGAACCGTCATCACGAACGAGGACGGCCAGCTGAAGCGCGCGGTGAACTCGGAGCTCATCTACCCGCGCTTCTCGATCCTGAACCCCGAGCTCTGCTTCACGCTTCCCCGCTTCCAGGTCGCCTGCGGCGCGGCCGACATCATGGCCCACCTCATGGAGCGCTATTTCACGAGGGTCGAGAACGTGGAGTTCACCGACCGCCTACTCGAGGCCACGATGAAGACCATCGCCCTGAAGGCTCCCGTCGCCCTCGCGAATCCGCGCGACTACGATGCCTGGGCCGAGTTCATGTGGGCGGGCACCATCGCGCACAACAACCTGCTCAATACTGGCCGCGTCGGGGACTGGGCCTCGCACGACATCGAGCACGAGATCAGCGGCATCTACGACGTGGCGCACGGGGCCGGCCTCGCGGTCGTCTTCCCCGCGTGGATGAAGCATACGCTGGCCCAGGACGTCTCCCGCTTCGCCCAGTGGGCGGCGCGGGTCTGGAACGTCGATGCCGACTTCGCCGACCTCGAGGCTACCGCGAGGCAGGGCATCGAGCGGCTCGAGGCGTGGTACCGCGCGATCGGTCTCGGCACCAAGCTCGGCGACCTGAAGGTCGGGACCGACCGGTTGGACGAGATGGCGTCGAAGTGCACGGACGGGGACAGGCATACGGTCGGCAACTTCGTGAAGCTGGACAAGGCCGCGGTCAGGAAGGTACTGGAGCTCGCCAAGTAAGCTTGCCATTATCCCCGGACGCGAAGGGCC
>JANXYQ010000108.1 GCA_025355995.1 Spirochaetaceae bacterium | reverse complement strand
GGCAAAAACTAGCCCCTCGGCCTCAAGCGCCTGATTGGCGCCTGAGGCTTCGGGGCCTACCAACGAAGGTTATGCGACTGCGACGCGATCGGTCAGGGCAGCTTGAGCGCCTCGACCATGTAGCGGACGGCGGGATCGCCCTTGTCGACCGTCCTCTTCTCCACGATGAAGACCAGGGTCTTCTCGTCCGGCGCGGCGATGATCCTGCGGATCACGTAGGCCTTCACCCCCGGGCGCTTAATGTCGGGATTGCCGCCTACGACGCGCTTGACCGCGCCTTCTTTCGCCGTATACGAGACGGCTATGCCGAAGGAGGAGGATACGGTCCCCTTCGCCTCCGACGAGCTCTGGTTCAGCGACACCTCCAGGCTGGCCCCCGTCTTGAAATCCCGGAAGCTGAGGCTCGCCGGCGGCTCCTGGCCGTCCATGAGGACGTAGAGCAGGCGCCCCGGCCTCAGGTGGTCTATTTTGTACTTCTTGACGAGGGACTGCTGGTCGCCGACGAGGGCGAAGAGGGCTCCCGCGGCGTCCTGGCCAGGCTCGATGGCCGAGTCGAAAGTCTTGCGGACGACGCCTTTGTCCACGAAGTCGTTGCGCTTGTCGTCGACGAGGAAGGTCTCGGCGTAGGGCTTGCCTGAGGTCTGGTCTATGCCGTATTGCCCGAACATGAAATAGGCGGAATCGGGCGAGAATCCGAGGTTTACGAAGGTAGCGACGTCGCCCGCGAAGGCCGGGACTAGGCTAGCGAGGAAAAATGCAGCCGCGAACAGGCTCCGTTTCTTCATGGCGCGCTCCTGCCATCAGTATCGGCGCCTCGCTTGCCCTCCTTAAGGCGAATGGAAGGCGCCTTCGGGGCTCGGATCACTGGCAATTATCGGCGTAAGCCTGGTGCAGGACGGTGGCCGCGACCCCTACGGCGAAGGTCGCCGCGAGCACGAGGCTGCTTCCGAGCAGGACACCTTCCTGGCGGGGGCCTGCCATGCCTCCCAGGAGCGCGACTATCGACCAGGGGCACCAGCGTGCCCAGTCCGTCCGGATCATGAGGTTGCCGACCAGGAGCGTGGCAATCGTGTAGCCGAAGGGTGCCAGGTAGCCGCCGCTGGCGACGGTCACGAAGGCGACGATTGGCTGAAGGGCCAGGACGAGGAGGGCGGAGAGGAAGAGATTGGCGCTTTCGCGCGCCGCGAGCTCCGCCGGGGGAGTTCCAAGCCCGAGCAGCTTGCCTACGATCAGACATTCGGCCAGGAGGTAGGCCGAGAGGAGGGCGAACCACAGCGCCGCCACGCAGAGCTTGGCCGCCACGAAATAGGCTCGCGAGACTGGCAGGGCAAGCATGTTCTTGGCCGTGCCCTCGGAGTACTCCCGCCCGAAGAGGTAGATGACGATGACCGAGAGCAGGATCATCCCGCCCGCGACGCCGAGCTCGGCGAACATGGTGAACAGTCCCTGCCAATCGGCGGTGAGGCCGTTCAACGCGAAACTCGCCTTCTGGCCGATGAGGCCTAGGTTCCGCGCGGCCTCGGGGTTCTTCAACATCCAGAACACGAACCAGGCCATGAGGGCGAAGAATGCGTAGCAGAGAAAGGAGAGCCAGGTGATCTTCGAGCGCCGCAGCTTGAGGATCTCCGAGCCGAATACTTTAGCGAAGGTCATGCTTCCCCTCCCGTTATGCGCATGAAGCGCTCTTCCAGGTTTTCTTCCACGGGCAGGAGCCTGTCGATGCCGATTCCCGCCGTTACGAGCTCGCGCGCGATGTCCGCGCAACGCGCGGCCGCATCGGAGATCCGCAGGCTCCCTCCCTCGCCCGGGCTTATCTCGCGCAGGGCGAGCCTCTCCCCGAGGATGGCCGCAGCCCGCTCGGGCTGGTCTACGGAAAGCTCGATGTAGAGGGGCTTCCGCTTCGCGAGCTCGTTCTTCCCGAGCTCCTCTATGAGACGACCCTCGTGGATTATCCCGATCCTGTCGGCGAGTTGCGCGATCTCGGAGAGTATGTGGCTCGACATGAATATCGTGATGCCCGAATCCGCGAGGCTTCGGAGCAGGCCGCGGATCTCGACGATGCCGGCCGGGTCGAGGCCGTTGGCGGGCTCGTCGAGGACGAGGAGCTCCGGCGAGTGCACGAGGGCCCGGGCGAGGGAGAGCCGCTGCTTGTTGCCGAGAGAGAGGTGCCCGCTCCTCCTGTCCGCGTATTCCCCCAGGGCGAGGCGCTCGAGGACGCTTTCCACCGCTCCCTTTGGCGCCTCGGTCAGGCGGCGCTGCAGCTCGAGGTTCTCGCGTACCGTGAGGTTCGGGTAGGCGGCGGCCGACTCCACGAGGAACCCGACCTTCTTGAGCGCTGCGATTCGCCTTTCCCGCACCGATTCGCCGAAGAGCGCTATCGTCCCCGAGCTGGGTCGTATGAGGCCGAGCATCATGCGGATCGTCGTCGTCTTGCCAGCGCCGTTGCGGCCGAGGAAGCCGTAGATCTCCCCCCTGGCGACCTCGAGGTCCACCTTTCTCACGGCCCGCACCTTCCCGAAATCCTTCGCGAGTCCCTGGGCGCTGATCGCGCTCGTCATGATTCTCCGCCTTTCGGCCCGGTCGCGAGCCGCATCGCCAATGATTCAGAGATGATCCGTACGGCGGCCTCGTAGCCGCCTTCCCGGAAGTCGTCCTTGTGGATGGCTATACTGAACAGGGCGCTGATTATCCCGGGGAGGGCAGCCATCGCCGCGGGATCGATCAGGCCGCCCCGCGCCCACTCGGCGAAGGTTTCGCTCAAGACCCGCTCGTCGTTGGCTTGGTGGGCTGCGAGCCGCTCCGGCGGCAAGCCTTCCATCAGGCGCTCTATCTCCCCGAAGCCCATCCTCGCCAAGCCGGGCTCCTTCTCCAGCAGCTCGAAGGCTCCGAGGAAGAAGCGCTCGAGCTTCTCGCGCGATGAGCCGCCGCCCTCGGATATTTTCCTTATTAGCGCGCTTCGATGCTCGGATTCCCAGTCCTCGAAGACCGAGAGGATGAATTCGTCCCTCGAAGGGAAGAAGGAATAGAAGCTTCCCTTGGATATGCCGGCTTCCTTGGCGATATCGTCCACCACGAGGAGCCTGGCTCCAGAACGATTGATCGTCTTCTTTCCTGCGGCGATCAAGCGCCCGCGGATTCGCCCTCGCTCGCCATCATTGAATGAACGCGGCATAAAACTCCAATGACTAAAAAAGTATAAATGGTCATACAGAATATATACTCAAACTATGTTTCCGCCAAGGGGGATGTGGATCGAGGCGTCACGCCCTTTCAAATGCTTCCCTCCCGTATTATCCTCGAATCGTGACAATAGCAGCTCGACGTCGAATCTATTGGGGCCTTTTCCTCAGTGCCTGCGCCTGCCTCGTGGCATTTTTTCCCCTCTATTTCCAGCTTTCGCGGCTGGGCAAAAGTCCGGCCTTTCTCGTAAAAGCCGGCGCGTTGGCGCTTTTTCGCCTCGGCGGATTCTCCCTTTCCTCGCACTACCTGGCGGCGGCCGGCATCGGCCTATGCGCCCTATACTCGGCCCTCGTCCTCGGCTTTATCCTGTACTCCTTCCGGAAGACCGTATCGGCGGAGATCTATTTCTTCTCGTTCTGGGTCCTCTCGATCGGCCTCGAGGCGTTGCGCCTCCTCGTTTTCGATTTCGCCTCGGGCGGAGGCTCGGTCTATTGGCAGATAGCGGCGACGAAGGCCCTGCTCTTCGCGCGCTACGCCGGCTATCTGTCGCTCTTCGCTTCTGGCCTCTACGCGGCCGGTTTCCGCAACGAGAAGCTCGGCACAGTAGCCGCGGTTGTCCTCGGCATCTCGTTCGGCCTCGCCACCGCCATGCCAATAAACACGGGCTCCTTCGCGCCCACGCTCGAGCTGCGGGCAGGCTACGTGGGTATCAACTCGATCCTGGCGCTGGCCGTGGCGATAGTGACCGTGGCGGATTACCTGTACGCGGCGCATTCGACCGGCGAAGGGGCTTACCGGATCGTCGCGGCGGGAGCGGCCGTCCTCCTCGTCGGGCATCGGCTCCTGACGACGCAGTGGAACCCCTTCGCCATGATCGTCGGCTTCGTGCTGCTCGTCGCCGGATCCTGGCTCTTTGTGTCGAGGCTCCACGCCTACTACCTCTGGCAATAATGCGCGCCTGGCAAGTCGAGCTAATGGCCGTGGCAAATCGAGAGGGGCGCGCGGC
>JANXYQ010000104.1 GCA_025355995.1 Spirochaetaceae bacterium | reverse complement strand
TCGCCTTCTTGGCACCATTCATCGCAGGCAAGACACATTTCGCAGTGGTGAAGCCAGGCAGGTCTGCCTCCGCTTATTTCGATATTCTTGACGGGGCACACCGCGGAGCAGATCCCGCAACCATTGCATCTGTCGTTGATGGTAATGCTCTTGTCGGTCAAGGGAATCAATTCATGAAAGCCGAGGGCAGAACCCACCTCTACTTTCGCGGCGATTTTCAGCGAATCCTCGATATATTTCCTCATCAAGGAATACATGGGGACTAGGAGGAAGCCTGTCAGGGATTTTATCCATGCATGCCTGGTGCCTCTCCCGCGGAGGATTCGGCGGCAGATAGAATCGATTTTCCGGTCGGCTCTTTTAAGGATATTCTCCTGATCTCTTTCCAGAGGAATTGGAATATGATCGTAATCCAGGTTGTTCATCGGAAGCCGTACGGAAAACGCCCCCGACAGCTTTCCATTCGCCGACCGGATCAATCTTGATAGGTTCTTTAATGTCGGAAGCGCATTGACAGGCCCGAAGCCCCCGTAGGTGCAGACCGCGAAAATGTATTTCCCCTCGAGGTCTTCCATTTTTTTGATGAAGGCTTCCACGATCAAGGGTATGCCGTAGAGTTGAGCCAGGTAGCAGGGGAAAATAATCCCAACGCTATCGGCATCCGTCGAAATTCTTTGTCTATCCAATACCGAGGGAATGGAGGTCGCTTTTCCCTCGGTTCTTTCGGCGATGGCTTTGGCCACCACGAGGGAATTGCCGGTTCCAGAAAAATAGTAGATTTCCTTACTCAATTGAGTAGGCGCCGCGCGAATTCCTTCGCGTCCTCGAGGTCCTCGTCATTTGGCCTTCCCTTGTTGATGCCTCCGAAGAGCTTCAGGAAGCTGTTCGTGTTGAAGCCCGCGCAGCCGAACTCTCCGACGATCTCGTAGCCCGCGGTGACGAGCCTCCCGCGAAGCTCGCCGTGGCTGTTCGCCGAGTTGCCCGCCACCAAGGCTTTGCCGGCCACGGCGATCGGCATTCCGTTCGTCGAGAAGATGAAGGCCTTCCTTCCCTGGGCGGGAGGCAGGGTCGCGGCCAGGCGCAGCAGGCTCTCATGGTGCTTCGCGTCGTAGATGCCCGAGCCGAAACCCACGATGCCGAAGCCCCCCAGTTCGTCAGGTGCGACCTCGCCGGGTCCCCTGACTTCGGCCCCGAGGATGCCCGCGATAGCGCACGCGAGCCTCTCGGTGTTCAGGTGGTGATAGGAGGCGACGATGACGAGCGCACGGGCCTCCTCGCTCATTTCGCCATTTCCCGGGCGCCCATGATGAGGAGCCAGAGGACGAAGGGCAATTCCGCGACGCTCATTCCTGCGACGACGAAGGGCGAGAGGGCCTGCCTGGCCTCCGGGAGGACGAAGGCGCAGAGGCTGTCGACCATGTAGCTCGCGAAGCCAATCAGCAGCAGGACTCCGAAGATCCTGGGGAAGAGTCCTGACTTCCAGACAAGGAGTCCCAAGGGGAGAAGCCAGAGGCCCCAGAAGACGCCGGCGATGACGATGCCGTCTTGGTACAGGTCGAGGGACAGAAGCGAGAGCGCCTGCAGTTGGGCGGGAGTGAAGACTGCCGCGAGCGGGCTGCCCTTCAGGAGAACCAGGGGAGCGAACTTGCAGAGCATGTCGAGGAAGGCGATGGGGACCATCACGAGCTCGAGGGCGAGCATCGTTCTAGCCAATTCCTTGCTCGTCGATTTGAATAGGCGATAGAGATTCAGGACAAGGGGTACCTGGGCCGCCCGTCCCGCGAGAACGAGAGCCATGCCGATGCGATAGAGCCGTTCGTTCGCCAGGATCGCCGCGGCTGTGGCGGCTGCGTTTCCCTCGACGTAGAGTCGATGGTCTACGAAGATCATGCCGAACATCGACGTGACGGCTACCGCGGCGTACCAGACACCCGCCTTCTTCGCCAAGCTCCTCGGGATGGTTTCCCCTCCCGGGGCGATCGCGGCGGCGCTCATGCGGCAGCGCCTTGGGCCGGGCCTGCGGCCGCGGTATCGCTTTTCCAGGTCCAGGCCCGCCAGACGATGTAGCAGGTGCAGGCGATCTCCAGGACCGAGAAGAAGATGTAAAACGAAACGGGCTTGCCGACGAAGAGCGATCCTGCCACGGCCAGGGTCTGGAGGATGCCCACCGCGATGGCGGTCTCCATGAGGACCGCCGCTCCGAAGAGGAATCCCTCGTTGATGGTCGCCGCCAATGCCTGGCCCGCGGCGATGGCCCGCTGCAGGGCGGGATCCATCAGCCCCATGACATCGGCGTACAGGTAGTTGAACATCGCGAAGATCCATAAGGAGGAAAGGGTAGCCTTTGTGTCTTTCATGGCCGGGCCTCGGGGGCATTGCCGGAGCCTTCGCCCTGATCGCTCGCGCCTTTCATGTAGCTCCGCAACTGCTCCTTGCGCTTGCGGTCGGCCCGCTTGCCTGAGCCGTTCGAGCTGGTGCTCATGCCTTTGAAGAGGATGGAGCACAGCAGGAAGAGGCCCCAGGCTTTCCAGTAGGTCAGGGGCTTGAGCCCGAAGGTCTCCGGTACGATCCAGTTCCACAGGAGCATCACCGCCCAGCCGAAGAGGGCGAGAATCCCGAATCCCAGTATGGCAAAGCCGATCACCACCAGGATCTTGACGGGCAGGCTCTGGTCGCTCCACCAGGCCTCGAAATCGCGACTGTTCTCGGACATTTGCTTCCTCCTCCGGGTCGCCCTCGCGCTGGGCATCGGGCAGGGCGCGAAGGGCCGAGTTCAGCGCGTCGACGAGGTTCGATCGAACGAGCTCGTCCTGGGGGTCGAGGCCGATGCCGGAGATGACCTCCTCGAGGATTCCCTCGGCCAGTTCGGCCTCGCCCGCGGCCCGGCGCACCCGCTCGTGGCGCCAGGCGTCGATGAGGCGCCTGGTGAAGAGCGAGTTGATCCAGGCGGGCAGGTTGACGATCCGCGCGATCAGGGACATCCGTCCCATGACTTCGGAATAGATATCGTGCACGAAGTCCTCGGCCTCTTCGAAGCTACGCCCCTTGGCGCGGAGCCTGGCAATGAGGCGCGGCCCCTCGCTGACGTAGGCTTCCTCGAGCCGTCGACGAGATTCGCCGGTCGTATTTCGCTCGTCGTCTTCCATGTTATTCAGGTATATCGACGGACGGGGCGGGTTTCGGGTGTGTCCACGGAGAAAAAAAGTTGCGGAATGGCAATCCCGGCCGTCTCCCTCCCGTTCCGCGCGCTTCCTGCACCATGGCGCCGGGGGAGGTGCTACCATCTTGCCATCGATGTGGTATCCCGAGACCGACGACGAGCTCGTCGTGCTCGTGAGGCGCAGGGCCGGCTCCTATCTCGGGAGTGGTTCGCCGGATGTCCGCGTGCTGGAGGCCATGCGCGCCATCGACGGGGCCTCCTTTCTGCCGGCCGATGCGCGGGGCGAAGCCTATCGCGACACGCCGGTCCCCATCGGTCCCGGGCGGGCCTGCTCGACACCCTCGAGCTCGCTCCCGGCCTGCGCCTGCTCTAGGTGGGCGCCGGCTGCGGCTATGCCGCCGCCCCCCTCGCGGCCCGGCCCTGGTCAGGGACGGCTTGGAGGGAGTTGCCTTCGTCAGGCTCCGGGGAAAGAAGAGTTGAGGCCTTCGCCGGGCACTAGCGCCGCGGCATGCCGCCCTCGAGGCGCTCGAGGAGAGCGTCACTGTCGCGGGCGTGATCCCCCCTCCAGTAGGTCTTGCGGCATGAGCGGCAAAGAGTGAAATTCCGGTAGCACAGCGCGACCAAGGGCGGCACGAGAGCTTCGGCCTCTGAGGCGGGCACCGGCTCGAGGGGCCTGCCGCAGGTGGAGCATGCCGTGGTGCGAGCGCGGGGCTTCCCTCCTGAACAGGAGCGAGCGGTCCCTCGACAGGAGGCAGCGGCCCGCGGCGATGGCCGTCTCCAGGAATCCGTCGCCGGTATTCCGAGGAGCTCGGTTAGGTGGCCCAGGCTCTGGTCGCTCCGGAAGGAAAGCCCGCGGACCTGGTCTCGAGCTCGTCGCGCGCCTCCGCTTCGTCCATGCTTCGAGTTTGCGTTGCAGCCGGGGATCAGATCGCGCTGCGGGCCGAGCTTCTCTTGAGCAGGCCGGCGAGGGTCGCCGCCGGGTCCTTCGACTTGCCCAGGAGGATCATCGCCGCGATGACGTAGGGCTTGTAGCTCGCCTCGCGGTAGGTGTCGTCGCGATAGCGGTCGAAAACCGAGGCGGCGACCTCGCCCGCCTCGCAGGAGACATCGGTGATGTCGGCGGGGAGGCAGTGCATGTACAATGCCTTGCCTTCCTTCGTCAGCTTCATCCTCGCCTCGGTGCACTCCCAGTCCTTGAACTTGGCGTTGTTCGCGAGGCACTGCTTCTCGAGCTCCTTGAGACCGGCCTGGTTGCCCTCGTGGAGGAGGGGGACGCGCTTCTGCATCACGTCGTAGGGAGCCCAGCTTTTCGGGTACACGATGTCGGCGCCCTGGAAGGCGGCGTCCATCGAGTGCACGCGCTTGAAAGCGCCGCCCGAGGCCTTGGCCTGGCGCTCGGCCAGCTCGACGATTTCGGGGATGAGGTCGTAGCCCTCGGGGTGGGCGAGGACTATCTCCATGCCGAGTCGGCTCGCCAGCCCGATGATGCCCTGGGGCACCGAGAGGGGCTTGCCGTAGGAGGGAGAGTAGGCCCAGCTCATCGCGATCTTCTTGCCCTTGAGCTTGTCGAGGCCGCCGTAGTAATGGGAGAGGTGCAGGAAGTCGGCCATCGCCTGGGTGGGGTGGTCGATGTCTGACTGGAGGTTCACCACCGTGGGGCGCGAGGGCAGGACGCCGGAGGCCACGCCCTCGTCAAGGGCTTTCCCCACCTCCCTCTGGTACTTGTCGCCCTCGCCCAGGTACATGTCGTCGCGGATGCCAATCGCCTCGGTGAGGAAGCTGATCATGTTGGCCGTTTCCCGCACGGTCTCGCCGTGGGCGATCTGGCTCTTGCCCTCGTCGAGGTCCTGGACGTAGAGGCCCAGGAGGTCGCAGGCCGAGGCGTAGGAGAAGCGGGTCCTCGTCGAGTTGTCGCGGAAGTTGGAGACCGCGATACCCGAGTCCCACACGCGCGGGGAGATGCCGGCGTCGCGCATCGCGCGCAGGGCGTCCGCGACCAGGAAGGTCGCCTCAATCTCGTCCCGCGACTTCTCCCAGGTGAGGAGGAAGTCCTTGCCGTCCATGTCGATTTTTTTCGTCTTCAGCCGGTCGATGATGTTCTTTATCTCGTTCGCGCCCATCTCGTTCCTCCCGAATCCCCTATAGTTTTCCCATCGCCCTGAGCACTCGCTCGGGCGTGAATGGCCATTCCCGTACCCAGGCCCCGACGGCGTCGTGTATCGCGATCGATATCGCCGGGGCTGCGCCGTTCAGCGCGATCTCGGAGACGCTCTTCCCGCCGAAGGGCCCCACCTCGTCCGCGACCGGCATGAGCTCGACGCGGAAGTCCTCGGGCACCTCGAGGATGGAGGGGATCTTGTAATCGAGGAAGCGCGGGTTGACGCAGCGCCCGGTCTCGTCGTAGATCATCTCTTCGTAGAGCGAGTGGCCGACCGCCTTCATCACGCCGCCGTATATCTGGCCGACGGCGAGGGCGGGGTTGATCGGTGTGCCGCAGTCCTGGTAGGCATAGTACTTGCTCAGCCTGACCTCGCCGGTGCGCTCGTTCACGGCGGCCTGGACGAAGTGCGCCCCGTAGGGGAAGGCAGCGTGCTCGGTCTTGAAATTGCCGAAGCCCACGAGCTCGTGGTGCCCCTCTCCCTGGA
This sequence comes from Spirochaetaceae bacterium, assembly GCA_025355995.1. GTDB lineage: Bacteria > Spirochaetota > Spirochaetia > Treponematales > Rectinemataceae > UBA1306. Next base: position 26,258 of record JANXYQ010000104.1, on the reverse strand, counting down.
TGGACATATGGGCGAGCCTCGCGAGGCTCACCTCTCCGCGCTCGCCGACCACCCTGCCGCGATGCGCGATCTTGAGGCGGCCGGCGTCCTCGCCGAGGACGGCGGCCGCGGCGGCCAGGACCTTGTCCCGCAAGTCCTCCGCCGCGCGCACGGCTGCGTTGCCCGAGAAGTAGGTGCCCGAGGAGGCGTAGGCTCCCTTGTCGAAGGGAGTCACGTCCGTGTCGCCGGAGACGACCTCGACGTCCTCCATGTCCAGGCCGAGGATCTCCGCCGCGGCCTTCGCGGTGACCGTGTCCAGTCCGGTGCCGAGGTCGGCGCCGCCGGACAGCATGAGGAGGGTCCCGTCGGCGAGGAGCCGCAGCTCGGCGTTGGCGGCGTCGAGGCCCGGGAGCCCCGAGCCCTGCTGGATGATCACCGCGCCGCGCCCGATCTTCCAATCTCCTTGGGCATATGGAATTTCAGAAGCTTTCGGCGAAGCCGAAACCGCATGCGAAGGAGCTTGCTCCTTCGCGAGGTCCCACGCGAAGGCAGCCTTGCCGCGCGCGAGCATGTCGCCTAGGCCGCACTCGCCCAGGGTGACCGCCGTTCCCGCGCGGCCCTCTCCTAGGCTCCTAAGTATCTCGATGCGCGTGCCCGAGCGGACCCTGTTCCGCTCTATCATCTCGAGCTGCTCGATGCCCAGCTCCGCGGCGAGCTCCGCCAGGCAGGTCTGCAAGGCGAAGGAGCCCTTGGGCGCGCCGTAGCCCTGGTAGGCGCCGGCCGGCGAGAGATTGGTATAATAGGACTTGACCTCGAAGCGCACGTTGTCGCAGAGGAGGAGGGGAAGGCTCTTCGATATGGCGTTCATCGGCACGGTGAGGCAGTGCTGCCCGTAGGGGCCGGTGTCCGCGTCCAGGCGCATCTGTATGGCGGTGAGGCGCCCGTCGCGCTTGGCCCCGAGCTTGACCTCGATCTCCATGACGTGGCGCGTGCGCGAGGCTATGAATTCCTTCTCGCGGTCGTAGCGGAAGAACACCGGCCTGCCCGTCTTCCAGGCGAGGTAGCCGGCGACGTCCTCGACGACGATGTCCTGCTTCGCCCCGAAGCCGCCGCCCACGCGCTCCTTGATCACCCGCACCTTGTTCTCGGGTATGCCGATGGCGCGGGCCACGATCCGCCTCACGTGCCAGGGAACCTGGGTGGACGCGCGCAGGACCAGGCGGCCCGAGTCGATGCGGGCGTAGACCACGTGCGGTTCCATGGGCGTGCACTGGACGCGGTTGCCCTTGTATTTCCGCTCGATGACCAGGTCGGCATCCGCGAAACCGGCCTCGATGTCGCCTATCCCGTCGGCTGCGCTCGCGGCGAGGTTCCGGTGGGGGTCGGAGTGGAGGGGGAACTGATAGACGACGGGGTCGTCTCGCCCGTCGCCCTCTACGCTCGTCCCTTCGGGCGGGCCTCCGACGACGTAGCTCACGGCTCCCGAGTGGACGATGGGCGCGCCCGGGGCCTTGGCCTCGGCTATGGAGAGGACGGGCTTGAGCGTCTCGTACTCGACCACGATGGCCTCGAGGGCGGCCTGGGCCTCCGCGGGCGTCTCGGCGAGGACCGCGGCGACCCTGTCCCCCACGTGCCTCACCTTCTTGGAGAACATGCGCTGGTCGTAGGGCGAGGGCTCGGGGAAACCCTGGCCGGCGGTCGTGTAGACCTGGTCGGGGCAGTTGAGGTGGGTGAGCACGGCGACGACGCCGGGCATCGCCTCGGCCGCCGACGCGTCTATAGCCTTGATCCAGGCGTGGGCGTGCGGGCTGTGCAGCATCTTCAGGTGGCAGGCGTCCGCGTCGACGCGGTCCTCGACGAAGGCCCTCTCCCCGAGGGCGAGCCGGGCCGCGTCAACCTTATCGCGGTCCTTGCCGATGTGCCGCAGGTCGGGCCGGAATTCGGGGCCGGCCGGCTCGGCGTACGAGGGATCAGCGAGGCGCTTGGACGCTATGCGGACCGCGTCGAAGAACTGCTCGTAGCCGGTGCACCTGCACATGGTGCTCGAAAGCGCGTCGGCTATGGCCTCGCGCGAGGGATTCTTGTCACGGCGGAGGAGCTCCTCGATGGCGAGGGCGACGGCAGGCGTGCAGTATCCGCATTGCACGCAGGCCGCGTCTACGAGGGCGCGTTGCACGATCCCGAGCTCGCGGCCCTTCGAGAGGCTCTCCACCGTGCGTACGTCGCGGCCCGCGGCCTGGACGGCGAGGAGTTGGCAGGAGTTCACGGATCGGCCGTCCAGCAGCACGGCGCAGAGCCCGCAGGAGCCCTCGCCGTCGCAGCCGTTGCGTACGGATATCACGCCTTTGGCCCTGAGCGCGTCGCGCAGCGATAGGCCTGGGTCTAGCTCCCAGGCCACGGTTTTGCCGTTCAGCTTGAATGTCGTCACCATATCCGCTCCCCGCGATGGTCGGAGGCGCCTGAAAGCGCTGACGCTCCATATTGCGCCGACGCGCTTAGTAGCGCGTCGGCGACGAGCTGAGCGCCGCGCAGGCGCTTAAAGGCCGCGCTCGCCCTGAGGTCGTCTATCGGGCGGAGGAGGGGAGAGACCGCCTCCTCGATGACCTCGCGCGAAGGCAGGGCGACCCCCTCGAAGAGGGCCTCCAGCGCCGGGAAGCGGCGCGGCTTGGGGCCTTGGCCGCCGAGAGCGAGGCGAAGCCCGCTGACGCCGCCGTCCTCGATCCGGTAGGAGGCCGCGACGCCGAGCACCGAGAGGTCGCAGGCGACGCGGTTCCAGCGCCGATAGGCGGCTCGCCGGCCCTCGACCAGGGGCACGAGGACCCGGACGACGAGGTCGGCGGCGCGCCAGATATCGGGAGCCTCCGCCCGGGAGCGGAGCCAGGCCTCGAGCCCGAAGCGTTCGAGACCGGGCGGGTTCGCGGGAGAGGCCGACGGGGACGCCGCCTCGACCTCGGCCTCGAGGGCGATGAGGATGGGGATGAGGCTCGAGCAGGACTTGTCCGCGCCGAGGTTGCCGCCGAGAGTCGCCCGGTTGCGGGTGTTCCGGTTGACCATCGATAGGGCCGCATCGGTGACGCAGGGCGGAAGCTCCCTCGATTCCGCGAGCTCCTGGAAGGTCGCTCCCGCGCCGATGCTCAAGAGCGAGCCTTCGCGGAGGATTTCCCGCGGCAGCGAGCGGCCGACGTCGATGACCGACTCGGGCCTGTCTCGGCCGTCGCCCGCGAGGAGGCAGGTGCCGCCCGCGAGATAGGAGGCGCCGGGATCCGCCTTCCTCGCGGCCAGGGCTTCCTGGAGGCTCGACGGGTTCGCGTAACGCTGGACGCTTTTCATGCGCTTAATCCCGCCTTCGCCAGCAACGCGCGCGAGGCGCGATCGGCGCCCATCCTGATCGCCTCTTCGTCCGTCCCGGCCCGCGCCCCCGGCCCAACGAGGCGGCCGGACTCCAGGGCGAGCTTCCCGTTCACGATCACGTGGTCGGCCCCGTGGTTGTAGCCGCACAGGAGCAGGGCCGCCACGGGGTCCGAGAGGGCGCCCGTGTACTCGAGCCTCATCACGTCGAAGAGGGCGAGGTCGGCTATCCATCCTTCCTCTATCCGCCCCAGCTTCTCGAAGCCGAGCATCCTGGCGCCTCCCTCGGTGGCGATCCCCAGGGCCTCGCGGGCGGTCAGGCCCGCCGAGCCGTAGCGCACGCGCTGGAGGAGCAAGGCCTGCCGCGCTTCGCCGAGCATGTCGGAGGAGTCGTTGGAGGCCGAGCCGTCCACGCCGAGCCCCACCGGGACGCCGAGGTCGAGCATCTCGCGCACTCGAGCGATCCCGGAGCCGAGGCGCATGTTCGAGGATGGACAGTGCGCAACCCCGGTCTTGGTGCGGGCGAGGAGCCTGAGCTCGGCGTCGTCGAAGTAGATGCCGTGCGCGTACCAGACGTCGCTCCCGACGAAGCCGCAGTCCTCCATGAGCCGAAGTGGCCTGCGGCCGTACATGGCCACGCAGAACTCCTCCTCGTCGGAGGTCTCGGCGAGGTGGGTATGCAGCCTCACGCCGCGACTCCGCGCGAGCTCGGCGGCCTCCCGCATCGACTTCTCCGAGACGGAGAAGGGCGAGCAGGGGGCGAGCGAGACCTTGCGCATCGCGTCGGGGGCCGGGTCGTGGTACTTCGAAATGGTCGCCTCGCACTCGGCGAGGATCCTGTCCTCGTCCTGCACGACGGAGTCTGGCGGCAGTCCGCCGTCCTTCTTGGACCGCGACATCGAGCCGCGGGTCGGCGCGAAGCGGAGGCCGAGGTCGGTGGCGGCCTCGAACTGGATGCCCGGCAGATCGTCCTTGAAGGACTTGGGATAGAGGTAGTGGTGGTCCGTCGTGAGGGTGCAGCCCGTCTTTAAGAGCTCGGCCATCGCGAGCCGCGAGGACCATCGCACCGCGTTCTCGTCGACGCCCTTCCATATCTCGTAGAGGTAAACCAGCCAGTCGAAGAGCTTGGCGTCCTGCACGGCCGGCAGGGCTCGGGTCAGGGTCTGATAGAAATGGTGGTGCGCGTTGACGAGGCCGGGCAGGACCACGTGGCGGGAGGCGTCGATGATCTTGGCCCCCTCGGGGACGGCGATGCCGTCCGCCGACCCCGCGGCCCCCGAGGCGGCGATGCGCGTTATGCGATTTCCGTCTATCAGGATATCCACGCGGCCGCTCAGGGCCGCTTCCGGCCTGTAGGCCGCCAGACAGCCCTTGAGGAGGATCACCGAAGCACCTCCCGGTTGAAGTCGTCTATCATCGAGTCGAGCGCGCCGACCTGGGCCCGCAGTCCGCCCCAGTAGGCCCGGTAGTCGTCCCACTGGGCCCGGAGCTCGGAGACGTCCTTGCCGAGCTGCTCGATCCAGCTGAAGTACTTGAGGTTGTGGATGCGGCGCTTGTCGACCTGGCTTAGCTCGAGGACGTGATCGACGGAGGTGCCCTGGAGCCGGTCGTAATCCCTGTCCGCCTGGCGCTGGTCGTACTTTCCGCGGGCTTCGGTCATCTCCCGGAGGCGGCTGCCATACATGTCCATGGAATCGGTGAACATGGTGAAGACGACGTCCTGCGGTCCGAGCTCGTAGTACTTGGCGAACTTGATCGCGCCCAGGAGATTGCCGACGCCGGAGATGCCCATCCAGTCGAGCCTTTCGAGCTGGTCCTTGGGGACGCCCTGCTCGGCCAGGACCTTTCTGCCGGCTTCCTCGTTGAAGAGGCGGATGAGGCGCACGGGCAGCTCGTCGTCGATGCCTATGGCGGCGTCGGTATCGCGGAGGTTGTGGATCCAAGGGATGTGCTTGTCGCCGATGCCCTCGATGCGGTGCTCGCCGAAGCCGTTCTCGAGGATCGTGGGGCACTGCAGGGCCTCGGCCACGCCGACCTTGGCGCCGGGGAAGGTGTCGCGCAGGTAGGAGCCCGCGCCCAGGGTCCCCGCGGAGCCGGAGCTGAGCACAGAGCCCGCCACGTGGTCGCCGGGGCGGGCGATCTTCCTGAAGACCTCCTCCATCGCGGGACCGGTGACGGCATAGTGCCAAAGGTGGTTCGGGAGCTGGTCGAACTGGTTGAAGATGACGGCCTCGGGCCGGGTGCGCTCGAGCTCGATGCACTTGTCGAAGATCTCCTTGACGTTAGACTCGGTGCCTGGCGTCGCGATGACCTCCTCGGCCATCGTCTTGAGCCAGTCGAAGCGCTCGCGGGACATGCCCGCCGGGAGGATGGCGATACTGGGGCAGGAGAGGAGGCGGGAGATGTAGGCCCCGCCGCGGCAGTAGTTGCCCGTGCTGGGCCACACGGCCTTCTTGGTGGTCGGGTCGAAGCGGCCCGTGACGAGCTCGGGCAGGAGGCAGGAGAGGGCCGCGCCGACCTTGTGCGCCCCTGTGGGGAACCACTTTCCCGACAGGCCCACGATGCGCGCCTTCGTTCCGGTTATCGAACTCGGCAGTTCGAGGAAGTTGACCCCGCCGAAATTCCCGCCTTTTTCCTTCGGCTCGTTGTGCCAGGTTACGCGAAAGAGGTTGCGGACGTGGACGTCCCAGAGGCCGATGCCCGACAACTCCTTCTTGACGGACTCCGGCACCTTGCTCGGGTCGCGCATCTGGGCGTAGGTGGGAAGGATGATGCCCTTCTCCTTGCAGCGCTGTATGTTCTTCTTCCTCTGGGCTTCGTTCACGTTAAGGTCGATCATCGATTGCTCCTTGCCTGCGATCTTAATAGCTCGCGCCTACGGCCCTGGCGGCGCTCTTGATATCCTTCAGTCCCGATCCGGTGAGCATCACCACTGCGGTCTCGCCCTTCCCCAGGGAGGGACGGGCCTTGATGAAACCCGCGAGGGCGCAGGCGCTCGAAGGCTCGGCGAAGAGCCCCGCGCGCGAGGAGGCCAGGACCTGGGCCTCGAGAATCTCCTCGTCCGTCACTATGACTGCCGAGCCGCCGTGCTTCTTGAGCTTCGCGAGGGCGAATATCCCGTTGCGCGGCGCGTCCACCGCTATCGAGTCGGCTAACGTGCCCGATGCGCGGAATTCGAATTCGCCGGTATCGAGGGCGCGGGCGAGGGCGCTCGACCCCTCGGCCTGGGCCGCCCAGATCCTCGGCATTCGCTCGATCTCGCCCATGAGGAGGAGGTCCTCGAAGCCACGGATGACTCCCGCGATTATCGCGCCGTCGCCCGTCGGCACGAAGACGTGGTCCACCGCGACCGGTAGGCCACGCGAGGTCCGTAGGTCGCGGACGATCTCGAAGGCCGCGGTCTTCTTGCCCTCTATCGTGAGGGGATTGTAGGCCGTGTTGCGCGAGAGGACCCCCGTCTCCTTCGTGTAGGCGAGGCAGGTGTCGAAGGCGAGATCGTAGTTGCCGTCGATCTCCCGCAGCTCGGCCCCGTACTGGAGCACCTGGATCCTCTTCGCGACCGGAGCGGACCTAGGCAGGAAGACGGTCACCTTCAGCCCGGCTGCCGCGCCGACGCAGGCCATGCTGGAGGCCGCGTTGCCCGTCGAGGCGAGGGCGACCTCCCCGATGCCGTGCTTGCGCGCGAAGGCGGCTACGAGATAGGAGGCGCGGTCCTTGTACGAGCCGGAGGGCTCGCAGGTGTCGTCCTTGAGCCAGAGGCCGGGCGCTCCGAGCTCGGAGCGTAGGCGTTCCGGCCGCCAGAGCGGCGTATTCCCCACCGGCAATGCCGGGTAGAATTCCGCCTCCACCGGCAGGGGCACCGAGCCCGGCTCCACCTTGCCCTCGAAGGCGCACTCGAGGACCCCGTGGAGGGGCAGGCCTGGCGCGTTGCGCGACGCGCAGGGCTCGCAGAGGTAGCGCCCCGGCTCGATCGCGTACTCCGCGCCGCAGCTCGGGCACCTATAGTTCCACTTCACGCGCGCTCTCGCGGCGACTAGCCGCGCTCCAGCGAGTAGGGAAGGGCGGCGTAGAAGGCGGCGGCCTTCTCGAGATCGTCGATCCTGTTGATCTCGTTGGGCGCGTGGGCCTGGGACTCGTCGCCGGGGCCGAAGCCGATGCAGGGGATCTTGTGCCTGCCGCAGATCGCGACGCAGTTGGTCGAGAAGGTCCACTTGTCGACTACAGGGGCAAGGCCGAAGAGGCCCGAGTAGGCGTCGATGCCGGAGAGCACAAGGGGGTGGTCCGCGGGTATCTTCCAGGTGGGGAAGTAGAGCTCCTGCTTGTAGAGCTTGCCGGTGTAGGCGGCTTGCGCGTACTCGGGCATTTTCACGGAGAACTTGTCCACGCCCGCGGCTTCGAGGGCCTTCTCGACCTGGCCGATGGCGAGCTTGTCGTCCTCTCCCCAGGTGAGGCGCCTGTCGCAGTAGAGCATGGCCTGGTCGGGCACGGCGCACTGGGAGGGGCCCTGGACCTTGATCTGCGATACGACGATCGTGCCCTTGCCGAGGAAGCCGTCGTCGTCGCTTTTCAGCTGCGCGTTGAGCGATTCCAGGGCGAGGGCGGCCCGGGCGGCCTTGTAGGCGGCGCTCTCGCCGCGCTCTGGCGCGGAGCCGTGGCAGGATACGCCCTTGATGTCTATCTGGATCTCCATGCGCCCGCGGTGGCCGCGGTAGAGGCGGCAGCTCGTCGGCTCGGTGGACACGGCGAAGTCGAGCTTGAAGCCCTCTTCTTCGATGAGGTACTTCCAGCACAGGCCGTCGCAGTCCTCCTCGATGACGGTGAAGGCGAACCAGATAGTGTAGTCGCCGGCGTAGGCGGCCTCTTTCAGGATGCGGGCGGCTGTGATCATGGACGCCGCTCCGCCCAGCTGGTCGGAAGAACCCCGGCCCAGGACGAGGCCGTCCCTGACGATGCCCGAATGGGGCGGGGTCTTCCACTGGCTCGGGTCGCCGACGCCGACCGTGTCTATGTGCGCGTCGAAAACGAGGACCTTCTTCCCCTTCCCGACGCGGCCAAGGAGGCTGCCTAGGCCGTCCGTATGGATGTCCTCCATGCCCGCCTGCCTGCACATCTTCTTCAGGAGCTTGATCCTGTCCTTCTCGGTGCAGCTGAAACCGGGGACCTGGATCATCTCCGAGAGGTTCTTGGCCGTGTAGTCACTGTACTTCCTCGCCTGCTCTAGAATGCTCATTATCTTTCCTCCATGCGCTTCCACAGCCGTATAGCCTCGGCCCTCGCCTTCGAGGCGATGCCGTCGGCGTCGAAGGCCGGCGCCCTGTCCTCGACGACGAAGGCTCCGTTTACCATTACCGATTTGACCGAGCGGGACGACAGGCCGAAAGCGAGGTGGCCGGCGATGTTCCCGCCCACGAGGGGCGTCGGCGGATCGTAGTCCCAGAGCACGAGGTCGGCGACGGCGCCCGCGATGACTCGTCCGAAGGCCCCGGAGCCGGAGGCGACGGGAGCGCCGTGGTAGCGCTCCATCACCCGGTTGCCGCGATCGAGGCAGCGCAGGAAGTCGCCAGGCCACCAGGGGCCGCCCGACTCGCGGTGCCTGAAGGCCGCGAAGCGGAACTCCTCGAGCATGTCCGCGCTCATCCCGTCCGTCCCGAGGACGACGTTGTCGAATCGGGGCAGGAGGGCGTTGTAGCCGACGGCGTTGTTCATGTTGCTGCGAGCGTTGTGGGCGAGGAAGGAGCCCCTGGCGTTGAGGGTCTCGACCTCGGCTTGGCTGAGCCATACGCCATGCCCGACGATCGTTTTGGGGCCGAGGCAGCCCGCCGCGTCGAAGCGCGCGACCAGGTCGGAGCCGAACCGGTAGCGGGAGTCCACGGCGTCGAACTTGTCCTCGGCCAGGTGGACGTGCAGTCCCCGCTTGGAAGTCCTTACCGCGTCGGCGAGGGCCCCGAGGGTCTCCTCCCCGACGGTGAAGCCCGCGTGGGCGCCGATCGCGCCGTCGACGAGGGGCCGCTTGCCGGCCGCGCGATCGCCGTCGATCTCCCGTGCGAAGCGGAGGTTTTCCCTGACTCCTGCGCGGGCGCCTTCCATGCCGTTCCTGTCGGTGGTCTCATAGCAGAGGAGGCCCCTGATGCCGACCTCCTCGTAGGCTTGCCGTATCACGGAGAGGCTGCCGTCTATGGCTTCGGGGCCGGCGTGGTGGTCCACGACGCTGGTGACCCCGGACAGGGCGGCGTCCGCGCAGCCGGCGAGCGCGCTCGCCTCCAGGATGGGCAGGTCTATGGCGCGGTCGAGCCGCCACCACAGGTGCCGGAGCTGCTGGGCGAAGTCCTTGGACGGCGCAATGTCGACCATGAGGCCGCGGGCGAGGGCCGAATACAGGTGCGTGTGCGCGCAGACCAGGCCGGGGCTCAGGTAGGACCCGGATACCCGCTTTGCGCCGGGGTACTTCGCCCCGAGCGCCGAGCCGGTCTCGATTATCGTACCGGGCGAGGCGCCCGTGCCCGGTACGGCGGTAACCACGTCCATGGGCTCCGAAACGGCCGGCGGCTCGAAGGAGATGACGCGGACGTTTTCGAATATGGTCATCGCTCGCCTCCTATCAGGTATTCATGGCTGGCGAATATCTCGCGCGCGATCGCGGCGAGCCTCCCTCCGGCCCCCTCGGCGGACCATTTAGCGAAGCCGAGCTCGGCGAGGGCCGCTCCCGGCTCCTCGCGGCAGAGGAGGCCCGGCTCCGACGGGGCGCCGCCGCCGGAGGCGACATAGCAAAATCCGGCGTTGCGCGACGCCTCGAGCGCCGCCCGATCCTTGAACAGGGTGGGCTTGCCGCGATAGGGCTCGCCCTCGTAGGGGCAGAAGAGGCCGCAGTTGCCGCACTCGTTGCAGAGCGAGTCGACGTGGAGGATCTGGATGGACTGGGCGAAGCCCGACCCTATCGGAAGCGCGAAGTTGGCGCGATTGGGGCAGACCTCGACGCAGCGCAGGCAGGCCGAATCGCAGCGCAGGCAACGCTCCGCCTCCCTCGAGACGAAGGAGGGAGAATTGGCGGCCTCGCTCGGGTAGAATTCGCCTCGCGCCGCGAGCTTGTCCGCGTCGGGAGGGCTCGGAGCGTAGGCTTCACGCGGCGGTTCGATCCTCGCCGAGCGGAGGATGGCGTAGGCGGCCCTGCGCCCGTCGGCCTCGGCCTCGATGATCGAGGCGGGGCCGTGGGCGGCGTCACCCCCGACGTAGACGTCGGGCCCGACGTAGGCGTCGGCGCGAGGGCTGGGGCGGGAGACCGCCTGGGTCTCGCGGTCGTAGGCAGGGAGGCCCTTCGGGCCGACCGGGATGCCCAGGCTTGCGAGGAGCGCCGCGTCGGGCTTTTCGCCCACCGCCGCAACGAGGAGGTCGCAATCGACGCTCTCGGTCTCGGGCGTCGGGACGGGGGAGCTCCTTCCGGAGGAGTCGGGCTCCCCGGGCTCCATCACGCGCAGGGAGATCATCGGGCCCTCGGGAGCGTCGTAGGAGCGCTCGGGCAGGGTGAGTTCCATGAGCCTCGCGCCCTCTTCGAGGGCGTTGCGCAGCTCCTCCTCGTCCGCGGGCATGTCCTCCCGCGCCCTTCTGTACGAGATGCGGACGCGCTCGACGCCGGGGAGCCTCAGGGCGACGCGCGCCGCGTCCATGGCGGTATTGCCGCCTCCGGCCACGACGATATCCTTGGGTCTGCCGTAGGGCCAGGCCTCTTCCGATCCCCCGACGAGGGAGGAGGCGGCCGCGAGGAATGAGAGGGCGTCGACGACGGGGACTACGTCGCCCTCCAGCGCGAGCTCCTTCGCGTCGGGGGCGCCTGTGCAGACGAAGACGGCCGTGAAGCCCTCCGCCTCGAGGCCCACGAGGGAGCCTATCCGGGCGCCGAAGCGGAATTCGACGCCGAGGGACCGTATCCTGCCCACGTCGGCGGCCAGGTCCGCCCGCTCGATCCTGAAACGCGGGATCACGTTGGCGGGCACTCCGCCCGGCTCCTTAGAGGCGTCGAAGATGGTGACGCCCACGCCCGCGAGGGCGAGGTGGTGGGCGCACGAGAGCCCGGCGGGGCCGGCGCCTACGATGGCCACCTTGCCTTTATAAGCGGCGACGGTCGGCCGCGTCGCGGGAAGCGAGGCAGCCCTCGCGCAGGCGAGCTTCACGGCGCGTATCTCCACGCTGCCCTCGTAGTCGTTGCGGCAGCAGGCTTCCTGGCATACGTGATCGCACAACGTGCCGGTGACGAAGGGCAGGGGATTGTCGGCGAGGATCGAGGCTAAGGCGGCCTCGCGCCTTCCCTCGGCCTCGAGCCTGATGTACTCCGGGACCTTCTGTCCCACGGGGCAGGCCTCGACGCAGGGGGCGGCGAAGCAATCATAGGCGGGCAAGGGCTTCCCTATCCGGGCGGTCCCGGACTTCCAGCCCGAGCGGTACTCCGGCAGGGCGAGGGCGGAGTCCGCGAGGCGCGCCAGGGCGGCGGCGTCGGGACGGCCCGGCGAGGAAGGCAGGGCCGCCACGGCGGCGCGGGCCGCCGGGAGGAGGCGCAGGTAGCCGCCGGGCTTGAGGATGTCGGTCGCGATCGTGAGCGGGCCCAGGCCCGCCGCTACGAGGGCGCCGGCGTTCGCCGCCCAGGCGCCGCCGCAGTAGGAGAAGCGGGAGTCCCAGCCGGGCAGCGAGGCGCGCATGGCCTCGGCCAGCTCGGCCGCGAGCCTGATCGTGAGCGGGAAGAGGGCGCGCCCGGACATGTAGCGCTCGTCGCCAGGGAGGAAGCCCCCGGGGTTGGCGTTGGCGAGCGTATTGGAGAGCTTTATCCCGAAGCGCCTTCCCCGCGACCTGGCCTTCGCGTCCAGGGCGGCGATGAGGCCGAGCGCATCCGCGAACTGCAGGTCGCGCTCGAAGTTGTCCCGCCTGATGCCGATGCGCTTCCAGCCGGTCTCGTCGAGGATCCGGCGCGCCGTATCGAAGCCGAGCAGCGTCGGGTTGAGCTTGATGAAGGTATCGAAGCCCTTCTCCTCGACGAGGTAGGAGCCGATGCGCCCGATCTCGTCGGGCGGGCAGCCGTGCATGGTGGACAGAGTGACCGAGTGGACGGGGGAGGAGGGGAAGTCCGACAGCAGGGCGCGCGCCTTCGCGAGGGCCTCCCCGCCGAAGGTCGATCGGAAGGAAACGGATTCGACGAAGGAACCGAGGTCGCGCAACGCGGCCTGCCAGAATTCGGTCCCGGCGGGCGCGCGCACTCCCTCGATGAAGGCGTCCATCTTGGCGCCCTTGATCCCCGCCAGGGTGTAGCCCACGGACATGTTGAATATGAAGGCCCGGGGCGAGGAGGAGAATATCGAGGCGAGGAGGTTGACCGCCATCCATCCCCGGAGGTATTCCTCGCGGGCCGCTCCGAGCGACAGCTCGGTCGACCATTCGGTGTTGTGGCCCTCGTCGAGCGCGTCGATGCAGGGCTTGGCGATCTCCAGGGCGTCGTTCTCCTGGACTGTCTTCAGCTCGAAGACGCGGGCCCCCGCGAGATAGGCGGCGACCAGGTTCGGCGCGATCTGGCTGTGCGGGCCGGCCGCGGGCCCCACGGGCAGGGAGACGAGGCCTCCCATCACTTCGAGGCCGGGGCTCCCCGCCTCGAGCTCGAAGGCCTTGCGGAAGGCCTTCTCGGGTATCTCGTAGATGGAGCCCTTCGCGCGGTACTCGCCCGCGATCCGCCCGAGCAGATTTTTCAATCCCGTAGCGTCCATGACCTTGCTCATGCGTACCCCCAGCTTAGGAAGCGCCCGGTGCCGGGCGCGGCTATGATCCTCGATCCGTCGTATACGAGGCGGCCGCGTAGGTAGGTCGCGACGATCGAGCCCGCGAGTTCCATCCCCTCGAAGGGCGTTATCCGCCCCTTGGAGAGGAGCCTCGCGCCTTCTATCCTCGTCGTCCGGGCGGGATCGACGAGAACGAGGTCAGCGTCCTTCCCGGGGGCGATGGCGCCCTTGCGAGCGTCCAGGCCGTAGCGCCTCGCGGCCGCGCCCGAGGTCGCCTCGAGGAAGCGCGGCAGGCTCAGGCGGCCCCGAGCGAGGCCCTCGGAGTAGAGGTACGGGAAGCCCGTGCCTACGCCGGGTATGCCGCCGTAGGCCGACCAGGCGTCGCCCGTCTCCTTTTCCGCTATTGTGCTCGGAGCGTGGTCGCTGGCGAGGAAGTCTATGCGGCCCGCGGCCAGGAGGGACCAGAGGGCCTCGCGCTCCCCGCGTCCCTTTACGACGGGGGCGGTCTTCAAGGCGGCTCCCTTGGAGGCGAAGTCCTCGCGGCTGAAGGCGAGGTAGTGGGCGCAGGTCTCGCAGGTGGCTCCCGCGGAGTGCGCGAGCTCGGCCGCCGCGGACGTGCCGACGTGGACTATATGGAGGCTGGCCTCCCGGCCCTTGGCGAGGGCCAGCGCCGCGGCTACAGCGGCCAGCTCGGCCGCCTCGGGCCGGGATTCGTAGTAGTCGTCCCATCCGGAGTCCGCCGAGCGGCGGCCGGCCGCGCGCTCCGCCTTGACGCGGGAAGCGGCGGCGGTCACGTAATCGAGGTCCTCGGCGTGGAGCAGGACGGGGCGGCCGAGGCGCGCCCCCTCGGCCACGACCCGCGTGAAATCGTCGTGGGTCACCCGAGTGAAGCTGTCCATGCCGGAGATGAAATAGCATTTGAAGCCCACGACCTTGGGCGCGAGGGCCGCCATCGCCCCCGCCCCGCCGGAGCCGAGGCTGTCGGAGACCCGGTGGCCCGAGACGCCGCCGAAGAGCGCGAAGTCGACCACGGCGCCCTTCGCGACCTGGGCGAGCTTGTTCTCGAAGGCGGCGAGGTCGATCACGGGCGGCAGCGAGGTGCAGGGCATGTCTATCACCGTCGTGACCCCGCCGCGGGCCGCCTCCGAGCTGCCGTGGAGGAAGTCCTCCCGCGACGTGAAGCCGGGCTCGTCGAAGTGCACGTGGGGATCGATGGCTCCGGGGAGGACGAGGAGGCCCGACGCGTCGATCTCCTCCTCGCCTGGCAGCGGCTCGAGGCCCTCCGCTATCTCGGCGATCCTCTCGCCCCGCGCCCGGATCGAGGCGCGGCGGAAGTCGCCTTCGCCGGGCAGGGCCACGAGGCCGTTCCTGATGATCATCGGCGGACTCCTTGGATGAAGTCGAGGGCCTTCTCGGGCGTCATTGGGAGATCATAGGCGTAGGGGGCCGAGCTAGGCGCTTTCGTGGGATGGGTCCTATCGACAGCGCGCAGGGCGTCCAATATGGCGAAGTATCCCGCTATTCCGTAGAGCAGGGGCGGCTCGCCTATCGCCTTCGAGCGCATCACCGCCTTGGGGTTGGGCGCTCCCTCGAGGAACTCTATCTTGACGGCCGAAGGCATGAAGCGGAGGTCGGGCAGCTTGTAGGTCGATAGCGTGTCGGACAGGAGCCTGCCCCTCTCGTCGTAGCGGAGGTCCTCGAGGGCTGCCCAGCCGAGGCCCTGGGCGAAGGCGCCCTCGACCTGTCCCAGGTCGACGTCGTAGTCGATGCTCTCGCCGACGTCGTGGACGATGAAGGCCTCGTCGAAACGATAGGTCCCGCGCAGCGCGTCGAGGGTCGCCGTGACGGCCGAGCAGCCGTACACGTGATAGGCGAAGGGACTGCCCCTCTCGGCCTTCATGTCGTAGAAGAGCCCGGGCGTGGCGTAGAAGCCGTGGGCTGACAGGTCGATGCGGTCGAGGTGGGCCTTGTCGACGAGCTCCTTCCACGCGAGCTCGGTAATCTCGCAGCCCTTGGTCACGAAGCCCGATTCGATGCGCAGCTCGCCCTTGTCCGCGCCCAGCATGCGCGCGGCGAGGCCGAGGAGGCGGCCGCGTATCTCCTCGCAGGCGGCCAGCGCGGCCATGCCGTTTATATCCGAGCCCGTGCTCGCCGCCGTGGAGTAGGTGTTGGCGACCGAGGCTGTCCGCGTGGACTCGACCCGCACGAGCCCTTCGGGTATGCCGAGGGACCGCGCGGCGATCACCTGGATCTTGCGGGCGACCTGTTGGCCCATCTCCACCGCCCCGGTCGAGACCGAGACCGAACCGTCGCCGTAGACGTGGACGAGGGCCCCGCCCTGGTTCATCACGAGCTTGGTGAAGGAGACGCCGAAGCAGATGGGGAGGATGGCCGCGCCCCG
This sequence comes from Spirochaetaceae bacterium, assembly GCA_025355995.1. Taxonomy (GTDB): domain Bacteria; phylum Spirochaetota; class Spirochaetia; order Treponematales; family Rectinemataceae; genus UBA1306. Next base: position 10,778 of record JANXYQ010000104.1, on the reverse strand, counting down.
CTTCACGAGGCGATGGGCGGAATTGAACGAATCGATCTCGGCTCGCAGCTCCGTCCAGCGCGAGAGCTCGAGGGTCCGGTCGACGGTCCTCCTCGCGCGGCAGTCGGCTACCGGCTGGCCGAAGTGGAAGCTGTCGCCCTCGGCGAGCAGGTTCTTGAGCCTGAGCTCGACGGGGTCCCAGCCGCCTTCGCGGGCCGCGGCGTCGAGGGCGCATTCGATGACGAAGACGCCCTGGGGCGCGCCGAAGCCGCGGAAGGCGGTGAAGGGCGGGAGGTTAGTCCGGCACATCCTGCCCGTTACGCGCAGGTTGGGTATGCGATAGGCGCTCGCCGCGTGGAAGAGCGTGCGCGAGAGGATGGCGGGCGAGAGGTCACAGCAGGCTCCGGAGTTCTGATAGTAGTCCGCCTCGTAGGCGAGGATCCGCCCCTCGGCGTCGAGCCCAAGCTTGTAGTCGCTCGAGTAGGGATGGCGCTTGCCCGTCCAATTCATGTCCTCGCGGCGATTCAGGTAGACCTTGACCGTCTTGCCCGTCCTGGCCGCGCCGAGGGCCGCGAGCGCCGCCCATTGAGCCGCCTGGTCTTCCTTCCCGCCGAAGGCCCCGCCCAGGCGCCTCGCCTCGACCTCGACGTCGTGCATGCCTAGCCCGAGCGTCCGCGCTATGGCGCGCTGCACGCCCGAGGGAGCCTGGGTTCCGGATACGACGCGGACGCGGCCGCCCTCGAGGCTCTCGGCGATGGCTCCCTGGGCCTCGAGGTAGACGTGCTCCTGGCCGCCGGACTCGACCCTTCCCTCGACCACGATCGCGCAGCGCGAGAAGGCCGAGGCGGGATCGCCGGACCTCATCGTGCGCGAGGGAAGTATGAAGCTGCCCGACTCGGCGGCCGCCCGCGCGTCGGTCACGGCCTCGAGCTCGTCGTAGACGATCCTCACGAGGGCGGCGGCCTTCCGCGCCAGGCTCGGCGTGGCCGCGAGGGCCAGGGCCAGGCACTGCCCCAGGTAGCTCCACTCGCCATCCACGAGGAGGCTCTCGTCGCTGACCGCCTCGCCGAGCTGGTTTTCCCCGGGGATGTCGGAGGCCGTCAATACGCTGACGGAAGCGTCCAGGGCCAGGGCCGCGGAGGCGTCGATTCCCCTGAGCAGTCCCCTCGCGCAGGGGCTCGTCAGCGGAACGCCGTAGAGCATGCCCTCCGTAGCCGGCAGGTCGTCCAGATAGCGAGTGGCTCCGCTCAGGTTGAGCTCGGATTCCTTGGTCGGCTTCACGATATGGCCTCCTCGACGCCGGAGCCGGGGAAGAGAACGACGAAATGCGCGAGCACGAGGCGTTCGAGGAGGCGGCGCCTGTAGTCGGCGCTGCCGCGCACGTCCCCGATCGGCGAGGCCTCCGCGGCGGCGATGCGCGCGGCCTCCAGGGCCGCGGCGGCGGTCAGGGGCCGGCCCTCCAGGAAGGCGGAGGCCTTCTTCAGGAGGAGGGGCACCGGTGCCACCCCCCCCGCGGAGATCCTGGCGCGCCTTATCAGCGGCCCGCCCCCGGCGGAATCCTCCGCCTCGAAGGCCGCGGCGGTGTTCACCGCCGCGATGTCCAGGCGCTCGCGCTTGGAGACCTTCTCGAAGTTGAAGAGGGAGAAGGGGCGGGAAGCCCTCAGGATGACCGCGGCGATGAGCTCGCCGGCCCGGAGCTCGAGCTTCTTGTAGCCGAGGTAGAGCTCGTCCAGGGGCAACTCGCGCGAGCCCGTGGGGCCCTCGAGCCGCAGCGAGGCGCCCAGGGCCAATAGCATCGCGGTCAGGTCGCCGACCGGGGAGGCATTGGCTAAATTGCCGCCTATCGTCGCGCGCTCCCTCACCAGGGGGCTCGCGAGCAGCTTCTCGAAGCGCTCGATGCCCGGCACGAGCTTTAGGATATCCGGGTCCGAGAAGAATTCGCGCCAGCTGAGGGCGGCGCCGATCTCGAGGCGCTCCTCGCCTCCCGCCGTCCTCCTCTCGACCCGCCTGAGCGCGGGCTCGCGATCCAGTAGCGAGAAGGCGGGGAATGCGGCCGGGTCGGGATGGGGGTTGCGGACGAAGAAGTCGGATCCGCCTCCCAGGGCCAGACTGCCGCCCTCGACCGAAGGTTCGCCGCGGGCGAGCGACGGCAGGATTTCGCCGCGGGCGAAGGAGGCGCAGGAGGCGGGGACTACGCCAGCCGCGACGAGGGCGTCGAGTCGGGCGTAGGGATCGAGCGGCAGGCTCGCGAACTCCTCCACCAGCCTCGCCGCCGCCCGCTTGATGGCTCCGTAGCCCGTGCAGCGGCAGAGATTGCCCTCGACCGCGGCGAAGGCTCCCTCGACCGAGAGCGCGCCTCGGCGCTCGTCGCCGTTAATCAGGTAGGCGGTGAGCGAGACGACGAAGCCCGGCGAGCAGAAGCCGCACTGGCTGCCGTTCGCCTCGGCGAGGGCGCGCATCACAGGCGTCGGGCCCGCGGCGGCCAGGCCCTCTATGGTCACGAGCTGCCTGCCCTCGAGCTCGCCCAGGGCGAGTAGGCAGGACGGCTGAGCGTCGTACGCGAAGCCGCTACCGGCGCGCAGGCCGGTCGGCGATTCGTTCCTGACGCCGACTATGACGGCGCAGGCGCCGCAGTCGCCCTCGCGGCAGCCTTCCTTCGCGCCGGTGAGGCGGAGCTCCCCGCGTATGAAATCGAGGGCGGGGGCGAGGGCCCAGGCCTCGGTCTCGACGAGGGAATCGTTCGCGAGGAAGCGCACTTTCATGAGTCGCCCCCGTTGGCGAGGAAGTCGGAGAGGATCACCTTGTTGGAGCGCTCCCAGTGGGCGCCGAGCAGGCGCACGGCCTCTCGGCGATCTCCCCGCGACAGGGCGAGGGCTATCGCGTCGTGCTCGGCGACCGATTCCGAGACTAGAGCATCGTCCCGCATGAAGGCGTATTCGTAGCGCAGGAGGATGCGCTTAAGCTCGGAGAGGATGCGCATGAGATGCTAGTTGCCCGAGCCCTCGACCAGGGCCTCGTGCCAGCAGGAATCGAGCTCGATGCGCCGCAGGGGGTCGGAGCCCTCGAGCTTGAGCGAGCGTTCGAGCTCCTTGAGCTCCTTGATCTTGGCGCTGCCCGGTAGGGGCGCGGAATCTAGGGCGGCGCACTCCAGGATGCTGATGAGGGGGTAGACCTCGTGGATCTCGGATTCCTGGAGGCGCTTGACCGTGAAGCCGAGGTGTTTCTGCGAGACGATGAAACCCTCGCGCTCGAGCCTCAGGAGGGCCTCGCGTATGGGAGTCCGGCTCACGCCGAGCTCCTCCGCGAGTTCCGAGTCCCTGAGGCGCTGGCCGGGCGCTATTTCGCCTCGGATAATCCGATTGAGCAGTTCCTGGTGGACGTCGGCGCTGAGCCTTTCGCGGGTGATCATCTTCGGATACTGTATTCTGTATACAAGACGGCGTCAAGTTTTTAAGGTCCTTTTACAATTAAAAGTCGAGGAGGGCTGGGTGTTTAGCGCCCGCGCCGTCGGCCGAGGCCGATGGCGCGGGACGCGAAACGAGGAACTACGGCTACTCGACCGTCAGGCTCAGCGTCGGCTTCGTCACTCCGAGGAGGGCATTCTGGGCCGTGCCGCTTTTATAGGTCACGGTTCCGTCGACGGCGAAGTCGAAGCCGAGGCTCGATCCCTCCGCGATCGTAATCGGCGAGCGGAGGGTTATCTCTCCGCTCGCGTTGGGAATCTCCGAACCCCAGAGGAAGACCGCGGCGTCCAGCAGGCAGCTGCCGGTGCCGGAATAGACCGTTCCGGTGGCGGCGTCGGTGACCTTGCCATCAACCGACAGAGTATCGCCGATAGTCAGCCGAACATAGTTGTAGGTGCCCGGGTAGACCGCCTGCACGTCGGAAAAGCCCACGGTCGAAGCCACGTCCTTGACCTCTCCCTCCGCGCTCTCCCAGAGCGTGAACGTGTCGCTTTCGGAATTGCCTATCTCGATTTTCTTGAAAACGACCCTGTAGGCCGTAATGGGCTGTATCGCCTCGCCACCGACCAAGGCGCGAGCGGATTTCGCCGAGGACCCGGCTAGGCCGGCGCTTATGGAGACGCCGACGGGCGCCGGCGAGGCAGGCTGGCAGCCATTGAGCAGCGCCGCTGCGGCCAGCGCGATTGCGGCCGTCGTGAACCGAGCGATCTTCTTCATTATTCCCTCCTAGGAATGGTGTTGGATCGCCTAGATAAACGCGTCCGGCCCCCTGCTCATTCGCGCGAGAGCGGGAATTCGGCGGGAATCGATATGGGGACAATAGGTGGGACTATAGATGAAAGGCGACAGCCGCCTCGGGCGCGAGGAATAGCATGTCCTGGTCGGAGTAGAAGCCGAAGCCGTAATAGAGCCGCGCTCCGGCCCTCGCAGAGAAGCCCTGGCTCGGCTGCCATTCCGCGTCGACCCGGGCCGAGATCAGGGGACGCGGGTAGTCCATGAGGATGGCGTTCACCCTCCCGAAGATCAGGCTGAAGCCTCCCGCGGCGGCCGCGCGGAGGCCGAAGCGCTCGGAGGGCATCCATCGCAGGCCCGCCTCGGCCAGGACCGGCAGCATGATGACGTCGATCGCCGAGATACCCGCGCCGTCCTTGTTCCGCAGCGTGGAGAACTGCAGGTCCAGGCCCGCGTCGAAGGGGCTCCCGTTCCCCGGCGTCCAGGAGACCTCGAGGCCCGCCGCCGGAACGGGGCGCAGGTCGGCGCTGAAGGACCAAGGGAATAAAAGATAACTTATGGATGGAGACAGGGAGAGCCCGACCTTCCGAACGAGGGTTTGTGTCTCCTTGACCACGAGGGTCTTCTCGACTACGACGGTCTTCTCGACGATCCTTTCCGGCCGGTGAAGGGGTTCGAGGCCGGCCTTCGTCCAATCATGGAGGGCCAGCACGGAATCGGACATGGCGTCGATGAGCTCGGGGCCCTCGGGCAGGACTCTGTTGACCAGGTGAAGCGTCCTCCCGGTCTCGACCTCGACGAGGGCGTGGAATACCCTGAGCCCCTCGCCCGATCGCAGTATATAGCCCCATATGAAGTAATCGGCGCCGCAGCGCCGCGCGACGGCTTGCCTGCCCGCGTCTACGGCCGCCGCGTCGGCCTTGAAACCCTCGGCGGCGATCGCCGCGTCCACGGCCGCCCTACCCGCGACGGCGAAGCGCGGGTCCGCCATCAGCCGCTCGCGGAGCAGGTCGGGAACCGCGTATAGTGCGTAGGCGAAGCCCTCGGCTATCGCGGGGTCGGGGCTGAAGTAGGGGAAGACGGCGATGGTCGCGGGTCCGTCGGCCTCCTGGGCTCCCGCGGCGCAAGGGGCCGTCCACGACAGGAATCCCGCGGCTAAGCTCGCCAGCAGGAGACGACGCTCGATCCGTGCCATTCTCACTCGTTCCCCGCTTCACTCGCCGACGCGATAGAGAGAGAGGCGCGCGGCGGCGTCGACAGTCGCGATCGCCCCATTGCCGACGCGGAGCAGGAGGGTCGGCATATCGCCTAGCCGCACCCTCTCGCCTGTCGGGCCGAGGCGTTCGATGCCGAGGGGTCCGGCTAGATAGAGGCTCGCGTCGCCGCCCAGGCCGAAGCCGGTTTCGCCTCCCGCGATCTCCGCCACTATCCCCTCGGCCGTCACGCTCCGCGCCCCCCGCGCATCGCGATAGACCAGGCGCGAGGCCCAGTTCAGCGGGGCCTGCGCCACCGCCGAGCCGGGAGCCGTCTTCCACCTGAGCTCTCCCGTCCTCGCGTCGAGGGCGAATAGGCTTCCGTCCTTCGTATAGTCGACGATGGCATTTCCCAGGGCCCGAGGCTCGTCGTTCACCAACCCCTCATCGGACAGGTATTCCCAAAGCTTCCGGTGATCGCCTTCGTCGAAGGCCCTCAGGCGCCGATCGAGGCCGCTGACGATGATCCTGCCTCCGGCGACCAGCGGCTTGCCGTAGAGACCGATGCCGGCGTCTATGCCGTCGATGAGCCGGCCGCTGGCCAGGTCGTGGATGTATAGCCTCCCCTCCGCGGAGGGCAAGAACACTTTCCCGTCCGCCAGACTGAAGGAGGTGAAGGCGAGGTTGCCCGTCGGCGTAGACCAGACTTCGTCGAGCTTGGGCAGGCTCAGCCTTCGGAGCCCGGCAGAGGCGTATACGATCAGGCTGTCGCCGCTCACGGCATAGGTGCCGAGCGGCTTGGGTAGCCCCATTCGGGCGATCGAGGCGCCGTCGGACCTATCCAGGACTTGGATCTCGCCCGTGGAGATCACGATCGCCCAGGGCCCTTCGACGTAGACCTCTTGGGGCCACTCCCCCAGGTCCCGCGACCAGGCCTTCGCCAACGCGTCCTTCGATTTCGGTGCGGCTGGAGCCGGGATCGCCCTCGTCAATGAAGGCGACTGGCCGAGCGCCGCAGGCGACCGCGTCTCCGGTTCGACGGTGATCCTCCTGCCGTCGTCGCGCAGGCTCAAGACCATGCCCGCGTTGATGTCGTATACGCGTCGGCCGGAGGCGACGAAGCGCAGCTTCCCGTCCAGGCAGATCAGGTCCGCTCGCCCCTGCGCGACCTCGCAGCTCAGGATCGTGCCAAGCGGGCTGATCGTTCCCCAGGGGATGACCAGGGAAAAATCGCCTCGCCCCGGGAGGGCGGCGTGCTCGATATAGACTTTGCCGCTGTCTAGGTAGTATCTGTTCCCCGAAGCGCCGCGGAGCCTTCTCCAAGGATCGGAGTCGATTCGCAATCGGCCGCCCGCCTCGAGCACCAGGGTTTCGGAGGCGCTGCGCAGCCTCAGCGGCTCGGCCTCGGCCTTGATCGAGCCTCCTCTCGTCATGGTCGATTCGGGCAGCCGATCCCCTAGGACGGCCACCGGCGAGGGAAGCTCGCCTAGCCGCAGATAGGCCAGGGCGCCCAGGCCCGTCGCGATCGCCAGCCCAGCGGCCATCGAGGCCCAGGCCCAGCCGCCTATCGCGCGCCTCCGCCCGGCCTGGGCCGGTGGCGCGGCGGCGCCGGACAGAATGCGGCCCAGCGCCTCGGCGCCCAGGCTTGGGCGCCGATAGCCCTTGAGGAGGATGCCGAGGCTGGCGTCATCGAGTGGTTTTTTGCGGGCCATGTCCTCCGTCCCTTTCGTAATCAACGCAGCCGTAGACCGATTCATTCTCTTCGGCAGCCAAGATCGCGAATTCTTTCCTGAACTGAGCCTTGGCGCGGAATAGCAGGGACTCGACCGCCTTGATTCCCAGGCCCAGCTTCGCCGCGATCTCCCCGTTGTCGAGGTTCTTCGCGAATTTCAGCTCGAGCGCGAGCCTCCGGCGCTCCGGCAGGCGTTCCATGGCCAGGGCGACGGTCCGTTCGACGCGCTTGGCCTCCTCCTCGTCGAGCGCCGCTCCCGCGGGATCGCCTTGCGCGGAGGGCAGGCTTTCGAGCCAGGCGTCCGCCTCCTCGCGGCTGCGGAAGGCCGCCTGTCGACGACGGGTCCCGCCCTCCCTGCGCCAATGGTCGCGGAGCTTGTTGAGGGCTATGGTCGTAAGATAGTTCCTGAGCCCGGCCGCGTCGGCGAAGCGGCGACGATCGGGACGCGAGGCCAGGAAGGAGAGGTAGGTCTCCTGGAGGAGGTCCTCGGCCAGGCCGTCGTCGTTGGTCTTGTACCTGAGGAGGGCCAGCAGGTAGTGATGCTGCTCGACCATCGATCGCCTGAAGGCCTCCTCGCCCTCGTCGCCCATCGAGGCCAGGGCGGAGGCTAGGAGAATTCGATCGAAAAGCCCAAGGCTGGTCATCGCAGGAGCACTATAGACGAGGGGACGGCGCTCCGCCAATCATGCGAGCCTACTTCACCCTGATCTCGACGATCCATTTCGCCCATTTGTTGCCGAGCAGGCCGGGGAAGACGGCCCGCAAGGGAAAGCCGTGGAGCACCGGCAGGGGCTTGCCCTCCAGCTCGTAGGCGAGGTAGGCGTCGGGCGAACGGGCCTCGGCCAGGCTCAAATAGGTCGAGTACTCGTCCGCGCTGACGAGGTCGACCTCCTTCGCGTCGGGGCGGAGCTTCGCGGCGTCGAGGATAGCCGCCAGCGACGCGCCGGCCCAAGCGGCGTAGTCCTCGAAATAGCCCTGGCAGATCAGGGCCGGCTTGGATGAGAGGCGGGGCAGGCGGCGGAGCTGGTCGAAGCTCAGGCTGAGCGGCCGGTCCACCTTCCCCGTAACCTTCAGCCTATAGCTCGCTAGCTCGATGCGCTGCGGGCGGCCCGTCATGTGCAGCCCCGTGTCGGGGTCGAGCTCGGTATAGCCCGGGATCGCTGCGGGCCAGGGAGGCTGGCTCACAGGGGGCAGGTTCCCCGAGGCGTCGGGCCCGAGGCCCTGGGCCCCGCAGGCCGCGGAGAGGAATATCGCCGCGAGGGTGAAGAGGGCGTTTATCCGGCCGCTTTGTACGAACGTATTCTGCCTCCTGCAGGCTGATCCCGACTGCCTAGAAGCGGACTCCCGTGAGCTCCTCGGACAGCTTCCATAATCGCGCCGCGGCCGCCGGGTCCAGGGCGGCCGGGCTGCGGCCCGCCTTCGCCGGATAGCCGCGCAGCTCCTGGAATCCGCCGGGGCCGTAGTATTCCCCGTTGGCGGCCTGGGGCGAACAGCCCGCGAAAAGGGCGGGCAGGGCTCCCATGCTCGGGCTCTGGGCCATGAGCGCGCCGACAAGCCCCATCAGCGGGCCTCCCTTCTCGGGATTGGTGTTCGCCCAGCCCGGGTGGGCCGCGAGGGCGATGATCCCGCTGTTCGCCTCTCCGAGCCTGCGGGCGAGCTCCAGGGTGAAGAGGAGGGTAGCCAGCTTGCTGCGACCGTAGGCGTCCATCGCCGTATATGTCCTGCGCGCGTAGTCGAGGTCCTCCAGGTCGAGGCCTGCGGTCATCCGATAGGACATGCTGCCAGTATTCACGATGCGGGCGCCTTCGGAGGCCCGGAGGCAATCCATCAGCAGGCCCGTGATGGCGAAAGTCCCGAGATGATTGGTCCCGAAATGCAGTTCGAAGCCGTCGGCCGTCTTCCCGTATGGCTGGATTATCGCCCCGGCATTGTTGAAGAGCAGGTCCAGCCTCGGGAAGCGGGACGCGAATTCGGCGGCGAATCTCCGGATCGAGGCTAGCTCCGAGAGATCGACCTGGATGAGCTCGATGCGGGCGCCCGGGCTGCGTTCGAGTATCCTTCCCATCGCCGACCGCGACTTTCCGGGCTCGCGGCAGGCCATGACGACGGTCGCCCCCGCGCCGGCGAGGCCCAGCGATATCTCGAGGCCCAGGCCCCGGTTGGCTCCGGTCACGAGGGCGTATTTGCCGCCCAGCGGCGGAATATCCGCGGCGGTCCATCTTCTCGGCATTGTCCGGCCTCCTGCTTCTAGTCGACGAAGAGCCCGACGGGTACGAAGCGCTCGACGTCGACGAGGCCCCTGTCGGTTATCTTGAGCTTGGGGATCACGGGCAGGGCCATGAAGGAGAGGGTCATGAGGGGTGTGCGGTTGGACAGGCCCTCGCGCGCGAAGACTTCCTCGAAGGCCCTCAGGCGCTCCACCACCTCCGCCGCGCCCCTGTCGCTCATGAGGCCAGCGATGGGGAGGGGGAGATCGATGATGACCTCGTCGCCGACGGCGAAGACCATGCCGCCCTTCATCTTGTTGAGGTGCTTGGCCGCCCTGAATATGGAGCGGTCGTCCACTCCCGCGACTATCATGTTGTGGGAATCGTGGGAGATGGTGAGGCCGATGGCACCCCGGCTCAGCCCGAAGCCGGTGATGAAGCCCTTGCCGATATTCCCCGAGCCCGTGTGCCGCTCGATAACGAAGATCTTGAGCAGGTCGCGCGAGACGTCGGCGACGCAGAGCCCGCCCGCGATCTTGGGCTCCATGATCCTCTCGCCGGTGATGATCGAGCCGGGCCTCGCCTCTATGACCCGGATGCGGGCGCCTGCTCCGATGACGCCGGAGGCCGCGGGAATAAGGAAATCCTCCTCGGTCAGCCATTTGATATTGACCGAGTCCCTCGCGGGCGGCCTCGCCCCGGGCGGCTCCACGAGGAGCTTGCCGTCCTCCGCGATGAGGACGCCGTCCTTGAAGACCATCCGCGCCCGGAAGTCCTCTAGGTTGTCGAATATGACGAAGTCCGCCTTGTAGCCGGGGGCCACGGCGCCCGAGGTCTTGAGGCCGAACCAGCGGGCGGGGTTGAGGCAGGCGATGCGGAAGGCGTCGATCGGGTCGACCCCGCCCGCGAGGAGGAGGCGCATCGCGTGGTCCATGTGGCCCTCGTCGACGAGGTCGTTCGCGTGCCGGTCGTCCGAGCAGATGAGGAAGTGGGACGAGGTGCGCGGGCTGATCGCAGGTATGAGGTTCCCGAGGTCGCGGGCGGTCGATCCCTCCCTCAGCATGACGTACATGCCCTTGGAGAGCTTCTCCAGCGCTTCGGCGGGGCTCGTGCACTCGTGGTCCGAGCCGATGCCCGCGGCGATGTAGGCGGAGAGCTCGCCGCCCGAGAGCCCGGGGGCGTGGCCGTCTATCGGCTTGGCGGCGTCTCGGAAGAGCGCGATCTTGTCGAGGAGCTTCTGGTCCTTGTAGAGGACTCCCGGGTAGTTCATCACCTCGCCGAGGCCGAGCACGCGCGGCTCGCGGAGGAAGGGGTGCATGTCCGAGGCGTAGAGGGCGGCTCCCGCGGTGTCGAAGTCGGTGGCCGGGACGCAGGAGGGAACCATCAGGTAGACGTCGATGGGGAGGCCTTCGCTCGAGGCGAGCATATAGCGCATGCCCTCATAGCCGAGGACGTTGGCGATCTCGTGGGG
>JANXYQ010000053.1 GCA_025355995.1 Spirochaetaceae bacterium | reverse complement strand
GGCGGCTGCCAGGCCGAATGCGGGGCCGCCGCCGCCATGGCCTCGGCGGGCCTCCTGCATCTCCTCGGCATGGGCGCCTCGGACTGCCTGGAGGGAGCCGCGCTGTCGCTCAAGAACTGCCTGGGGCTGGCCTGCGACCCGGTCGCCGGCCTCGTCGAGGTTCCCTGCGTGAAGCGCAACGCCTTCATGGCGGCCAACTCCCTCGCCGCCGTGACCCTGGTCGAGGCGGGCGTCAAGTCGGCCATACCCTTCGACGAGGTCGTGGGGGCGATGAAGTCCATCGGGGACTCCATGCCCTCGGGCCTGCGAGAGAGCGCGGGCGGGGGCCTCGCCCTGACGCCTACGGGGCTGTCCTTCAAGGAAAAAATCGAGCGCGGATAGGCGCGGCGCGGCGTCGATCTCGGCTATTCGAAAAAGGCCGAAAGCGCGCTACAATGGTGCCGTGAAAAAAACCGTCGATGAAATCGCGCGGGGCCTCCCTCCCGCCGCCGAGGTCCTCTCCTCGGCTTCCCTCTTCTCCACCTTCGACCGGAACGAGCTGGCCTATCTGGCCGAGAAATCCGAGTTCGCCTCCTACGAGGACGGCAGCCCCGTCTTCGCGTCGGGCGACCTGGGCGACCGCCTCTACATCGTCGCCTCGGGCTCCGTGGTGATCCTGTCCCCGGAGGACGAGTCGGTATTGGCCGAGTTCGTCCCGGGCGACACCTTCGGCGAGCTGGAGCTCCTCACCGGGACGATGCGCAACGCCGACGCCCGCGCGGCCGGCTCGACCGGCCTCCTGGCCTTTCCCTCGGGCGGGGCGAGCCTCAAGGACGCGCTCTCCGACCGGCCCGAGGTGGCGGCCCGCATCCTGCGCTCCTTCCTCTTGGTCGTGGCCGGGCGCACGCGGAAATCCAACGCGCTCGTCAAGGAGAACTCCCCCTGGGTGCGCGAGCTCAGGCGGCAGGTCTACGGGGACAAGCTGACCGGCCTCCTCAACAAGGCCTACCTCGAGGAGAACCTCCCCAAGCTGCTTGCCGGCCCCTCCGCCCGCCTGGCGCTTGTCATGATGAAGCCGGACAACTTCAAGGAGATCAACGACCGCTTCGGGCACGAGATCGGCGACGCCGCCCTCGTCCTGATGGCCGGCGAGCTGGACCGCGCGGTGGGCCAGGAGGGGACGGCCGTCCGCTACAACGGCAACGAGCTCGCCGCCGTCTACCCGGGGAGGGACCGGGCCGCGTCGCTCGAGACCGCGCGCGCCCTCCAGGCGCGCTTCTCCGCCCTCGACCTCTCGGGCCTTACCGGCGATCCCGCGCTGCGGCTTTCCATGAGCTTCGGCATCGCCCTCTGTCCCGAGCACGGCTCGGACGCCGAGAACCTCGTCAAGGCCTCGGCGCCTTTGCCCCTGACCGCGCGCGCGCGGGGAGGATCCCTCATCCTGTTCCCGGAGGACGCCTAAGATGGGCAAGAAAGCCAAGGACTCGCGGGGCTCGATCCTCCGCGGCATCGACATATTCTCGGGCCTCTCGGAGGCCGACCTGCGCGCCCTCGCCGCCAAGATGGGCGAGCGCGCCTTCGAGCCGGGGCAGGCCATATTCCGCGAGAGCGAGAGCGGCGAGGAGCTCTTCGTCGTCGCCTCGGGCCTCGTCTCCGTCACGGTCTCCTCGCAGGACGGCGAGGTCATCGAGCTCTCCCGTGTCGGCAGGGGAGCCTTCTTCGGCGAGATGGCGATACTCGAGCGGGCGCCGAGGTCCGCGACCTGCACGGCCCTCGAGAGGACCGACTGCCTCGTCCTCGAGGCGGCCGATTTCGAGGCCCTGCTGGCCGAGGTTCCCAGCGCCGCAGTGGGCGTGCTCGAGCGCATGCTGGCCATCGCCGCCGGCAGGCTCCTGAAGACGGGCTCGTTCCTCTCCCAGATGGTCCAGTGGGGCGACGACGCCCGCAAGCGCGCGATCACCGACGCGGCCACCGGCCTCTTCAACCGCCGCTACCTGGACGATTCCCTCGAGACCATCCTGGCCCGGGCGAAGAGGGAAGGCGCGGAGCTCTCCTTCGCCATGTTCGACCTGGACCGGTTCGGCAAACTCAACGCGGCCTACGGGCCCGAATTCTGCGACCGGGTCATCCTGACGGCGGCGGAGGCCTTCCGCGAGGCCTTCGGCGAGGAGGACATCCTGGTCCGCTACGGCGGCGACGAGTTCTGCTTCCTCATCCCCGGCCCGGGCGCCGAGGCCGAGAGGAAGTGCGAGGGCGTCTGCGCCGCCCTGCGCGCCTTATCCTTCCCCGAGCATCCCGAGCTGCGGATCAGTTGCTCCATCGGCGTCGCCCACTTCCCCTCGGTCGCGTCGAGCACCGAGGAGCTCAAGGACAGGGCCGACAAGGCCCTGTACCTCGCCAAGGAAGCGGGGCGCGACCGAGCCGTGGCCTGGCGGGCCTCCGAGCCCAAGCGCGACATCCCGACGATAGCCCGGAAGAACCGCGTCATCGCCGCCATCGCAAAGGCCATGACGGAGCGCGAGTCCTTCCTGATAATGGGGCACAAGGACCCGGACGAGGACTGCGTCTCGTCGATGGTCGCCTTCGCCCTCCTGCTGAACAAGCTCAACAAGAGGTCGGCGATAGTGCTCGGGGCCTCGGTCCAGGACAACTTCGACTACCTGCTCAACATCTGCCGCTACAACTCGATCGAGATCGTCAGGGAAGAGGCCGCGTTGCGCGATCTCATAGCGTCATCGACGACGCTCGTCCTCCTCGACACGCCCAAGCCCGAGATGATCGACCGGTCCGAGCTCTACGAGAGGGCGAGGAGGGACCCCTCGGTGCTCAGGATCGAGCTCGACCACCACCTGCAGGCAGACAGCGTCTTCTTCGGCGACCCCGAGTACCGCCTCGTCTACGAGGCCTGCAGCACCTGCGAGATCATCGGACGGCTCGCCATCAAGATGGAGCACGACGCCGCGCTCAAGGCCGAGTACCAGGTCGACGAATTCCTCTCGCGCAACCTCGTCCTCGCCATACTCTCGGGCATGATCGGCGACTCCCAGATGGGCCGCTACCTCAAGTCGCGCAGGGAGCGCTGGTTCTACGCGAGGTTCAGCTCTCTCTTCGAGCGGATGCTCGCGCGCAAGACCAGGTCGGGCAGCGACAACTTCTCCAGCAAGGAGCAGGTGTTCGACGCCCTCGCCGCGCTCTCCGAGGACCAGGACGCCTGCTTCCGCTTCATGTCCCAGGCGATCGAGACGGTCGGCGGCATCGCGCTCGCCGTGCTGGACGCGGAAGCCTCCCGCTACCTCTTCTCGACCTACGGGAACGATACCGTCGTAGCCGTATCCAAGGCCCTCGTCGACAAGATGGCCGAGAGCTCGGGAAGACTCGGCCTCGTCGGATACTACGACGACCCCGCGTCCTCGCCCTTCGCCCAGTTCCGCCTCCGCAGGAGCCAGGCCTTCACCTCGCTCGACCTGCGCGAGGCCCTGGCCTTGCTGAGGATCGAGAACGGCGGCGGCCATCCGGGGGCGGTGGGCTTCCGCATCGAGCGCGAGGCGGTCCCCGACATCAAGGAGACCGCGCGGGGCATCGCCAGGACCCTCGCGGCCGCGATGGAGGGGCCGTCCTAATAGTCTTGCCTGCCATCGCACTATGGAAATCCGCCAAGGTACGCGAATGAACGCTAATAGAAGGGAGCGATACGGCGCCTGACGTAGCGAAACCTAGCGTTCCTCGGCGGATTTCCTGGTCCTCGATTCTATCGGGCGGCCTGAAATCAGACCAGGGTCAATGCGCGGCTCGAGGCGTCGCGCGCCTCCTCGGTTCCGTCCTCGATCTTGAAGAAGGAGAGGGCCTCCGCCAACGACTGGGCCTCGGCCAGGAGCTCCTCCGAGGAGGAGGCCAGGGTCTCCGAGGTCGATGCGTTGCTCTGGATTACCCTGTCGAGCTGGCCGATCGCCTGGGTCACCTGCTCGACCCCGGAGCTCTGCTCCTTGCTCGCGCTGGATATCTCCAGCATGAGCTCGGCGGTCTTGCGGATGTCCGGCACTATCCTGCCGAGCAGCCCGCCCGCCTTCTCGGCCACGGCCATGGACTCCCCGGACATGATCGATATCTCGCCCGCCGCCTTGGCCGAGCGCTCGGCGAGCTTGCGCACCTCGCTGGCCACGACCGCGAAGCCCTTGCCCACCTCGCCAGCGCGCGCCGCCTCGATGGCTGCGTTGAGGGCGAGCAGGTTGGTCTGCCTCGCGATCTCCTCGATGATCGATATGCTCGAGGCGATGTTCTTCATCGCCTTCACGGTCTCCGCCACGGCCCTGCCGCCCTCCTCCGCGTCCTGGGCCGCCTTGCTGGAGAGCCGCTCGGTCGTCTCCGAGTTGTCGGTGTTCTGCTTGTTCGACGCCGCCATCTGCTCCATCGAGGCCGAGACTTCCTCGGCGCTCGCCGCCTGCTCGTTGGAGCCCTCCGAGAGCCCCTGGGCGGTCTCGCTGATCTGCAGCGAGCCGGAGTTCACGTTCTCCGCGGCATCGTGGATGGAGCGCAGCGTGGTTCGCAGGCTGTCGCGCATGGTCTCGATCGAGCGGCAGATGTCGCCGATCTCGTCGCGGCGCGACAGGAGCTCCCGCCCGGCCCCTACGGTCAGGTCGCCTTTGGCGATCGACGTTATCAGCACGATGAGCCGCTTCATGACGGACACCAGCGAGGCGGTGACGCCGAACAGCACCGCGACGATCACCGCGAAGAGCCCTGCCCCTAGGAGGGAGAGCTGCAGCGAGATCGCGGCCACGTCGCCGCGGGCGAAGGAGTCGGTGAAGGTGAGGATCGCGGCGCCGATGGCCTGCCCCTCGTGCTGGATCTCGGCCTTCTTGACCATCAGGTTCGCGGGCTTCTTGTCCGCCTCGAGCTTGACGACCGAGGCGCCCTTCGCGTCCTGGATCTCTATGGCCACTATCTCACGGAGCTTTCGGAAGGATTCCAGGCTCTGCGTAAGGCCCTGGGTGTCGAGGTTCCATAAGTAGGCGCTATTCGCGGTCGCGGCCAAGGACGTGAGATTCTCCGAATAGGCCTTGAGCTCCGAGGACTTCTTGTTCGATTGGTCGATCGACAGGAATACCACGAAGGCCGAGAAGCCCACGAAGAACGACAGGATTATCGGTAGCAGTAGCTTTCCGCGAAGCCGCATAGCTTTTCCTCCTCTAGTCGATCAAGGCTGCCACTCGATGTATTTGGAGGCTCCGGCCGAATAGGGGCCCAAAATCTCCTGGTACTTGCCGCTCGCCTTGATCTTGGCCAGCCCGTCGGTGATCATCGCGTCGATGGGCCCGCCCCTCCCGCCCTTCTGCAGCATGAAGACGCCGCTGAAGGTGTCGTAGTACTGCCTCGTGACGTTCTTGAGCCCCAGGCGCTTGAGGGCGGCGTCCGTCGAGCCTTGCGAGAAAATAAAGCCGTCGATATCCCCGGAATCGACTTTTTTGAGGCTGGCGTCGATGTTGCTCGAGGGCAGGGCGGCGAAGGTGAAGTGGTCGACGTGCGCGGTGTCCGTCTCGATCTTGTATTTCTTCGCGTTGCCGGCCTTGAGCTCCGCCACCGTCACGGCCTTGGACTTGTTCGTGTAGAGGACGAAGACGACCTTGACCAGCTCGGCGCTCGAGTAGTCGTACTTCAGCGCGGCCCATTTCTTCTGGTCGGGTATCTGCACGATGGTCGATTCTATGTCCGCGTCCTTGGTTTCCATAGTGTACACGGCGCGCGCGAAGGGCACGACCTGGACGGTGATCTTCTTCCCGCCCGCGTCGGCGATGGCCTGGATGGCCTTGGTGTAGGCCTCGGTGGCCGCGGGCGAGAGCTGCGGCACGACGACCTTGAGGTCCTGGGCCGCCAGGCTAGAGGCGAGGGCGAGAAGGGCTGCGAGCGCGAAGACAAGACGCTTTCCCATGGCATTCCTCCGTAGTTCAGGCTGAGGCGAAATTGAGGCCCGAGAGCTACCTCGTCGGGTTTTTCCTGTTTATTTTTAGTTAGCGAAGGGGGTCGCTTCCGGCGACCGGCGATCGACGATCTGAATAAAAGTCTAGGCGAGGCAAGAGACAAGTCAAGCGGCTCCACATAAAAAAATCACCGGTCGGCGACCGATGGCGATATAGTCGAACCTGATAAATATGCATATATTAAAATAAGTCTATATCGATACCCAGGGGGCATCAATGAACGACGAGCCGGAGGGCGGCGCCCCGCTCGCCGCTGGCGAGATACTCCATGACTACCGGCTCGCCTACGCTTCCCGGCAGGCCTCGGTCCTGGGCCGGAGGGAGGTCCTGGCCGGGAGGGCCAAGTTCGGGATCTTCGGCGACGGCAAGGAGCTCGCCCAGGCCGCCCTGGCCCGGGCCTTCAAGAGGGGCGACTGGCGCTCGGGCTATTACAGGGACCAGACCTGGATGCTCGCCCTCGGCGTAATCACCTTCAGGAGCTTCTTCGCCCAGCTCTACGCCCACGCTGACCCGGAATACGAAAGCTCGACGGGCGGCCGCACGATGGTCGGACACTACGCGTCGCGGAACCTCGATGCCAATGGGGATTGGCTGGACCAGACCGCGATGTACAATTCGGCCGCCGATGTGTCGCCCACCGCGTCCCAGATGCCGCGCGCCGTGGGCCTCGCCTACGCGTCGGTGCTCTACAGGGAGCTCGAGGGCCTGAGGTCCCCGTCCGGATTCTCCTCCGGCGGCGACGAGGTCGCCTGGGCGACGATCGGCAACGCGGCGACCGCCGAGGGCATGTTCTGGGAGTCGGTCAACGCGATCGGCGTCCTCCACGCGCCCGCCGTCATCGCGATCTACGACGACGGCTTCGGCATCTCGGTTCCCAACAGCCAGCAGATGGTGAAGGAGGATATCCACGCCATCCTCAAGGGCTTCGAACGGGCCGATTGCCCGGCGGAGCTCTGCGACCGCGGCTTCGACCTCTACTCCGTCCGGGCCTGGGATTACCCCGGGCTCGTCGCCGCCTTCGAAAAGGCGGGCTCGAGCGCCCGATCCTTCCACGTTCCTTCGATAATACACGTGACCGAAGTCACCCAGCCCCTCGGGCATTCGACCTCGGGCTCCCAGGAGCGATACAAGAGCCCGGAGCGCCTCGCCTGGGAGACCGAGAACGACTGCCTCCCGAGGTTCCGCGCCTGGATCCTCGAGGGCGGCCACGCCTCCGAGGAAAGGCTCGAGGAGATCGAGGCGGAGGCCGAGGCCGAGGTGGAGTCGGCGCGAAAGGCGGCTTACGAAGCCTATTCGCGGCCGCTGCGCGAGTCGCGCGCGCGGGCCGCGGGCCTCATCGCGGCCTTGGCGTCGGCCAGCCCCGAGGGCGAGGGACTTCGCCTGGCCGCCCGGACCCTGGAGGAGCTGCCCCAGCCGCTGCGCCGCGACTCGGCCGCCGCCCTCCACGCGGCCCTCGTCCTGACCCGCGGCGAGGACGGCCGCGAGCGCCGCGATCTGGCCGCCGCCCTCGCCGCTTCGCGCGCCGAGGGCGAGGAGCGCTACGGCTCATCCCTCCACGCGCCCGACCGGCGCTCCCCCGCGGAGGTCCGGGCCGTCCTCCCTTCCTACTCGGCCTCCTCGCCCTCGGCGATGGGCTACGAGGTGATCAACGCAGCCTTCGACGCCGCCCTCGGCCGGGAGCCGCGCCTCGTGGCCTTCGGCGAAGATCTTGGGAAGTTAGGCGACGTCAACCAGGGCTTCCGGGGCCTCCAGGAGAAATACGGCGAGCGCCGGGTCTCGGACATCGGCCTGCGGGAGGTGACCATACTCGGGCAGGCCATCGGGATGGCCCTGCGCGGCCTCCGCCCGATCGCGGAGATACAGTACCTCGATTACCTGCTCTATGCCCTCCAGATAATGGCCGACGACCTGGCCAACCTCCGCTGGAGGAGCGCCGGCGGCCAGATGGCCCCGGTGATCGTGCGGACGCGGGGGCATCGGCTGGAGGGAGTCTGGCATTCGGGATCTCCCATGGCGGGCATAATCAGCCTGGTGCGCGGGATGCGGGTCGTCGTGCCCCGGGACTTCACGAGGGCGGCGGGCTTCTACAACACCCTGCTCGCCTGCGACGACCCGGCCATCCTGGTCGAGCCGCTGAACGGCTACCGCCGCAGGGAGACGATGCCGGACAACCTGGGCGAGATCCGAATCCCCCTCGGCGTGCCGGAGGTGCTGCGGGCGGGCGGCGACGCCACCCTCGTCACCTACGGCTCGACCACGCGCATCGTCCTCGAGGCTGCCGAGCGCCTCGCGGCCGCCGGGGTCGAGGCCGAGGTCATCGACGTCCAGACCCTCCTGCCCTTCGACCTCGGAGGGAGGATCTCCGAGTCGCTGAAGAAGACCTCCCGGGTGCTTTTCGTCGACGAGGACGTCCCCGGAGGGGCGACGGCCTACATGATGCGGGAGGTCCTCGAGGCGCAGGGCGGCTTCGAGTGGCTCGACTCGGCCCCCCGGACGCTCACGGGCGCGGAGCACCGTCCGGCCTACGGTTCGGACGGCGACTATTGGTCCAAGCCCAACGCCGAGTCGGTCTTCGACGCGGCCTACTCCCTCGTCGCCGGCGCGAAGCGCCTGCCAAGCTATTAGGAGGAAGATGCCATGACCGTGAAACTGTTCGCGCCCCTCATCGGCGAGGGAGTCGAGGAGCTCGGCGTGGTGGCCTGGAAGAAGAAACCGGGCGAAGCGGTGGCGGAGGGAGAGGCTCTCGTCGAGCTCGAGTCGGACAAGGTCGTGACCGAGGTCCCGAGCCCCGCCTCCGGCTTCCTGCTGGAGACCTACGCGGAGGCGGGGGATAGGGTCAAGGCCGGCGCCCAGCTGGCCCTGGTCGGGAGCGAGGGCGAGGGGGCCGAACCCGCGGCCGCCTCGGCGGTCCCGCCGCCCTCACCCCTCGTGCGCAAGATCGCCGCCGAGAACGGCGTGGACCTGTCGCGCGTCGAGGGCACGGGAGAGGGCGGCCGCGTCACGAAGGAGGATATTCTCGCCTTCGTCGGCGCTCGCGGCGGCGGGCCGGCCGAGGGCCTCAGACCACACGGCCCCATACGCCGCAAGATCGCCGAGAGGATGCTCTCGTCCCAGGCCAGCTCCGCCCAGGTGCTCACGGTGATGGAGGCGGACCTGAGCACGGTCCTGGCGCATCGAGACGCGAACAAGGAGGCCTTCGCTAGGGAGGGATCCAGGCTCACCTTAAGCGCCTATTTCGTATCCGCCATCGCCGCGGCGCTTCGACGCCATCCCGATATGAACTCGTCCTGGAGCGAGGGGGGAATGATAGTCCACCCCGACGTGAACGTGGGCGTCGCGGTATCCCTCGGCGAGGAGGGGCTCATAGTGCCCGTGCTGAAAAAGGCCGACGCCATGGGCCTCGCCGACATCGCCCGCTCAATCGCCCGCCTCGCCGCCGCCGCCCGCGGGGGCGGGCTGGCGAACGAGGACGTAGCCGGAGGGACCTTCACCCTGAGCAACCACGGCACTGGAGGCTCGCTCTTCGCGACCCCAATCATCAACCAGCCCCAGCTCGGCATTCTCGGCACGGGAGCGATGCGGAAGCGCGCGGTCGTAGTCCGGGGACCCGACGGGGCCGATTCGATTGCCATCAGGCCGATGATCTACCTGTCCCTGGTCTTCGATCACCGCGCCTTGGACGGCGAGGCCGGCGACGGTTTCCTGCGAGCGGTTAAGGAGGCCCTGGAGGGCTGGGCCTAAAGGACCAGGCCCGCCTCGACCCGGAGGGCGCCCTCCAGCGGGATCCCGCCGCCCTCGATCTCGGCCCAGCCTTCGGGCCTTAGGACGCGGAGGCTTGGCTCGGGAGACCGGCGGTACGCGAAGGGAATGCGGCGGTAGGTGAATTCTAGGCTCGCCCCGGGCGGGACCTCCGCCGGATCGACGATGACGGGATCTAAATATAACATCCCCTTCTTCCAGCGCAGGCCCAGCTCGCCCCAGCGGGCGAGGATCTCCTCCTTCACCTGGCCCGTCATGCCCGGCTGCTGCGCGCCGCCCTCTGCCGGGGTGTGCGAGTAGGGGTCGAAGGGGAAGGCGCCGTACTCGCGGGCCGTCTTCATGTAGCCGAAGCCCGAACGCACCGAGCGGTACAGCCCGATCAATTCCGGCAGCCGCGGCGATCCGAGGTCCGACGCGGCGAAGACGGCCTCCTGGACGGCCAGGAGGAGCTTGGCGACCATGTGCCAATAGACGCAGCCGAGGCCCTCGAAGCCGAACATCGTGCCCGACCTGCCCGTGAACTCGCGATGCCTCATTATGCGCTCGTAGCAGTCGGCGACCGCGCGGGCGTCGACGTCCGCGCCCGCCAGCGCGGCCTCGACGTCGCCGCGGTTCGCGAGGCGAGACGCGAAGCGGAGGGTGCCGTCCCTCTGCGCCTCCAGGATATCCCCCCTCCCGGCCGCGACGAGGGCCCGGATCGCGGGCAAGGCCAGGGCCTCGACGTCCAGGACGTTCTTCTCGAGGAAGCCCGGGAGCCTGCGGTCCGGGTAGAGCAGGTAGCTGTCGCGCACGGCGTCGTACAGCTCGCTCCGCTCGAGGGCGCGGCCGAGGTCGAGGGCCTCGGCCGGGCTCAGGAGCCCGCTCGAGAGCAGGGCGACCTGCCCTTCCAGCATCGGATAGAGACGGTCGATCTCGATTCCCCCGCCCGCTCGGCGAAGCAGGTTATACGAATGGTACAGGCCGTCCGTCCGCAGATTCGCCCTCAGGCCCGCGTCTATCGACGGCAGCAGGCTGTCGACCAGCGACAGGAAGAGTCCCGGCGCGACCGTCCTGATCCTTCTGTCGGTCCAGCCCCGATAGAGGGCCTTCCTCCACGCCTCGAGAATCCGCCCGGCCCCGTCGAGCCAGGCCCCGCGGAGCGCGGGATCGGATGCCGCCCTGGGGGAGAGCCCGCCCGCGAGCGCGGCGAGACCCTCTAGCGCCAGGGCCGTCTCCTCCGGCAACGCGATCGCCTCGCCCAGGAAGGGCAGGCCGCGGAGGAAGGCCAGGAGACGGCGGAGCGCGGCGAGGCTCACGATCGAGAGGCCGCAGCCTACGAGGGCGTTGTTGGCGTCGTTCCACTCGGGACGCTGGGTGTTGAGCCAGATCCCCCCGCCGGGGACCATGTTGCCGGCCTTCGACAGCACGATGGCCACCAGCTTCTCGGCCATGCTTCCCAGGACCGGATGGCCGTCGGCCCCCGGGACGAGCTTTCCGTCGCCTCCCTGGGCCTCGGCCCGGGCCATGATGCGCTCGTGGGCCTCGCGGTCGAACTCGATGGTCGACCTGGGGTTCCCCGCGATCTCGTCGTAGCCGCGAAGGCGGTAAGGCACGTCCGCGAAGGCGAAGGCGGGGCGCTTCCACAGGTCTTCGAGGAGGCCGGGAGCCGTGGCCTCGGCGGCCTCGAGGAATTTGAGGAGGTAAATTACCTGGTGGTCGCCCCAATAGCCGATGAAGCTCCAGGGATCGTCCTCGCGGAGGACTTCCCAATCGATGCCGTCGCGGCCGATCCGGTAGGGATTGTAGCCGTCGACCGTCATCGCGCTGAGGAAGGTCGAGATCATCGAGTCGACGTACGCGCTTTCGGTCCAGAGCAGCGCCTCCCAGTTCTGGAAGATGTCGCGCCAGTTGCCCTGGTAGTCGACGACGCGCCCGCCGGCCTCGTCGCGGACGCGGATCGAGAAGCCGTTCCAGGGGCGGCTCGGATCGCCGTGGCGGCGGCTGAAGGTGAGGGGCAGGTACTCGCGCGTCAGGCGCTCGAGCTGCGGGTCGAGGCCGCGGACGGCGGCCATGGCCGCCGCCCGGTCCAGGCGCCGCGGCAGGCCGGAGAGGGCCGCCTCAAGCTTGGGCGCGAGGGCGCGGCTCCGCGCGCGGGCGAAGGCCAGGAGGTCCTCCTTGTCCCAGGCGGTCCCGTCGACGAAGACCCCGCCGCGCATGATGTTGTAGAGGACGTCGGCGGTATGGTGGGCGGCGCTCATCTCCAAGCCGGAGGACTGGAAGCCGTCGGCCTTCGCGAGCAGTTCGCGGACGCCTTCGTCGTTCTCGTCCATAGCGGCTTCCAGCTCGGCGCTCCCGCCGCCTCCGCCCTCCAGCCACGCGGCGAGGTCGGCGGTCTTGGCCTGCGAGAGCGGCCCGTCGAGCACTTGGTACCAGGAAGCCGGCTCGGGCCCGGCGCTTAGGGCGAAGCCGAGGAGGAAGGCGCCCCGCCTGCCTCGCGTGACCGCCTCCGGGGCGAGGGGCAGCCCTTCGCAGAAGGCCACGACCTGGCGATCCGAGAGGAGGGCCGTCGCGCCCTCGGGGCCCGAGCGCCAGGCCACCCTCGCCTCGAAGGACTCCTTGGGCTCGGCGCGGTCCCAGAGCCTCGCGTACATCGTGTAGATCCCGAGCCGGCCCCCGGCGGCGCCCTCGTTCCAGGCATAGGCGTCGGCGAGGTAGGAGAGGTCCTTCCACGAGGCGTTCGAGAGGCCGGCGGGCAGAAGGCCGACCAGGCCGTCGAGCACTTCCAGCTCCTGCCGCCCGTCCGCGCAGCGCAGGGAGGCCTTCCGGATCAGGCCCAGCCGGCCGTTCGAGGACCATTCGTAGCGGAAGACCAGGCGTCCGTCCGGGTGCGCCTCCTCGAAGGCGAGGCGGGTGCCCGTCAGGTTCTTGAGGGCGCTGCGCCGCCCGACCCGCGCGCCCGGCCTCCGGGCGAAGGGCTCCCAGAGCTCGAAGCCCGACGGCCGGGCGATCCTGATCCAGGTGCGCGGCCCGATCGACTCCCAGCGCGCGTGGATCTTGTCCACGGTCTCGTAGGGGAAGAAGGAGCCCTCGGGGTCCCGTCTGCCCGCCGCGAGGGAGCCGGCCGTGGAGACGAAGGCCCAGAGGTCCGAGTCGGAGCTCAGGGCCGCGAAGAAGGGAGGCATCCGGTCGCAGCCGTCGATGCGGTACCAGCGCTCGCCTCCCTCGTCCTCGAATCTTCCCTCGATCTTGCGCGCGGAGTCGGGCATGGCTTTGCGTTCCTTTCTAGCGGTGGTCGTAGCGTCGCGTAACGCGTCGATTGATGGCGTTCATCGCGATTATCGCGACGAATATCAGCCAGGCGATGGCGCTGCCCTTGCCGACCTTATAGGCCTTGAAGGCGGTAAACATCAGGTAATAGGCGGCTGTGAGCCCCGAGTTGCCGTCGCCGCCCATGTTGTCGTAGCCGCCGGTCAGGACGTAGGGCTCCTCGAAGATCTGCATGCCTCCGATGATGCTCAGGGCCACGGCGAAGAAGATCACGGGCAGGAGCTGGGGCAGGGTGATGGACCAATGCTTGCGGAAGGCGCCCGCGCCGTCGATCTCCGCGGACTCGTGCAGCTCCGCGGGTATCGCCTGGAGCCCGGCGAGGTAGACGACCATGTTGAACCCTATGAATTTCCAGTTGAGCATGGTCGACAGGACTACCTTGATGCCGAGGGAGTCGCCGGTCCAGCGGATGTTGGGGGCGTGCCGGAACAGGCCGATCAGCCAGTTCATGAGGCCGAAATTCGTATCGAAGATATTGCCGAAGATGATGACCACCGAGACCGTGCTCGTGATGAAGGGGAGGAAGTAGGCGGTCTTGAAGAACTCCTTCCCCTTGACGAGCTTGCTGTTGATGATGATCGCGAGGGGCAGGGCGAAGAAGTGCTGGAGCAGGGAGCCCGTGAGCAGGAGGATCAGGGTGTTGACCATCGCGAGGCCGAAATAGGGGTCGACGGTGAGGACGTTGACGTAGTTGCCGAAGCCGATGAAGGCCGGGGCGGTATTGCCGAGGAGCTTCCAGTTGAAGAAGGAGGAGTAGAGCGAGTATCCGATGGGGTAGGCCCCGAATATGCAGAAGAGGATGAAGAAGGGCGAGATGAAGGCGTAGGGAGCGATCTTCGAGCGCCTAGGAATTTATTTGCCATGTCTCGCCCCCTTATTGCTTGACCGCGCCTGCGGTGAGGCCGGAGATGATCTGCTTCGAGAAGAAGACGAAGACGAGGATGAGCGGGAGCAGTGTGAGGGCGTTGCCGAGCATGAGCGCGCCCATGTTGTTGTCCACCCGGCTGTTGAGCACCGTCAGCGCGACCGGCAGGGTGGTGGATTCCACCCTGGGGAGGAGGATGAGCGGGCCGGTGAAGTTGTTCCACGAGCCGACGAAGGTTATTATCCCGAGCACCGCGAGGCCGGGCTTGGCGAGGGGGAAGGCGATGCGGAGGAGGATGCTGAACTCCCCGAGCCCATCGATGCGCGCCGCGTCGAGCAGCTCCTCGGGCAGGGAATTCTCGAGGAACTGCGTCATCAGGAAGATGCCGAAGGCGCTGGCCATGCCCGGCACGATCAGGGGGAGCCAGGTGTTGATCCAGCCGAAGGAGACCATCATCTTGTAGTAGGGGATGATGTTGAGGAAGGCGGGGATCGCCATCGTGCCGATGACGAAGGCATACAGCGCCGACCGGAATTTGAAGCTGTACTTCGCGAAGCCGAAGCCCGCCATCGTGCAGAAGAACATGACCGCGAGCGTCGAGAGCGAGGCGATGCCGGCGCTGTTGAAATAGTTCCTGGCGAAGGGAATCCGCGCCAGGAGCTGCTCCCAGTTCTGCTTGAGCCCCAGGCCGAAGAAGAGGTGGGGCGGGAAGGCCAGGACCTCCCTGGCGGGCCAGGTGGCCAGCACGAACACGTAATAGAAGGGGAAGGCGAAAACGAGGCTCATGATCCCGAGCACGAGGTAGAGGGGGATGGACCTCAGCTTGAAGGCGCGTTTCATCGAAGGCTCCTCGCTACGGCGCCGCCGAGGCCGCCTTCGACGGCGGCCCCGGCGGGTTCTCGTTCAGCTAACGCGTCACTGGATGGTCGCGACTACCTTCTTGAGGGCCTCGGCGTAGGCGGCCTCGGG
>JANXYQ010000005.1 GCA_025355995.1 Spirochaetaceae bacterium | reverse complement strand
CGCCGCGGCGGCTGATCCGCAGGGCCCTGCGGTCCAGCTCGGCTTCGATGGCCGCCAGGCTCGAGCCCTCGGCGATGGCCTTGGTCAGCGCGAAATAGATGACGTCGGCGGCCTCGGCGGTGGCCTCGTCGAAGCCCTTGGCCCTGTTCAGCTCGTCCGCCTCCTCGCGGAGCTTCGAGGCGAGGAGGCTCGGGTCGTCGAAGAGCCTGCGCGTGTAGGAGCCCGCGGGCGCGTCGGCCTTGCGGGACAGGAGGGTCCGCTCGAGGCGCTCGATGCCGGAGCCGTCGTCGAAGCAGGTCCTGCGGGAGAGGTGGCAGAAGCCGCGGCCGTTCTGGCGGACGGTGAAGCGTATCGCGTCGCGGTCGCAGTCCGCCTCGACACGGATGAGGTCCTGGACGTCCCCCGAGGTCTCGCCCTTGACCCAAAGGCCGCGGCTGCGGGACTTGTACACGCCCCGGCCGGTCTGGATCGCCGCGGAGAGGCTCTCCAGGTCGGACCACACGAGGCCGAGGGCCTTGCCTCCCTCGTCGCAGACCACGGTCGGCCAATAGCCGTCCGCCCTATCCGAGGAGAGGCTCGCGGCGAAGGCCGCCGCCAGGGAGAACGAGCCGAGGGCCAGGGCGGTGCCGGCCTGGACGTCCGCGCCGAGGCGGTCGAGCTCTCCGATCTCGTCGGCCTCGGCCGCGCCGCCCGCGAAGGTGATTCGGACGCCGCCGGCCGACGCGATGAGCGATTTTGCCCGGTCGAGGCCGATCCCGCCGAGGCTGCCCTCCGCCTCGACGAAGGTGACGAGGAAGCCCGAGACGTAGGGCGCCAGGACGGCCATCCGCTCCTCGATCGTTCGCCCAGTTCCCTTGGTCCAGCCCTCGACGACCACCTCGCCGCCCTTCTCGTCGAGCGCCGCTATCAGGCGCCCGCGCGGGAGCCCGGCCAGGAATTCCGGGGTCGCCATCGTGCCGAGCATCACCGACTTGGCGCCCGCGTCGAGGTAGCGCAGGACCGCCTCCTTGCTGCGCAGGCCGCCGCCTATCCTGCAGGGATGGCGCCGGACTATGCGCAGGGCGATCTCGCTGTTGTCGCCCGTGCCGAGCGCGGCGTCGAGGTCGACTAGCGCGATCTCGCCGACGCGGGAGTAGCGCGTGGCCACTTCCTCGGGGTCGCCGACGTCGAGGACGGGGTAGTTGCCCCCGCGAAGCTGGACGGCCCTGCCGCCCTTGATGTCTATGCTCGGGACGATCACGTTCGTACCTCCAAGCCCGCCTTGGCGAGGCTTTCCTTGACGCTTCGTATCGAGAGCTCGCCGCGGTGGAACACGCCGGCCGCGAGCAGGGCCCTGGCGCCGGCCCGCGCGCCGTCGACGAAATGGCCGGGAAGCGAGGCTCCCCCGGAGGCGACCACGGGTACGCCAGCCGCCGCGGCGACCGCCCTCAGCAGCTTGAGGTCGTAGCCCGTACCCGTACCGTCGCGGTCCATCGACGTGAGCAGTATCTCCCCCGCGCCGCGGCGCGCGCCCTCGCGCGCCCACTGGACCGCGTCCAGCCCGGCGCCGAGTCGGCCGGCGTCGATGACGACCTCCCAGGCCGGGCCCTCGTCCAGGCCCGGCGAGGCGATCCGCCTCGCATCGATCGCGAGGACTACGCACTGCACGCCGAAGCTCGAGGCGAGCTCGTCTATAAGCCTCGGCTCGCGAGCGGCGGCGCTATTGACGGCGACGCGGTCCGCGCCCGCCTCGAGCAGGCGGGCCGCGTCCTCGGGTCTGCGGACCCCGCCCCCGACGAGCAGCGGGATGCCGATCGCCTCCCTGACTCGTCGTATCGATTCGAGCGCCGTCTTGCGTCCCTCGATGGTGGCGGAGATGTCCAGGAAGGCTATCTCGTCGGCGCCTTCGGCCTCGTAGCGCTGGCTGAGCTCCACCGGGTCGCCGGCGTCCCGCAGGTCCACGAATTTCACGCCCTTGACCACCCTTCCGCCGTTCACGTCCAGGCAGGGGATTACCCTGAGCGCTCCGATGGATTTCATGAAGAACCTCCTTCCCGCGCGTCGACGGGCCCGAGCCAGGCGCGAATCAGCTCGAGTCCCCAAGCCCCCGAGAGCTCGGGATGGAATTGGCAGAGCAGCAATCCGGCGAGCGCGCCGTCCGCTCCCGGCCTCTCGAGGGCGGCGACGAAGTCCTCGCCATACACAGCCCAGCTGGGCCTGAGTCCCTTCGGAGCCTCCGACAGTCTGTATGAATTGGCGAAATACGCCCACCCCTCGCGAACGAAGGCGTTCGCGCGACTAAGCCCTTGAGACATAGCGGGCTTCACTATATTCCAGCCGAGCTGGGGTACCGGGAGGCCCGAGGAGAAGCGCCGGAAGGTCCCGGGCAGGATGCCCATGCCCTCCGCGCCGGGCGATTCCTCGCTCGCCTCGAAGAAGAGCTGCATGCCCGCGCAGACGCCCATCGTCGGAACCCCGCGAGTCGCGCGGTCCCTCAGGGCCTCGTCCATGCCCGAGGCCGCGAGGGCGGACATCGCGCTGCCGAAGGACCCGACGCCGGGCAGGACGGCGTATGCGGCCGTCGCCAGTTCCTCCGGGTCCGCCGCGAGGAAGGGCTCCGCGCCCGCCCTGCGGAAGGCGGCCATGATCGACGCGAGGTTCGCGACGCCAGTGGCCGCGAAGGCGACCCTGAGCGCGGAGGTTTCAGCCATCGAGTCCCGCCTTCATCCGGTCCCAATCGGACTCGCCGATCTCCTCCAGCAGCACCGAGCCCTTCGTGGACTCGGCTGCCGCGGCGCCGACGCCCTGCGCGCCGGCGGGCGCCGGGGCGAGAGCGCAGGCTTCCTTCAGCGCCAGCGAGAGGGCCTTGAACGCGGCCTCGGCCCTGTGGTGGTCGTTTTCGCCCGCGAGCACGTCGACGTGCAGGGTGAGCCTCGCGGCCGAGGCGAGGCTCGCCATGAAGTGCCCGGCGTTCTCGGCGGCGAGATCGCCGAGGCGCTCGCCCTTCAGGGCGAGGTCGACGCGGCAGTAGGGCCTGCCCGAGAGGTCGATCACGGCGCGGGCCAGGGCCTCGTCGAGGGGAGCGTAGGCGGAGCCGAAGCGCCTCGGGGCCGGCCCCCTCGACAAGGCTCGCGACAGCGCCTCTCCCAGGGCCAGGGCGCAGTCCTCCGCGCTGTGGTGGTCGTCCACGGCGAGGTCGCCGCGGCAGGCGAGCGAGAGGGCGAAGCCCGAGTGGGTCGCCAGGGCCGTCAGCATGTGATCCAGGAAGCCGATCCCGCTGTCGATCTCGACGCGGGCCTTCTCGGGGTCCAGGTCGAGGGCCACCAGCACTTCGGTCTCGCGGCTCTTGCGCCTGAGCGCGGCTTTCCGACTGCCCATCATAGCCTCCCTATCTTCGCGAGGGCCGCGAGGAGGATCGCGAATTCCGAAATCTCCCCGGGGCAGGTTATGCGAACCATACCGTCTCGCCCGGGCTTGCCCGCCCAGGACCGTATCCTTATTCCCTCCGCGGCGAGGGCCGAGGAGAACGCGGCGGAATCGGGGACGAAGGCAGTCGAGAAGTTGGCCTTGCTCGGCCAGGTCCTCGCCCCCATCGCGCCGAGGGCCTCGCGGAGGAGCGGCCGCTCCCGCCTTACCTCGGACACGAAGGCCTCCTTCGCGGCCTCTCCCGAGCGCAGGGCCTCGAGGGCGGCGGCCACGGAGAAAGTGCAGAGCGAGAAGGGCGGCCCCGCCTCGCGCAGCATCGCGATCCGTTCGGCCGGACCGGCGGCCCAGCCGGCGCGCAGCCCCGCGAGGCCATAGGCCTTCGAGAAGGTCCCCGTCGAGACGACGCCGGGCAGGCCCAGCGCCTCCTCGTAGACCGATCCGTCCTCGTCGAAGTCCGCGTAGGCCACGTCGAAGAGCAGTACAGCCCCTGAGGCGCGGCAGGCGGCGGCGAGCTCCCGCAGCTCCGCGAGACTAAGGGTCCCGCCGCCGGGGCTGTCGGGTGATGCGACGATGACCAGGCAGGGCTTCTCGGCGCGGATCGCCTCGACGAGGGCGGCGAGCGGGAGGGGGCCGTCCGGCGCGCGGGGAACGGCGACGTAGCGCGCGCCCGTCCGCTCGGCCGCGGCCGCGTATTCCTCGAAGGCCGGCGCCGTGGACAGCACCGTCGCCCCGCCGCGGCCGAAGGCCCTGACCGCGCGGTCTATGGCGTCGTCGGCGCCGGCAGTCGCGATGACCCGCTCGGGGGGGAGACCCATCTTGGCGGCGAGGGCCTCCTCGAGCGGCCTCGACTCGGGATAGCGGCGCAGGACCTCGGCGCCGACGAGGGCCGCGATGGACTCCGGCGGCAGGCAGGGTCTGCCCTCGTTCGCGTTCAGCCTAAGGGTAGGTGTTTCCATGGCTTCCCTCCCTTTACGGCACGAGCTGGCAGAGTTCGGAGACCACGATGTCGCTCCCGCCCCGTCGCTTTATCTCGGGGATGAGTCCTGCGAGCGCGGCCCGCGGCGCCGCGACTCTGACGGCGAAGGCCTCCCCGCCCTTGAGCGGCGAGATCGTCGGCGATTTCATGTAGGGAAGGACGGCGGTGAGCTCGGCCAGCCGGTCCGCGGGCACGTTCACCTCGATCATGACGCGCTTGCGGGCCTCGAGGACGGAGCCTACGAGGAGGGCGAGGCTCTCGGCGGCCTCCCTCTTCGCTGGGGCGGCCATGGCCTTGCGCGACGCGTACAGGCGCGTCGAGCTGCGCATGACCTCGTCTATGATCGCTAGGCCGTTGGCCTTGAGCGTGGATCCGGTGGCGCAATTGTCCACGATGACGTCGGCGTCCTCCGGGGGGAATACCTCGGTCGCGCCGTAGGAGCGCACGAAGCTGGCCCCGGGCGCGTTGCGCGACATCCACTCGCGGGCGATCGTCTCGTATTCTGAGGCGACCACGAGGCTCCGCCCCGCCGGCAGCCTCCCGTCCACGAGGAGGGCGGCGGGGGCGGCCACGACCACCCGCACGGGGTCCAGCCCCGTATCCAGGAGCTCGACGGCGCGGGAGCCGAGCTCGCGCGTCCAGTCGGCCCCGGCGAAGCCTACGTCGCGGCTGCCGAGGTCGATCATCTCGACAATGTTCTGGGGTTTTAGGAACTTGGCGTCGAAGCGGGGCGCCCTCGCGAGGCCCTTCGCCTCGCCCTCCGCCCATCCCCCTCCGACGATCGGCCTGTAGCCCCTCTCGTCGGCCTTTACGGGAAGGCCGGCGTCGGCCATCAGCTTGAGGACCTCAGCCTGCATCCTGCCCTTGGGCAGGGCGAGCTCCAATACTACGTCGTCCATGCGAGACTCCTTTCTTTCGGGATACGGGAAGCCGGGCTACCGGCGCCTGACCCTCCGAAAGGATCCGTTTAAAACCGGAGCGCCGGCCCCATGAGGCCGGCGCTCCCGTAGACCGCGCTGCTTTTCAGCGCCCTAGGCTACGGCTTCGCACGGCCCGAGAGTATGGCCGTGATGCCGATGGCTGAGGCTGGAAAGCTCGATGCGCGTCTTCTGATTCATCTTGAGATGGATACTCGCACGGCTCGGATGATCCTGTCAATAGTATCAATCCGCCTCCGCCCGGCCTCCTCGCGCGTATTGCCCAGCTCGTCCGGCATCGCTACTATCTTCGCATGCACTCGACCGAGGATCACCGAGGGGACCGCGAGGCGGGACGCCTCGTATACCCAGTGGTTTCCCGGCGCTCCGGCGGCCTCTCCCTCGGCATCAACCTCTTCCCCGAGGCCAAGGTCTGCGCCTTCGACTGCCCCTACTGCGAGGTGTTCATCCCCCACGGGACGAGCGCGGGCTTTTCCATCAAGAGCCTCGCCGGGGAGCTCGCGCTTTTCCTGGATCGCGGTTACCCCGAGGACTGGGCTGCCGAGAGCGTTCGCGACATCTGCCTCTCGGGCAACGGGGAGCCCACGGATTCCCCCCTGCTCGGCCAGGCGCTCGCTCTCTGCGCGAGCCTCCGGCGCTCGAGCCCGAGGATCCTCGGCGGCTCGTCCCTCGTCGTCATCACGAACTCCACCGGCTTTCTCGACCCCGGGATCTCGAGCCTCCTCGAGCGCTACTCGCGGGACGAGTCCCTCGTCGTCTGGGCCAAGCTCGACGCCGGCAACGAGGAGCTCTTCCGCCTGATGTCCGGCCTCGGAGGCGCGGCGCCCGGGACGGTGAGCGAGGAGGGGACCGACTTCTCCCTCGAGACGGTCGCCGCGGGCCTGCTCTCGTTCGCGAGGCGCCGGCCCGTCGTCATTCAGACCATGCTCTGCGAGGTCGAGGGGCGACGGCCCTCGGAGGCCGACCTTTCGGATTACGCCGCCCTCCTGTCGCGCCTCGTCGCGGGAGGCGCCCGCGTCGACGCCGTCCACCTCTACACCCTGGCCCGGCCCAGCCCCGGCGACCGCTGCGCCGCCCTGAGCGACGACGCGCTCGCCCGGCACGCGGCCCGCGTGCGCTCGTCGACCGGCCTCCCCGTGCGGGCCTTCGGGAGCCGCGCCGAAATTCCCGGGGACATCGATGGTTGACCTGCACAGCCACTCGACGGCCAGCGACGGCAGCTACTCGCCCTCAGCCCTCGTGGGCCTGGCCCTCGAGCGCGGGCTCTCCGCCCTCGCCCTCACGGACCACGACTCGGTCGCCGGGATCCCGGAAGCCGAGTCGGCCGCGACGGGAACGCCCCTGAGGCTCATACGCGGGGTCGAGGTCGAGATCGCCTTCGGCCCCGGCGAGTTCCACCTCCTCGGGCTTCGCCTCGAACGCCTGGGCGGGGAGCTCGAGTACGCGCTGGGACGGCTCTTCAGGGCGCGGGACGTGCGGAACGGCCGTATCCTGGACAGGATGCGGGACGCCGGCTTCGCCGCGACCATGGACGAGCTCCGGGCGGTGGCGGGCGAGGGCACCGCCGGCAGGCCCCACATCGCCGCCCTCCTCGTCGAGCGCAAGGCGGTCCGGACGAGGCAGGAAGCCTTCGACAAGTACCTCGCGAAGGGCAGGCCCTTCTACGAGGCCAAGGACTGCCTCGAGCTCGCCGACGCGATGCGCATAGTGAAGGGGGCGGGCGGTCTCGCCGTGGTCGCCCACCCGCTCTCGCTCTTCGTGTCCTGGGGAAGGCTCGGCTCGCTGATGGACGAGTGGAAGGCGCTGGGCATCGACGGCATCGAGGCCTTCCATCCCACGGCCAAGATCGGCCACTGCAGGCGCGTGGAGAAAATGGCCCGCGAGCGCGGCTTTCGCGTCACGGCGGGCTCGGATTTCCATGGCGCGATCCGCCCCGACCGCAAGCTAGGCCGCACCGCAGGCAACCTCGCGATCGGCGACGAGTACCTCGCCGAGATCGGGCTGTAGGCTCTAGCTCTCCTTTTGGTTCCCCGACTCCCCGTCGGCGCAATCGCCCTTCCTCCGGTTCTGGTCCTCCAGGGGCGCGTCATAGGCCTTTTCGTAGAGCTCTATCGCGGTGAAGAAGAGGATGAGGATGAGGGGCCCGAGGATGATCCCGTTGAATTTGAAGACCGAGAGCCCGCCGAGTATCGAGAAGAGGATGAGCAGGGGATGGATCTTGAGCCTGCCCTCGAGGAGCAGGGGCCTCACGAAGGTGTCGATCGTCCAGACGAGGGCGATGGAGACCGCGAAGAAGAGGAGGGCTCCCGTGACGTCACCGGCCATGAACTTGGCCGCGGCGACCGGCAGCAGTACGAGTGTGGTTCCGACCATCGGGATGAAGGACGCGAGGGCGGTCAGGAAGCCGATCACGAGGCCGCCCTTGACCGAGAAGACGCCGCAGAGGACGAGCATTAGGATGGCCTGGAGCAGGGCTATGAAGAAGTAGCCCGTGACGAGGTGCTTGCCCATGTCGCGGAATTTCCGCAGGAAAATCTCCGTGTAGCTCTTCTCGATGGGCATCGCGCCGATGAGCACCTTGGCCAGGTGCCGGCCGTCGATGAGGAGGAAGTAGATGGTGAAGACCATGAAGACCAGCGAGATCAGGAGGCTGCCGGTCAGCTTGAGGAATTGCCCGGACAGCACGATGATCCGGTCCATCCTGAGATTCACGATAGTCCGGATCTCCTCGACTATGTTCAGCTTGGAGATGTCGATCGACCCGTCGCTGATCGAGAACAGGAAGGTGGCGATGGCGCCATCGGGCGTGAAGCCGATGATCGAGGGATTCTTCTCGATCGATACCAAGGCGCTGTGGATCATCGCCCCGAGTTGCCTGACCATGCTCAGACCGAGGAGGACCCCCGGCACCGCTATGAGGAGGACCCCGCCCAGGGCGAGGCCGACGGCGATACCCGTCCGTGCGAGGCCCGACCTGTCCTTCCCGTCCTTCCGTACCGCCAGCTTCCTGAATATCGGGAAGAGGAAGGAATAGAAGAGGGCCGACCAGAGGAAGACGGTCGCGAAAGGGAGGAATATCATGGCTACCAGGATGAGCAGCCCCAGGAACACGCCGAGCAAACCGAGCTTCTTGACTTGAGGTCCTTCCATCAACTCCCCTTCGGGCTAGCCGCGGCAGCCCGTGCAGCCCAGCACGTGGACGTGCCGTCGCTCCGGCTTGCCGGAGCGGCCCGGCCGCTCGAAATACCGCGCTATCACCCAACCCTTCGCGTCCAAGGCCTGGCCGCACACGGGGCAGATCCGTCGCGACGCAGACGTCGCGCGCGACGCAGGCGTCGCGGGCCAACAATGCGCGCAGCCGTATATATACATGATCCTGTCCGCCTTCCCGGGGAAGAGGCTCGACTTCACCCTCTCGCCCGGCCCCAGCGCCGATGAGCACAGCGGGCATTCGCGAATATTCGCGGCTCCCTTGCCCGGGCGGGGCGAGGCCCCCGCGGCCCCGCGGGCTCGCGAGGCGGAGGCGAGGCGATCGAGACCGAGGAACAGCGCGGCGAGCAGGCAGGCCGACACGAGGATCGCGAGGGCTATTCCCATCGAATCGACTATACAGGGTTCGGGCTTGCATTCGCTAGCCCGATCGACCCATACTCGCCGCCATGGGAATCCTCTTTCTCGTGGCGACGCCGATAGGGAATCTCGGCGACATCACCCTGCGGGCCCTCGAGACGCTCAAGGGCTCCGACGCGATAGCCTGCGAGGATACGCGCCACACCCTCAAGCTCCTCAATCATTTCGAGATCCGAAAGTCCCTTCTCTCGTACCACGCGAACGACGAGGCGCGCGGCGCCGAGCGCATACTCGGCCTCCTGGCGCAGGGAAAGACGGTGTCATACTGCAGCGACGCCGGGACGCCCGGCCTATCGGATCCCGGCTCCCTCCTGGCCCGTCGCGCCCGCGAGGCGGGCCACGAGGTCAGCCCTATTCCAGGCCCTTCCGCCTTCGCCGCCCTGGTGAGCGCCTCCGGCATGGGGGGCAGGTCCTTCCTCTTCGACGGCTTCCCCTCGCCCAAGTCCGGGAGACGTAGGACGAGGGTTACCGAGCTCATGTCGCGGGAGGAATCCTTCGTACTGTACGAATCTCCCCACCGAGTCGTCGCTTTAATAGAAGAAATTGCGCTGATCGATCCCTCTCGGCGCTTATGCGTCGGCAGGGAAATGACGAAAATACATGAGGAATTCATCGTCGGGACCGCTTCCGAGGTCCTGGAATCCCTGAATGCGAAGGGCGAGACCCGCGGAGAATTCGCGGTGCTTGTCGCCGGCAGTGAATTGGCGTAAACTATTTACGTGCGGGCGCCGATACTTTTGATGAAAGGCAGGGGAGCGAGATGACCATAGACCGGCTGAACTCCGTAGACCCGATCCGGGACCCCCAGAAGCCCTCTCTCGGCGGAAAGGCCGAGAAGGCTCGCGGAGGCGATTCCATCGCCATCTCCTCGGATGCCGCCCAGAAGGCCGAGCTCTTCAAGGCGCTCGAGCTCGCGAAAGCGGCGCCCGATACTCGATCGGACCGAATAGCAGAGCTGAAGGCAAAGATCAACAATCCCGCGTATATGGACGATGCGGTAGTATCGATGACCGCCGACCGCATTATCGATCAGCTTTTCGGTAGTTGACGGGCTTCGATAGGGTGGCCCTCGGGGCCGGAAACGGTAATTCAAGGCGGGAGCGTGACTTCCGCCTTTTTCATTAGGGGGGCACCGTGCCCGATTTTAGCTTTAGCGTACGTCCCCGCGTCTGGATAGGGTCCGATGCCCTGCTCAGGCTCCCCCTCCTCGCCGGAGAACTGGCCGGCGAAGGCAGGGCGCGCTGCATGCTCGTCGTCGATCCCCTCCTTTACGAGTCAAAAACGGTCGAACGCGTACGTTCCCTTCTCGAGGAGCGCGGAATCCAGGTCCTCGTCTTCGACGAGGTGACCGATCGCGCGACCAGCAGGGCAGCCGACGACGCGCTGCGCCTGGCTCGCGGCTCCCGTTCCCCCCTCGTCATCGCCCTCGGCGGCCTGAAAACCCTGATGATCGGCCGAGCCGCCGCTGCCCTCGCCCAGGGAGATCAGGACGTCGACGCCGTAATCGACGGGGCTGAGGTAAAATGCGGGCGCGTCCCCCTCATCGAAATCCCGACCTCGCTGCGCCATCCCTTCCTGACCCAGGACTGCATCCTCCTCCCGGACGGCCGCGACAGGCGAATACGCCTCGTTCGGGTGCCAGGCTCGGCCCCCTCCGCGGCCCTCATCGACCCGGGCCTCTCCGCCTCCCTGTCGCCCAAGCTCTCCGCCTCCTGCATAATCGACGGCCTCCTCGGGACGGTGGAAGCCTACGTTTCCTCCAAATCCTCCTTCATGAGCGACATCCTACTGGAGAAGGCGGCGACTTCGCTCGCTTCCGCCCTCAACGGCCTCATCGCGCGGCCCGACGATCCCGCGGCGAGGGCCGAGGGCTGGAAGGGCAGCTTCCTGTCGACCCTCGGCCAGGGCATGAGCGCGCCCGGGCTGGGGACCGCCGTCGCCCTGGCCATCAACGCCCGCTGGCCGGTGCCGAAGGCGGCCATCGCCGCCATACTCCTGCCCTATTCGATGGAAGTGGCCTCGAAGAGCCGGCTCGAGAAGGTGGCGGCCCTCGCGGCCCTCTTCGGCGAGGACGTCTCCGAGTCGAGCCCCCAGGAAGCCGCGGCCAAATCCGTGGAATGGCTGCGGACCCGCCTCGGGCTCCTCAAGGTGCCTTCTCGCCTGAAGGACTTCGACCTGGTCCTCGACCGACTGGTAGAATCCGCCCGTGACGCTCGGGAGCTCGATTTCATGAATTACCTTCCCCGCGCGGCCTCGGTCGACGACGTGTTCGATTTCGTGAAAACCGCGTTCTAATGCGGCTCCGATGATTCCCCTGAACAAGCTCGCGAAGCTGGCTCCTCGGCACCGGATGAGGAAGAGCGCCCTCGTGCTGGGAGAGCTGGAGCGGGGGCTCCTCGGTGGCGCGGAGAGTTCGGCGCTTGAATTACCCCTCCTCGGCTACGCGCTCGGCCTGGCTAAGCTCCTGCTGGGCGATAAAGATAGCCCGGAGGCCGTCCTCGGAGCCGCGAGCGGCCTAATGGGCGCCTACGCAAATGCGGGAGAAGCGCGAGAGGACCAAGCCGCGCGCTCGGGGCTCCTTCGCGCCGTAGATACGCTTCGCCATGCTCTGATCGCGGCCACCGGACAGGCGCCGGCCGACTGGGACCTCATCGATCCGAGAACCGGACAGCCCGACCAAGGCTCGCGTCTCGTTCGCCCGGGAATCCGCGCGTTTCTCGAGGACCTGCGCTCCCCATTCAACATCGGGTCGGTTTTCCGTACGGCGGACGCTTTCGGGCTGGAGGAGCTGATCCTCTCTCCCGATTGCGCCGATCCTAGGCATCCCCGCGCTCAGCGGAGCGCCATGGGGGCCGTCGAGCTCCTCTCCTGGCGGCGGGCCAGCCTGGAGAGCCTTGCCGGGGAACTGCCGCTTTTCGCCCTGGAACTCGGGGGCGAGAGCATCGAAACCTTCGTTTTCCCGAAAAGGGGCGCGGTCATTCTCGGCTCGGAGGAACTGGGGATTTCAAGCGAGGCTCGGCAGCTATGTACTTATGGCATAGTGAGTATCCCTATGTCGGGGGCTAAGGCTTCGTTCAATGTTTCGGTCGCTTTCGGCATCTTGATGTACGCGTGGACACGGTCGCTGGACCGATAGTATCGGAATCCCCGATATATTTGCTTTGACTGGAACCTCGTCTCGGTTTATACTCACCGGCACTAACATAACCCCTATAGGGAGGATTCATGGCCAAGGTAGAGCTCAAGAAAATCGGAAAGGTATACGAGGGCAATGTGCGCGCCGTCGACGACGCGAACATCGTGGTCAACGACAAGGAGTTCGTGATTTTCGTAGGCCCCTCCGGCTGCGGCAAGTCCACGACGCTCCGCATGATCGCCGGTCTCGAGGACATCACCGAGGGCGAGTTGTACATCGACAACAAGCTCGTCAACGACGTGCCGCCCAAGGACCGCGATATCGCGATGGTGTTCCAGAACTACGCCCTCTATCCCCACATGACCGTCTACGAGAACATGGCTTTCGGCCTCAAGATCCGCAAGCTTCCCAAGGACGAGATCGAGAAGCGCGTCAAGGAAGCCGCCCGCACCCTCGACATCGAGAAACTCCTGGACCGCAGGCCCAAGCAGCTTTCGGGCGGCCAGCGCCAGCGCGTCGCGGTCGGCCGCGCCATCGTCCGCAATCCCAAGGTCTTCCTCTTCGACGAGCCCCTCTCCAACCTCGACGCCAAGCTCCGCGTGCAGATGCGCGCCGAGCTCATCGACCTCCACTATCGCCTCGACGCGACTATGATCTACGTAACGCACGACCAGGTCGAGGCCATGACGATGGGCGACAAGATCGTCGTCATGAAGGACGGCAAGATCCAGCAGATCGGCTCGCCCCTCTATCTCTACAACCAACCCATCAACAAGTTCGTGGCCGGCTTCCTCGGAACGCCGCCCATGAACTTCCTCACCGTCAAGGTGATCGAGGAAGGTGGCCGGATCATGGTGGACGAGGGCTCCTTCAAGCTCGTCCCCGCGCCCGAGCATCATCCCCTCCTCAAGGCCTACGTCGGCAAGGAAGTCACCTTCGGCATCCGGCCCGAGGATCTCGAGAACGTGACGGCCTTCGCGCCCGGGTCGACGCTCAAGGCCAAGGTCACGGTAGTGGAGCCCCTCGGCGCGGATATCAACATCTACGCCGCCACGGCCAAGAGCTCCATGATCGCCCGCGTGCCCCCCCACCACCTCTTCAAGATGGGCGACGAGATCACCTTGGCTCCCGTCATGGCGAAGGGCCGCTACTTCGACAAGGACACCGAGCTCTCCATCCTCCCGGTGCGCTGGGACGAGCAAGCCAAGTAAAGCGTCGCCCGAGAGCGAATTCTGTTCAACTAGAACGGGGCCCGTCCTTGTGGCGGGCCCTATATTTGTCTATAGTTAAACGCGATGCCGACAGAAGTCAGGGAACGGGTCTCGATCCTCATCGAAGAAGCCGCCCGAATCGAACGCGAGAGCGAAACCGCGTACCTCGAGCTGGGGAGGCTTTTCCCCCGGCTTTCGGCCGAAATGGAGCGGGGGGCCGCGAACGGCGAACGCTCGCTTCGCGCCCTGGCCTCCCTCGCCGAGACCGGCCTGGAAGGGGAGGGAAGTTCCTTCGTCAAGGCCGCCTCGAGCTTTTTCGCCACCCTGCGCGAGCGCGACTCGTCTTTCCTCGCGCGGATAAACGACGGCATATCGCGCCTAGGCGCCCTGGAGCAGATCATCGCCCGCGTCCGCGCCGATTCGGAGGAGATGGAGATCATCTCCCTCAACGCGATGACCGTGGCGCTCAAGTCGGGATCGGAGGGGAAGGCCTTTTCAGTCATCACCGACGAGCTGAAGCGCCTGTCCGGTCGCACCATAGGCCTGACCGACGCGGTGACGGCGAGCGGGCGCTCCCTCCTCGATTTCTTCGCGAGGCTCCGCAACGTCCTCGCGGAATTGGACGATTTCCAGCGGGATTTCTTCGCGACGATAGACAGGACCCTCGGGTCCGGCCTGGACGAGATCAAGAGAGACCTGGCCGGCGCGACGGACTTTTTCTCGACCCTGCTGGCAGAGGCCAGGAGCGTCCGCGAACCCGTGCTGCGCGTGATGGGCGAGGTCCAGCTCCAGGACATCGTGCGACAGTCCCTCCAGCACGTGGGCATGTCGCTGGAGGAGGCGCGGGCCGCCTCCGAGGGGCCGAAGGACCAGGCGGAGACCGCCTTCGTCGCGGCGGTGGCCGAGCTCACCGAGAGCCTGATAGAGGACATCGTAGGGAAGCTCGACGCCAGCGCGGGCTCCTTCGGGGCCGACATGGACGCGGTCAGCGCCATAGTGGGAGAGAGCGAGCGCAAGCGGCTGCGGTTCCTCGGCGGGGGATCGGCGAGCGGCTCCTGCGCCGATACGGGCGCCTTCCAGTCGGGCTCCGGCCGCTACCTGAAGCTCAAAAGGGACGTCGTCGACATGGCCTCGCGGCTGACCGACCACGTCGCCGGCCTCGACGGCAGCTTCAAGGGGCTCGCAGCCTTGCTCTCCCGCTTCCAGAACATCGTCGTCGCCTCCCGCATCGAGGTGGCCAAGACCAAGGCCCTCGCAGGCGTCTCGACGACCGTCGGCGAGATGATCACCCTCACCGACCGGATAGAGGCCGACGTCGGCGGGGCCATGGATACAACGAAGGACTTCACGAGGCTGGCGAGCGAGGCGCTCGGCGGCTACTCCGCGAACGGCTCGGCGGAAGGCGACCGGAGCGGTGGGGAGGGCGAGAGGCTCGTCTCGACGCTTCGGAGGGTCGAGGAGGACATCGGCCGCCTTTCGGGCGCCCAGAACTCCCTGCGCTGCGCCATCGAGGAATTCACCCTTTATACCGAAGACTTCATAGCCCTGATCGGCCGCGCGGGAGAGGAGCTTCAGCGGCTTCGAGGCCTCAATGACAGGCTACGGGCGGTCGGCGCGGGCCTCGGGGAGCTGAAGGCCTCGCTGCGCGCGGGGCTCGGCCCCGATGACGCGGGGGTCGAGTCCGAGAGGATGCGGCGCATGGTCGAGAGATTCACGATTTTCACGCACAAGAAGGCGGCAGGCGCCATAGGCCGCTTCGCGGTCGAGGAAGGCGGCGAGGCCGGCGAGGTCACCCTCTTTTAATGAGCCTTACATTTTGTACCGTTCGCGCTTTGCGCGAACGGCGGACGGGGAAGCCTCCTTGTAGGGATTTGCCTTTGGCGCTTCTCAGGGTTTCGTCCGGTCGATTAGGCAAATCCCAATAGGGCCCCGCCAGTGTTCCGGCACAGCGTTTCCCAGTTCGAGCAGGAACTCATAACCATCCATCCCGGGGAGTACTTCGCGACGCTGGACGATACCATCGTGTCCACCGTCCTGGGCTCATGCATCGCCGTCGCCATCTACGACCTCGAGGCCAGGGCCGGGGGGCTGAACCACTTCATGCTTCCCGGCGATTTCGGGAAGAGCGAGCTCGTCCGCAGCCCCAACGCCAAATACGGGATGTACGCGATGGAGCTGCTGATCAACGACCTGATGAAGCTCGGCGCGCGGCGGCCCGCGCTCAAGGCCAAGGTTTTCGGCGGCGGCGCCGTCCTGCGCCTGCCCGGAGGGGGCGGCACGAAGATCCCCGGGAGCAACATCGATTTCGCCTTCGAGTATCTCTCGAAGGAAGGCATCCCCGTGCTCGCCTCGGACGTCGGCGGCAACGAGCCGCGGAAGATCTTCTTCTTCGCCCGCAGCGGGAAGGTTCTCCTGAAGAGGATAGGCGGGGTCTTGGCGGGGCTCGTCGAGAAGGAAGAGGAGCGATACCTCAGCGAGCTGAAGTCCCGCGCGCCCGAGGGGGCGGTGACGATCTTCGAGCGGAGGCTCTAGCGCCGGGCCCGCGGGCGAGCCCCCGGGCCCGG
Organism: Spirochaetaceae bacterium; assembly: GCA_025355995.1. Classification (GTDB taxonomy): domain Bacteria; phylum Spirochaetota; class Spirochaetia; order Treponematales; family Rectinemataceae; genus UBA1306. The sequence continues at coordinate 9,007 of JANXYQ010000005.1, read as the reverse complement.
CGGCGGCCTCTCATCAGACCTCGGAGGACTTGGAGTCCTTCTTGGACTTCTTCTCGGCCCGCTTTTCCTTCAGGGTCTTCTGGGGTTTCTTCTTCTCGTCGCTCTTCTGCTTATCCTGGGATTTCACGGATAACCTCCTATCTCGAATTAGCTTGCCCTATTTTATCCCCATTGCGGAATAATTCAAGGTGCCCGCGTTGCGCGCCTCAGGGCGCGCGGATCAAATGCAGGCACCCTTGTCCAGGTATTGCATCTCCACGCGGGCGAAATGGTCGCCCTCGGGCAGATAGACGCGCGAATAGGCCGGCACCGAGCTCGTGAGCCAGACGTTGCCGCCTATCACGGAACCCCTCCCTACGGTCGTGGCGCCGCCCAGGATCGTGGCCCCGGAATAGATCGTGACTTCGTCCTCTATCGTGGGATGGCGCTTGCTCTCGCTCTCGCCTTTGCGCACCGACAGCGCGCCGAGGGTGACTCCCTGGTAGAGCTTCACGTCGTCGCCGATCACCGCGGTCTCCCCTACGACCACTCCCGTTCCGTGGTCGATGAAGAAGCGCTTCCCGATCGTGGCCCCGGGGTGGATGTCGATGCCGGTCTTCGAGTGCACGTGCTCGCTCATCATGCGGGGGATCAGGGGGAGGCCCGCTTCCCAGAAGAAATAGGCGATGCGGTGGACGACTACGGCCTCGAGCCCGGGGTAGGCGAGGATGACTTCCTCCACGGTCTTGGCCGCCGGATCGCCCCTGAAGGCCGCGTCCACGTCCTCCATGATGAGGGCGCGCATGGGCGGCAGGGCCTCGAAGAAATCCGAGATGAGGTCGCGCGCCTCGATATGGCAGGCAGCGGGGCAGCCGTTCGCGCCGCTCACCCTGTACTTGTACTCTAGGCTGCGGGTCGCCTCGCGCACGAGGACCTTCGCGGCGCGGTGGGCGAGCTCCCCGGCGACGTAGCCGATGTTCGTGTCGTCGATGCCCTCGTCCTCGTGGAAGCCCGGGAAGACGAGGGTCTGGACATCCGCGAGGGCGCGGATCACCGCCTCGCGGCTCGGCAGGTTCGGGCCGTTCGAGTGATTGACGCCGCCGTCCCTCTCGTAGGACTCGAGGAGCCGGCTTACCGCGCGCTCAAGGGCGTCCATTTACGCCCCCGCCTTTCGCGCGGGCCCCTCGCCGGCCTCTCCGCCCTTGACGAAGCCCATGACGACGAAAGCCGCGAGCATGAAGGCCGCGGCGATGAGGAATATGGAGCGTATGCCGAAGACGTCCGAGGAGAGCCCCGTCAGGGGCGGCGATACGATGGAGGAGGATTCCTTCGCTACATAGTATACCGCGGTGTAGACCCCCATGTTCGCGTAGGTCGCCATCTGCCATAGCATCGGGAAGGAATTGGCGATAATCGCGATCCAAAAGGCCCCGAAGCAGAACATCAGGAAGAGGAAGCTGTACAGCCGCGCGGGAGCGGCGAGGCCGAGCGCCCGGGTGACGGGCTCGTGGGCGAATATCGTGGCGAACACGACGACGAGGGCCAGGAGGGAGGCCCGGATCACCGGCTTGCGGCCGATCCGCGTGGCGAGGATGCCGGCGGGCACCGCGAAGAGGATCATCGCCACCGCCGCGGCGCCCATCGCGAAGGAGGTCTGGCCGATCGAGACGCCGACCACGTCCAACATGTAGGTGCTGAGGCAGGGCAGGACGCCTTGATAGCCGAAGAACCAAAGGAATATCGATACCAGGATGAGGAGGGCGCTCTTGTCCCCGGCCCCCGCTATCGCGCGCAGGGACGCCACGATCGGCGCGCGGTCCTCGGCGCTCTTCTCCCTGCCGCCGCGCTCCTTCACGAAGGCGAACAGCAGCGCGACGCTGACGATGACGAGGAGGGCCGCGAGGAGGAAGGGCAGCTTTCCCCGCGTCGCGCCGAGGAGGGGAAGAGAGATCACGGGATTCATGAGGGGCCCGAGCGCGAGGGTGGCGATGATGCCGGCGGCCGCGGCTGCCATGTTGATCACGCCGTTGGCCTCGGAGCGGTATTCGCTGGGTATGATGTCCGGCATGAGGGCAACGACGGGCCCGCGTGCGCCCTGCTTGAAGACATTGAGGGCGACGATAAGGAGCATCAGGGCCGCGAGGGAGCTCGCGGCCGCGAAGGGAAGGGCCGAGAAAAGGATGGCGCCGAGCGGCAGCGTCACGAGTATGAAGGGCATCCTCCGCCCTATTCTCGTCCTCGCGTTGTCGGACCATACCGCGACGATCGGGATGAGGAAGAGGGCGAAGACGTTATCGATGGTCATGATGGAATTGCGGAGGCTCATGGAATCCACGAACTTCTTGAGGAACAGGGGTACGAAATTGTCGTAGAGCGGGTCCATGAGGCCCATCGTGAAGAATCCCAGGCTTATCAGGGTCGTGCTCCCCAAGTAGGGCCCGAATCCCTTCTTTGCGTCGCTCATTTCATCTCCTGGCGTCAAACGCGGACCCTGATGGCGCCCGTCGCGCGTACCGAGACCGGGATGACCGACCCGGGACCGAAGTATCGCGCCATGAGCTCCGCGTAGCCCCTGGCTCGCTTGCGCGGAACGTAGGCTTGGATCGTGCCTGCGAAGCCCCCGCCCTGGACCCGCCACGCGCCCTTCCTCCCGATGTAGTCGGCGCTCAGCGCCAGGGCGACGGGGAGGCCCTGCTCGGCCGGCGCATGGGGCGGATAGAGGTTCTGCAGGAGCTCCCACGAGGAGGCCCCGGATTTCTTGACCAGCTTGAGGTAGGAGTCGAGGTCGCGCTCGCCTAGGGCCTCCACCATCGCGGCCACGCGGTCGTTCTCGGCCATGAAATGGAGGGCTCGGAGGAAGGCTCGGTCGCCGCAGGCCTTCCGGATCTCGGGACCGCGGGCGACGAGGAGGAGGGGATCCACTTCCCTGAGGTATCCCGCGCCCAGCTGGGCTGCCACCGCCCTCATCTCGGCGGGGACGGCGGCGTAGTCCGCGGTAAGGTCGGCGTGGCTTCCTCCCGTGTTGACCACGACGAGGTCGTAGCCCTCGTCGGCGAAGTCGTATTTTACGCGCTTGACCTTGGGGGCGGCGGGATCGGCGAAGTCGATGGAGACGATCCCCCCGACCGCGCTCGCCGTCTGGTCCATCAGCCCGCAGGGCTTCCCGAAATACTCGTTCTCCGCGTATTGGCCGATCTTGGCTATCTCGACCGGCTTGGCCTCGATCCCCGCGAGGTCCGCCATGATCGTGCCGAGCAGGACCTCCATCGCCGCGGAGCTGGAGAGCCCCGATCCGGGCAGGACGCTCGAGGCGATCCGCCCCGTGAAGCCGCGGAGCCCGGGCCTGCCCCCGGGACCGACGAAGTCGGCACCGACGAAGTCGGTAAGGCCCTTCGCGACGCCGCGCACGAGGGCGGCGGTGGTGCCCCGCTCGGCCTTGACCGGATCGAGGGAATCGAGGTCCACGACGATGGGCTCCGGGTAGCCCTCGGAATGGATGCGGACGATTCCGTCGTCGGAGGGGGCCACGCAGGCGACGGCGTCGAGGGCGACGGCCGCGCATAGCACGCGCCCGCGGTTGTGGTCGGTGTGGTTGCCGCCGAGCTCGGTCCGGCCGGGCGCGGAATAGAAGCGCAGCTCGGCGCCTGGAGCGTCGGCCGCGGCGAGCTCGGCGAGGCCGGCGTATCGCCCCGCCTGCCGCGCGGAATCCGCGCCGTACAGCTCCGCGAGCGATTTTTTCGCCTGCTTGTCCTCGAGCCGCCTCTTCCAATCCGTATGTTCGGGCATCGCAATTATCCTCCGTCCTCGCGTTACCACGGGATTGTAGCTGAAAGAGGGCCCGCGTGGAAGCGTTCGCCCCCTCGGCCCCGGCCTCCAGCCCGGTATTTGACATGAACCTTCGCTTGCTTTAGGCTGAAATTCGGGATGAAACCCAAACGCCGCCGGCCCGGACCGGCATTAGCCGCCTCCCTGCTCGGGGTAGCGGCGCTGACCGGGGCTTTCTTCTTCAAGCCCCTCCCGGCGCTCGAGGACAAGGGCCTGCTGAGCTCCCGCGATTCCGTGCGCGTGGAGGCGGGAACCTCGGGCCTCTGCTTCGTGCCGACCTCGCCCTCCGGGGCGAAATCGACGGGCCTGGTGGTCTATTGCGGCGCCAAGATACCTCCCGAGGCCTACGCCTATTTGGCCATGGCCTGCGCGGAAGCCGGTTATACGGCGGTCCTCGCCTCTATGCCGCTCAACTTCTCGATACTCGCCCCCTCGCGGGCGCTTCGCGCCGCCGTCGCCTATCCCGGCGTGAAACGCTGGGTAATCGCCGGCCATTCGCTCGGCGGCGTAGCCGCCGCGGCCTTCGCGGCGGCGGGGGCGAGGTCTGGCAAGGACTCGATGGACCTGGGCGGCCTCCTCTTGCTCGCCTCCTATCCGGGTAGCGGCGCTGACCTCTCGACCAAGTCGCTTCCCGTCGTTACTGTAGGTGCTTCACGAGATGCCTTGGCGACGCCGGCTAGGATAGCGGCGGCCGGGGCGCGATTGCCCGCGGGGAGCCGCTACGTAGAGATTACGGGCGGCAATCACGCGCAGTTCGGCGAGTACGGACCCCAGCCGGGGGACGGGCTCGCCGATATACCGGGGCCGACCCAGCGTAAGGCCACGGTCGACGAGGCCTTGGGCCTCCTCGATCGGGTCGAGGCCGGGGGCGGAAAGTAGGAGCCGATATGCTGCTCAAGAGTCTGGAAGACATTCTCGTTGGCGCCGCCCCCGGCGTCGGAAAGCGATGGCTCGCCAAGCTCCGCAAGGCCGAGAACATCTCGGCGATCAACGGGGTCGAGGACGCGGAGCTTCTCTCCATCCACGAGGAGATCGTCCGGAAGCTCGGCCGCTGGTTCGACAAGAGCGCGGACAAGAACGAGATCGGGGCCTTCTTCGTCATGGTGGGGAAGGAGTACTGCGCCCAGGGCATACCCCTGTCCGAGCTCACCTTCGCGCTCAACCTCGACCGCAAGGCGGTCAACGAGTACATCGTGGAAGGCGAGGACCTCGAGGGCGCCCATCGCATCTACGCCCTCATGGAAGTCGCCGACCAGGTGGGGGATTTCTTCTTCCTTGGCTCGTACTATTTGACGAAAGGCTACCTCGAGGACACTTTTAAGCGCATTCGCTCGGAGCAGTGCCTTGACGACGGGACGTTAAACAGGTACTTTCCCGACGATTTCTTTTTCAAGGATTGATGAGAGCACCAATGGGCACCGAATCCGCGCGCAGCATCCTCGTGGTCGCCTTCCTCCAGGCGGCCACCGCGTTAGCAGCCCTATCCTCGTCGCCGACGGCGGCGCTCGCGGCCGGGGCCATCGGCGTCCTGGCCGTGGGCCGCTACGTCGCCGTCGCGTACTACGCCTCGACGCTCTGCTCGACGGCGAGGGCCGGCCTGCGAGCCCTGTCGGCCTCAGCCTGGATGATCGGTCTCGCCGCGCTGCTCGCGGGCGTAGCCGCGGTCGCCGTGCGGGCCCGGCCAGCCCTGCCCTGGGCGGTCGCCGCCGCCTTGGCCGGGCCGATCGGCATGTCCCTGCTGGCCTTGGGCTCCGGGATCGGCGTCCTGGCCGCCGAACGCACACTTAACGCGGGAGGCAAGCGATGAGCGCGCCCGAGCACGCCATGTCCATCAGCGAGAAGATCACCGAGGGGATCGGGATCAAGACGGTCTTCACGATCCACGCCTTCGGCTACAGCGTGCCGATCTCCGATACGGTCGTCTCCACATGGATCGTGATGGCCATCCTCATAGCCGCCTCGATAATCCTCACCAGGAAATTCCGCGAGATCCCCAAGAAGCCCCAGCTCCTCCTCGAGGCCTTCATAGGCTTCATCAACGATTTCGTCACGCAGACCGCCGGCCACCACGGCAAGGACTTCGCCGCCTTCCTCGGCACGCTCTTCATTTTCCTCATCACGGCGAACCTCGCCCCCATGCTGACCCCCATCGGCGGCTTCGGCTTCGAGCCCGCCTTCGTCATCAAGCCCCTCACCCGCGACATCAACGTCACGGCGGCGCTGGCGATCACGGTGATCGTCACCGTCTTCCTCTCGACTTTCCGCTATAAGGGCGTCAAGGGCTTCCTGAAGAGCCTCGTCAGCCCCTCGCCCGTGATGCTGCCCTTCAAGCTGATGGAATACGCGATCAAGCCTCTCTCCCTCTGCCTCCGCCTCTTCGGCAACATCCTGGGCGCCTTCATCATCATGAAGCTGATCGAGATAGTCGCCCCCATCGCCTTCCCGCCCCTCGCCGGGCTTTACTTCGATCTTTTTGACGGCCTCATCCAAGCGGTCGTTTTCGCGTTCCTCTCGACGATCTATATCGCCGAGGCAATCGAATAGGAGGAATCATGGACGTTCAATCTGCTGCTTTGATCGGGGCCGGCATCGCGGTCCTCACGGGCCTGGGCGCCGGCTTCGGCATCCCCCTGGCCACCGGCAAGACCTCCGAGGCCATCGCGAGGCAGCCCGAGGCCTCCGGCAAGATCCAGGGAGCCTTCCTCCTCGGCATCGCCCTCGCCGAGGCCACCGCCATCTACGGCCTCGTCGTCGCCCTCCTCCTCATCTTCAAGTAGGGAATGGGCCCGAGGCTAAAGGGAGACAGGTCGTGCTCAACTTTACGGTCACCTTCTTCATTACCGTCGCCAACTTCCTCGTGCTCTTCTTCATCCTCAAGAAACTGCTCTTCAAGCCCGTCACCGCCTTCATGGAGGCGCGGGCCAAGAAGATCAAGGACTCCCTCGCCGACGCGGCGATAATGCAGGGGAAGGCCGAGGAGCTGAAGTCGCGCTACGACGAGCTCATGGCCAACGCCGACGCGGAGGCGGAGCGCCTGGTGCGGGACGGCGAGGAGCGCGCGAGGGAAGAGGCGAAGGCCCTCCTCGAGAAGGCGAACGCCGAGGCCGCCGAGACGAGGCGCAGGGGCGAGGAAGCCGCGGAGCGCGAGCGCGAGAAGGCCCGCCAGGAGCTAGCCGGGGACATAGCCGCGCTCGTCGCCGAGGTGGCGGGCCGGCTGGTCGGCCGCGCGGCCGCGGCCGAGGACCAGCGAGCCGCGGAGCATCTCGTGCGCGAGCTGGAGGCCGGCCGTGCCAGATAGGCGGAGAGCCTGGGCCCGCGCGCTCTTCCTCGCGGCGCCGGGGCGCGAGAGCAGCGCCGCCTACGGGGACGCGCTCGAGGGCCTGCGCGAGGCGTTCGAGTCCGACGCGCGCATCCGCAACTTCTTCTCCGACCCTTCCGTCCCCAAGCCCGCCAAGACCGGGGTGCTCGCGGCCGCCTGCGGCCCCACCCCTGGCGACGGACCCGTGGGCCCGGCGGTCTTCGGCCGCTTCTGCGCGCTCATGGTCGACAAGGGTCGGACGCAGCTCCTGCCGCACATCGCGCGCTCGTACGGCGAGCTCCGGGACGCCGACGAGGGCATAGCCAGGCTCGAGGTCGAGGCCGCGCGCGCGCCGGCCGACGAAGCCCTGGCGCGGATCGCGGCCGCATGGACCTCCTATTCGGGCGCCACGTCGACGCGGGCGAGGGTCCGCGTCAACCCGTCGCTCATCGCGGGCTACCGCCTCAGGGCGGGCTCGCTACGTATCGATTATTCGGTCGCCGGCCGCCTAGAGCGGATACGGCGCGAGCTCGCGCGGCCTCTCGGGAAGCGGTCAGGCACGCCTGACGCGCCCGGTACCCCGGCGCGAGGAGAAGGATGATATATGCCGCTACGACCCGATGAAGTCACCGGTATCCTCCGCGAGCGCCTGAGCGCGTTCGAGGATCGCCTCGACCGGGAGGAGGTCGGGACCGTCGTCCAAGCAGGAGACGGAATCGCCCGAGTCTACGGCCTCGATTCCTGCGCCTACGGGGAGCTTGTCGAGTTCGAGTCGGGGGGCGTGGGCATGGCTCTCAACCTCGACGAGGACGACGTGGGCTGCATCCTCTTCTCCGGCCAGGACGCGGTCCGGGAGGGAGAGACGGTGCGCCGCACCGGCCGCGTCGTCGAGGTGCCCGCGGGACCAGGCCTCTTCGGCCGCGTAGTCGACCCGCTCGGCGCGCCGATAGACGGCTCCGGGCCCTTCGAGTCCAAGCGCTCCATGCTCGTGGAGCGCCGCGCCCCCTCGGTCATCGACCGCAAAGGCGTCGGCGTCCCGCTGCAGACGGGAATCCTCGCGATCGACGCGATGATACCCATCGGCCGCGGCCAGCGCGAGCTCATCATCGGCGACCGCCAGACGGGCAAGACCGCCCTGGCGATCGACACCATCATCAACCAGAAGGGCCAGAACGTGATCTGCGTCTACGCGTCGATCGGCCAGAAGGCCTCCACGACCGCCCAGGTCGCCGAGACCCTCCGCCGCCACGGCGCCATGGACTATACGATCATCGTCGCGGCAACCGCCAAGACCACTGCGGCCATGCAGTACCTCGCCCCCTACTCGGCGTGCGCGATAGCCGAGTATTTCATGGACGAGGGCAAGGACGTGCTCGTCGTATACGACGACCTCTCCAAGCACGCCGTGGCCTACCGCGCCCTCTCCCTGTTGCTGCGCCGGCCGCCCGGACGCGAGGCCTATCCCGGCGACGTCTTCTACCTCCACTCGCGGCTCCTCGAGCGCGCGGCGCGCATGTCCCCCGAGAAGGGCGGCGGCTCCATCACCGCGCTGCCCATCGTCGAGACCCAGGGCGGCGACATCTCGGCCTACATCCCGACCAACGTGATATCGATAACCGATGGCCAGATCTTCCTCCTGAGCGAGCTGTTCTTCGCCGGAGTCCGTCCCGCGCTCGCGGTCGGCCTCTCCGTCTCGCGAGTCGGAGGCGCCGCGCAGGCCAAGGCCGTGCGCAAGATCTCCGGCCGCATACGCCTGGACCTCGCCCAGTACCGCGAGCTCGAGATATTCGCGCAGTTCGGCTCGGACCTGGACAAGACCACCCAGGCGCAGTTGACCCGCGGCGAAAAGATGGTCGAGATCCTGAAGCAGGGCCAGTATGTCCCGATGCCGTTCGCCCGCCAGGT
>JANXYQ010000117.1 GCA_025355995.1 Spirochaetaceae bacterium | reverse complement strand
CATTTTGCGCAAAAAAATGCCTCCGCTCCCCGTAAGTGCGGCGAAGCGGAGGCTCATTTCAAGAGCCGAGGACCGAGTGCTACTTGGCCTTGGTCCCCTGCTTCTTCGGAGCGGCCTTGCCCGCGGCCTTCCTCGGGGCCGGCTTGGGCGAGGCCTTGGCGGCCTTGGCTCCCGCCTTGGCCTTGCGCTGGGACTCGGACTTGGCGGCCGGGCCCTTCTTCGCGGAGGCGCCCCTCGACTTGGGGGCAGGGGACGGGCGAAGGGGGAAGTATGCCGCCGCACGCTCGCGCGAAGAGGCCTTGGCGTCGCGGGACTTGGGGCTGGGCTTCGCCGCGGCCATGCGCTCGAAGTCGTCCCAGCGATCGCGGAAGGCTTCGAGGATATCGAAACCGAAGCCCGACTCGATCCAGGTCTGCGCGGTGCTGTAGATGGTCCCCAGGAGCGTGACGGCGGCCGACACGGGATCGATGTCCGAGCGGATATCCCCGGCTTTGACGCCCTCGTTTATACAGGCCAGCACCTTGCCCTGGGTAGCCGCGTCGTTCTCGGCGACCTTGGCCTTGAGCTCGGGATAGCCGCGGAAGACGTGCCTGGCGTAGAGGAGCACATAGGCGAAGTCGCGGCTGGCGGCGATGTTGCCTACGAGGGCGAGGCTCGCCTCGCGAAGCTTGGCCACTCCCTTGCCGTCGGCGGCGAAGGCGGACGCGGAGCGCTCGTACACTCGCTCGTAGGCGCTGAAAAGCCCGCCGAAGAGTCCGTCCACGCCCTCAAAATGGCGGAAGATCGCAGGCTCGGTGATGCCGGCGCGGGTCGCGATGTTCTTGAGCGTCGCGGCGCGGGGGCCCTCTTCTCGAATGACCGCGGAGGCGGCCGTTAGGACCGCAGTCTTGGCCTTCGAGTAGGGCCAGGTCGGGTCGGTGGTGAAAATCTCGGGAGTCATGTAAGGAATATATCGACTCCCGCCGCGTGTGTGAAGCGGTCGGCCTATTCTTAATTAACGCTAACAGCCGTTTCCCTGCGATTCATCGAGGCCTTCGAAATCCCGACGGGCCGCGTATCCATACGAGCCGAGCCGTGTTTCGGAGAAAGCCGAACATGCAAACGGACAGGAACCAGGCCGCGAGTCCCGGCTCCAATTCGAATAGGGTATTCCACGTCACGACGCGTCCGAAGGCGAGCCCGATCGCCGCGGGGCAGCAGAGGGAGGCGGCTACCCGGGCCGCGATCCCCGCCCAGCACCTGAAGGTCGCGAAGGAGACCGGACCGTTGGCGCCCTTGGCCTCCGCCTTGTCCCTGGCTTCCTTGGCCCAGCGCAGGGCCCCGCCCGTCTGGAGGGCCAGCGCGAAAATGTGCACGAGGGCGACGACTGCCAGGAGGATGTAGAGCCTACCGAGGGGAAAGGGCCTGGGAGCGCTCCCGTCACGGATGATGCGGCGAGCGCCCTCGGTCAGCCCGGGCATGGAGATCAGGGATTGAAGCAGCGAGCCCTCGGCCGCGATCACGGCGATGCCGGTCTTTTCCTCGGGCCAGAGGGCGATGCGGGAGGAAAAGCCCTCGATCGATCCGTCGTGGTAGGCGAAGCGCCCGCTCTCCGAGCGGCCCAGGAAGAGGCCGAAGCCGTAGGGGATGCCCGGCGCCAGGGGATCGAAAAACGCGTCGACGGCCTTGGCGGCGATCGGCCCGCGCTTGAATTTCTCCGGTCCGAGGAGGAAGGCGAGGTATTGCCCCATGTCGGAGGCGGTGGTGACCACGTAGCCCGAAGCCGCGCCGAAGGGCGAGCGCGGTGCGGCGCGCGGCAGGGCCACGGCGAAGAAGGAGGCGCTGCCCCGGGGGGCTTGCTCGAGATCGCGGGCAGAGCTCGATTTCATCCCCAGCGGGAGGAAGACGCGCTCGTTCAGCAGGCTGGCGTAAGGCTTGCCCGCCACCTTCTCCATGACCAGCGCGAGGGCTTGGTAATCCGTGTCGAGGTAGTGGAACCGCAGGCCGGGCGCCTCGGTCGGGATCGCCCCCACGATGGATCGGACCGCGGCCTCGAGGTCGGGAGCGGCGGGGTGGGAATCGTCGAAGGATCGGTCCATCACGCCGCTTGCGTGCGAGAGCAGATTGCGGATGGTCGGGTCGCCGAGGTCTCCGGCGAAATCGAACCAGGGCAGGTAGTCGCGGACGCGAAGGTCCAGGGAGAGGCGCCGCTCGCGCATGAGCGAATAGGCGGCCAGGGCGGCCAGGGATTTCGCGGCAGCGGGCGCGTACAGCCGCGTATCGGGGCCGATCGCCTTGCCCGAGCCCTCCGCGCCGAAGCCGTCGACATACAGCACCGAGCCGTCCGCAATCGCCGCGACCGAGAAGCCCGAATATCCCTGCCGCTTCATCTCGACTCGGAAGAAGGTCGCGAGGTCGGAATAGCGCTCGGGTGCGATGTCGGGCAAATAGAGGAGCAGCAGGATGGCCGCGACGATCACCGCGAACGGCGCTATGCGCTTCAATACCTTCACGAAGGCAGTATAGCACGGGCCGCCCCGATCGCCGATACTGGCCGAAAGGAGGCTCCCATGCCGCTCAATCATCCCGAGGCTACCGATAAGGCGCTATCCATCCTGCGCGACGGCTCTAATTTCCAATGGTACGTCATCCCGATCTTCGCCTTCGTCGTCTACGTCTACCTCGCCGAGGCCGGCAAGAAGAACTGGAAGGGAATCGCCGCGGGACTCTCCCTCTACGCGATCCACTGGCTGTACGAGATCGGCAACGCCCTCATCCGCCATTTTTCCGGCCACGCGCTCTGGACCGTACCGACCGGGACTTCCTACCTCCTCCTCGTCGGAGTCGGGATCGAGCTCTCCCTCATGTTCGCCGCGGCGGGCCTCATCCTATCCAAGCTCCTGCCCGAGGATCAGAAGGCCAAGGTGCTCGGGATCAACAACCGGATATTCTTCGCGATCGCGAACGCGGCGCTCTACTCGGTCATCGAGATCTTCCTCGCGACGACGCCCGCCTTCGTCTGGGTCTACCGCTGGTGGGGGGCGATACCGGTTTTCGCCGCGGTCTACGTGCCCTTCTTCCTCTTCTCCTTCCTCTGCTACGACTGGAAGCCCAAGGTCCAGCGCCGCGCGATCGGCGCCCTCTTCGGCGTCGACGCGGCGGCCCTGATAGTCTTCGCGGGGATATTGGGCTGGATATGAACGGGGCTGCCGCTCTCCAGCCCTTCCCGAGGGAATCGCTCGCCCTCCTCCCCACTCCCCTCGTCGGCCTGCCGCGCCTCGCCGCCGCGCTGGGCGGGCCGCGGATCCTCATGAAGCGCGACGACCAGACCGGCCTCGCGACTGGCGGCAACAAGGCGCGCAAGCTCGAGTTCCTCGTAGGCGACGCGCCCGCACGCGGCTGCGACGCGCTGATCACGGGCGGGGCCCAGCAATCCAACCACTGCCGCCAAACCGCCGCTGCGGCCGCCGCCTGCGGGCTGGAATGCCATCTCGTCCTGGGCGGCGATGAGCCAGGGCGCGCCGAAGGCAACCTCCTGCTCGACCGCCTCCTCGGGGCGCGCGTCCATTGGGCTGGATCGCACCGCAAGGGCGAGGGCATCCCCGCCCTCGCCGAGGAGCTGCGGGCGGCGGGACGCCGGCCCTACGAGATACCCTACGGCGGCTCGAGTCCCCTGGGGGCCCTGGGCTTCGCGGTGGCCGCCGGCGAGTTGGCCGCACAGCTCGAGGAGACCGGGCTCAGGCCATCGGCGATCGTGTTCGCCTCGAGCTCCGGAGGGACGCAGGCGGGCCTGATGGTCGGCGCCCGCCTCTTCGGCCTGGCTCCCCAGGTTACGGGGATCTGCATAGACAAGGCCGCCGACGAGGGATTGGACTTCTCGGATAGGGTCCTCGCGATCGCGAACGGCGCGGCCGCCCTCGTCGGCCTGGGCGAGCGCGCCTTCGGCCCCGAGGACGTCGTCCTGCGGCGCGAGTTCACGGGGGGCGGCTACGGCGTAGTCGGAGAGCTCGAGCGCCGCGCGATCGGCCTCCTCGCGCGGACCGAGGGCGTTCTCGCAGACCCGGTCTACTCGGGACGGGCCCTGGGCGCCCTCGTCTCGATGATCGAAGCCGGGGAATTCGAGAAGGACGGGACGGTCCTTTTCTGGCACACCGGCGGGACGCCCGCGATTTTCGCGTACTCTGATTCGCTCGCCGAGGGTAATTGAATAGGGAATAAAAAGGAGCCTGGCCCCCCGAGGAGGAAAAGGACCAGGCTCCCGAAGATCGCGGCTAGCGGGTCAGAGCGAGAAGAGCAGGTCCTGGTAGGTCGGGAAGGGCCAGCGCGAGGCTTCGACGATCCTCTCGACGGCGTCGGCCTTGTCCCGGAGGGCGGTCATCCTGGGGATCACGCTCTCGCGGTAGGCTCGCGCCTCGGCCAGGGGCTCCTCGATCTCCTGCACGCTGAGGAGGGCCTTCTCGAGCTTGTCCGCCTCGTCGACGACGGCGGCGGCGAGCTCGGCTAGCTTGCGCGCCTTGAGCTCCTGGGGCGAGGAGATGGCACCGACCGCGGCGAGGGCGCTCGCGGCCCGGGCGTAGTCCTCCGCCGAGGCGGTGACCGCAGGGAAGATATAGCGCTTGGCCATCTCCACCATGATGCCGGCCTCGATGTTCACCTGCTTCGCGTATTTCTCGAGGTAGATCACGCAACGGCTCTCGACTTCTTCCTTAGTAAAGACGCCGTGGCGAGCGAAGAGCTCCAGGCCGGTCTGCGAGGCGAGCTCGGGAATGACCTCGACCGCCGCGCGGAAGCGGGGAAGGCCCCTGCGCTCGGCCTCGCGGTGCCACTCCTCGGCGTAGCCGTTGCCGTTGAACACGACTCGGCGGTGGGCCTTGTAGGACTCGGAAATGATCGACCTCTCCTCGGCGGCTATGTCAGAGCCCTTCTTGGCGGCGGTCTCGAGGCGGTCGGCGAAGCGGGCGAGCACGTCGGCGACCGCGGTATTCAGCACCGCGGAGGGCGTCGCCACGGACTGCGAGGAGCCGACCATACGGAACTCGAACTTATTACCCGTGAAGGCGAAGGGGCTCGTGCGGTTGCGGTCGGTGAGGTCCTGGGGAAGCTTTGGCAGGGAGGCGGCGCCGATCTCGATCTTGCCGCCCTCCTTGGAGACGTAGGGCTTTCCCTCGGCCGCCGCGTCGAGGACGGCGGAGAGCTCGTCGCCGAGGAAGACGGAGATGATCGCGGGGGGCGCCTCGTTGCCGCCGAGGCGGAGGTCGTTGCCCGAGGTCGCGACCGAGGCGCGGAGCTGTGGCGCATAACGGTCGACGGCCTCGATCACGGCGGAGATGAAGAGTAGGAAACGGGCGTTGGACGCGGGATCTGTGCCGGGCTCCAGGAGATTGAGGCCGGAATCGGTGCCCAGGGACCAGTTGACGTGCTTGCCCGATCCGTTGATGCCGGCGAAGGGCTTCTCGTGGAGGAGGGCGGCCATCCCGTGGCGCGCCGCCACGATGTTCATGGTCTCCATCACGAGCTGGTTCGTATCCGCGGCGACGTTCGAGCTCGAGTACACGCAGGCGAGCTCGAACTGGTTGGGGGCGACCTCGTTGTGCTGGGTCTTGGCGGTCACGCCCATGGCCCAGAGCTCGTCGTTGAGCTCGCGCATGAAGGCGGCGACCTTCTCGGGAATGGCGCCGAAGTAGTGGTCCTCCATCTCCTGACCCTTGGCGGACATGGACCCGAACACCGTGCGTCCCGTTAGGACGAGGTCGGGGCGCTTCTTGTACAGCTCGCGGTTCACGAGGAAGTACTCCTGCTCGGGGCCGACGGTTGGCGTGCAGCGCTTCGCGTCGGCGACGCCGAGGGCATGGAGGACGCGGAGCGCCTGCTTATTGAGCGCCTCGATCGAGCGGAGCAGGGGCACCTTCTTGTCGAGGGCGTGGCCGAAGTAGGAGACGAAGGCCGTGGGGATGTAGAGTGTCGTGCCCGAGGAGGACTTCTTGAGGAAGGCCGGGCTCGTGGCGTCCCAGGCAGTATAACCGCGCGCCTCGAAGGTGGCGCGCAGGCCCCCCGAGGGGAAGGAGGAGGCGTCGGGCTCGCCCTTCACCAGCTCCTTGCCGGAGAATTCGAGGAGCACCCTTCCGTCGCCTATTGGGGAGATGAAGGAATCGTGCTTCTCGGCCGATATGCCCGAGAGGGGATGGAACCAGTGGGTGTAGTGCGTCGCGCCGCGCTCGATGGCCCAATCCCGCATCGCGCTCGCGACGACCTCGGCGATATCGAGGGTCAGCTCTCGCTTGCCCGACTGTACCTTGAGCAGCTCGTTGAATATGCTCTTGGGCAGGCGCTCGCGCATGACCGCATTGGAAAAGCAGTAGGCCCCGTATACCTCGGCAAGGCCGACAGTATTGGATTCGATACAATCGCTCATCGTTCACTCCTCTGCGACAATTATCTGTCGCTATTATGGAGCAATCTTTGTGCCAAAAATAAATAAATCGTAATTTGTTATTTTATATAGAAATATGTATCTTGAAGAAAATATATAAACCCACGCCGAGGTATGTTCGAAAATAAAACCTACGTGGATGTGCGAAAACGCCGCCAGTCTATGCCATAGCGGTGAAGGGCCAAGCCCATCCTCCGCTCGGTGACGCCCAGCCGACGCGCGGCGGCGGCGGCATTGCCCCTACAGATCTTGAGGGCCTCGACGAGGAGTTCGCGCTCGAGCCGGGCGAGCGAGGCGTCCAGGGTCGAAGCCGGCCCCGTGCCCGTCGAATCGGCGGATTGGAGGCTCGGCGGAAGGTGGTAGGCGTGGATCACCGAGTCCGTGGAGAGGATGACCGCCCGCTCAACGCAATTCTCGAGCTCCCGCACGTTGCCCGGCCAATGA
This sequence comes from Spirochaetaceae bacterium, assembly GCA_025355995.1. Taxonomy (GTDB): domain Bacteria; phylum Spirochaetota; class Spirochaetia; order Treponematales; family Rectinemataceae; genus UBA1306. The sequence goes on along the minus strand of JANXYQ010000117.1, from coordinate 42,748 downwards.
TAGGTCATAAGCAAGTCGATCGCGGGGCTGGAGATGCGCAGTATCGGCTTGCCGGAGCGGCGGCCGTGCTTTTCGGCGAAGTAATCGGCGAGCAGGACGATGTCGCTCCTGCGCTCGCGCAACGGCGGCACGCGGAGGGGAAAGACGTTGAGCCGCCAGAACAGGTCGGCGCGGAAGCGCGAGTCGGCGACTTCCTTTTCCAAGTCCTTATTCGTGGCCGCGATGACCCGGACGTCCGTCTTCAGCGTGACGGAACCGCCGACTCGCTGGAACTCGCCCTCCTGGATGGCGCGGAGCAGCTTGGCCTGCACGGCGGGCGAGAGCTCGCCGATCTCGTCGAGGAAGAGCGTCCCTCCGTCGGCGAGCTCGAAGCGGCCGCGCCTCTGCTCCTGCGCTCCCGTAAAGGAGCCCCGCTCGTGGCCGAAGAGCTCGCTCTCTATGACTGACTCGGGCAAGGCGGCGCAGTTGACCGCCACGAAGGCGGCCTTAGCGCGGCTCGAGCGCTCGTAGATCGCGCGGGCGACGAGCTCCTTTCCCGTCCCGCTCTCGCCCGTGACGAGGACGGTCGTCTCGGTGCCGGCGACGCGATCCATCAGGGAGTACAGCTCGCGCATCGGCGCGGCGCGGCCGACTATGGCCGCGGGCGCCCAGCCCTCCTCGGGGCGCAGGGGCTCGGGCTTCTGCGGCACGGAGTGGCTGCCTCCCGAGTCGCCCAATGCGGCCGCACGGGCGAGGCGCCGCCTCAGGCCCAGCGCCTCCGCCACCAAGGCGGCCACCGAGGAGGCGAGCGCGAGCGCGCGCTCGCGGTTCCCGAAGAGGCGCGAGAAGGCGAGCGCCCCCACTGCGTTGCCGCCCATGACGACGGGCACCGACAGCCCCTCGCCGTCCGAGGAGTGGGAAGCTGTGGCCAGGGACTTGCCGAGGAGGCCGACGCCGAGCTCGACGCGCTTGCCCGAGAGGGCGGCGTCGGCCGCGTCGGAGACCGCCACTACCCTGACTTCTCCGTCGTCGGTAAGGGCGAGAGCGGCTATCCCTCCGGAGAGCTCCGCCCTGTCGGAGAGCAGGGCCAGCAGTGGGCTCATCGCCTCCTCGAGGCTCGCGTGCCTGACGAGGAGCCGCCCGGCCTCGAAGAGGAGAGGAAGGTCCGCGGGGTCGGGGGAGAGGAGGGCCGGGCGATCGTCGCGCATGCGAGATTCTGCCGCGTTTCTGCCAAGAGATTCAAGGCCACGTAGATGCCCGCTCGCGCCCCGCGCTATACTCGCCGGGTCGGGCCCCGCCGCGGCCGACGGGGGTGGCGCATGGGCAAGAAATTGGGGATTATCGGCGCGGGCAAGGTGGGCGAGGCGCTGGCGGTCGGAGTCGCTCAATGCGGGCTCGTCCCCAAAGCGGACATCATCCTCTCGGTCCGCTCCGCCGCCCATCGAGCCGAGCTCGAGGCCAGGACCGGCATCAGGACCATCCACGACAACCGCGAGCTAGCCCGGCTTTCCGACGTCATCGTCGTGGCGGTCAAGCCGAAGTCCGTGACCGACGTGATCGCGGAGATCTTCCCGGAGCTGGGGAAGGGCAAGCTCCTGATATCGACGGCCGCGGGCGTGAGCCTCGAGCTGCTCGAGTCGGCGGCGCCGCCCCTCTGCCCCGCGATACGGACCATGCCCAACATGGCGGTCGGCATCGGCGAGGGAATGACGGTCCTCTCCCCCGGGGCGAGCGTGGGCGAGGCGGACCTGGCCTGGGCTACCGCCCTCTTCCGCTCGGTCGGGCGAGCCCTCGTCCTCGAGGAGCAGTACATGGACGCGGTCACGGGGCTCTCGGGCTCGGGACCGGCCTACGTGTACATCATCATAGAGTCCCTCGCCGACGGCGGCCTCAAGCTCGGCCTCCCGCGCGACGTGGCGACGGAGCTGGCCGCGCAGACCGTCCTCGGGGCGGCGCGCAACGTCCTCATAACGGGGGAGCACCCCGCGAAGCTTAAGGACCAGGTGACCACGCCGGCAGGCGTCACGATCGACGGCATCCTCGAGCTGGAGGCCGGGGGCCTCAGGCTCACGCTGATCAACGCCGTGGTCAAGGCGGCCGAGCGCGCCGCCCAATTGCTGAGGAAGGCCCATTGAGCAGGCCGACGAGGGCCGAGATCCGGCTCGGCGCGCTCAGGCGCAACTTCGCGCGCGCGCGCGACCTCGCGGGCCCCGGAGTCAAGGTCATGGCGGTCGTCAAGGCGGACGCCTACGGCCACGGCATGCTCAGGATCTCGCGGGAGCTCCTCGCCGAGGGAGCCGATTACCTCGGCGTCGCCATAATCGAGGAGGCAGTCGAGCTCCGCGAGGCGGGGATGACGGCGCCCATCCTCGTCCTCGGCTCCCCTCCCGACGATCGGCTCCCGCTCTACGCCCGTCACGGCATCGAGCTCGCGGTCGCCTCCGCCGCGAAGGCCCGCGCGGCCTTTGCGGCCGCCTCCGCCGAGGGAAAACCCATCCGAGCCCACCTCAAGATCGACACGGGCATGGGGCGAATCGGCGCCAGATGGGACGAGGTCGAGGGCCTCGCCGAGGTGCTCGCGGGCCTCGCCTCCGGCGCTGGCCCGGGGCTCGAGATAGTCGGCGCCTTCTCCCACCTCGCCACCGCCGACTGCGACCTCGATTTCGCCCGCGAGCAGGCCAAGCGCTTCCGCGCCGCCCTCGGCCTCCTCGCAAGGCGCGGCATAGAGCCGCCGATCGCCCACCTCGCCAACTCGGCCGCCCTCGTCGCCCTTCCCGATACGCGGTTCGGCATGGTGAGACCTGGCATCTTCGTCTACGGCTACGAGCCCTCCCCGGCGAGGAAGATCGGGCTGGAGCCGGTGATGCGGCTCGCGTCGAGGGTATGCTTCGTGAAGGCGGTGAGGCCGGGAGAGGGCGTCAGCTACGGCCAGACTTGGCGCGCCGACAGGGAAACGACGATCGCCACCCTGCCGATCGGCTACGGCGACGGCTATGCGCGAGGGCTGTCCAACCGCGCGCGGGTCTGGATCGGGCGGGGCGCGGCCCCCGTCGTGGGCAGGATTTGCATGGACCAGACGATGGTCGACCTCGGCCCCGGCGCTGAGGCGAACGAGGGCGACGAGGCGATCTTGTTCGGGGAGCGGGACGGGCGAGGCATTCCGGGGGACGAGCTCTGCGAGCTCCTCGGCACGATCCCCTACGAGCTCACCTGCATGGTCGGCGGCAGGGTGCCGCGCGTGTACGTAGAGGATTAGGGCAAGGCCGCCTAGGGGGCCTCGTGCCGTCCGACAAGTCGCTCGTAGCTTTCGGCGGAGAGCTCTTTATAGCGCTCCACGGTCTCCCCTCCGCCTATCACCTTGAGGGCTAGCGCGAAGATGAGCAGCTCGAACAGGTAGATGTCGCGGCTGACCGGCCCGGGCCACCCGGCCCCATCCTTCCCATCGGGGCCGCAGATACTCTCGATCTGGCCGTCCCTCGCGTTCCAGTCCCCCGCCGCGCCCTCGGTAAGTATGAAGCGGCAGAGCCGCGAGCGCGCGACCGCGAAGGCGAGGAGGTGATCCGCGAGGACGCGGTAGGCGCCGAGAGGGCCGCCGCCGCCAGCGCGCCAGGCGGCGACTTCCTCCGACAAGCCCTCCCAGAGCAGGCGCAGGCCCCGGTTCAGGGCTCCCTTGATGATGGCGCCGCGATTCTCATAATAGTTATAGAGGGTCATCGCCGAAATACCGAGTCGAGAGGCCAGGCGGCGCGTCGAGAACTCCTCGACCCCGCCCTCCTCAATTAGGGCGACCGCCTCATCGACGACAAGCTCGATGTCGACTATCTTTTTGCCCCTGCCCACGCTCCCCCCTCGTCTCGAAATCGAACCCTTACAGAGGAAAGTATCGAAGATGGAGAGCGCCCATACAAGGGCTAAGGCTAAAAATGACGTCGGCGAGGGGAATGCCGCTTTCGGCGCGACCCTCCGAACTGGACAATTGGTCCCCGATCTGACTAAAATAGCTCGGCGCGACCTCCCCGCGTACGATCACCGCATGAGGATTGCCCAATGAAATGCCTCCCACTTGTCCTCGTCGCAGCCGCCCTGACCCTCACATCATGCTCGCAGGCAGGGAAGGAGCGGCCCAAGCTGGGCCTGGCCATGCATTCCTTCGACGATTCCGTCTCCGTCGCGATCAGGAGGTCCATCGAGACAGCGGCCCTGGACAAAGCCGACCTTGCGATCATCGACGGCCAGAACCAGCAATCCGCCCAGGATATGCAGGTCGATTCCTTCTTCGAAAGGAAGCTCGGGGCGCTCGCGGTGGATCCGGTCGACGGGGGAGCCCTCGGCCCGATGATCGGCAAGGCCAAGGCCTCGAGGACGCCCATAGTCTTCTTCGACCGCAAGCCTTCCGACGTGGCGATGAGGTCCTGGGACAAGCTGTTCTTCGTGGGAACCCAGGCGGCCGAGGCCGGCGCAGCCCAGGGCGAGATGCTCGCCGCCTACATTAAGGCGGACCCTTCCGTCGACAAGAACAAGGACGGGATCCTGCAATTCGCCTCCTTGGACGGCGACCGAGGTGGGCTCGGTTCGGAGCCCCTGGCCGACGGCTTCGTCAAGGCCATGGTCGCCGCCGGCCTCAAGGCCGAGCAGCTGCCCTCCGTGCCAAGGGGCGCTTCCGCGAAGGAGACGAGCTCGGCGCTCATAGCCAGGTACGGCGCCAAGATCGAAGCGGTCATTTGCGGCGACGACGACGCGGCCCTCCGCTCGATAGAAGCTTTTAAGGCCGCCGGGTATTTCAAGGCGAAAAAAACCGTTCCGATCCTCTGCAACGGCGAGGGCGACCTTTCCCCGGCGGTCGCTGAAGCCCTGACGGCCGGAACCCTGCTCGGCGCGGCCTACGAGGACGCGGGCAACCAGGGCAAGGCTATCTTCGACCTCACCCTGGCCCTGGCCAAGGGAGCCGACCCTTCCAAAGCCGGCTGGCGCGTCACGGACGCCAAGTACGTGTGGATACCTTACATGAAGTATCCGGGCAGCGCCCTCACGGCGCCCCGCAAGAAATAGGCTCGCGCCTGGCTGCCTATCTCGGCCGCGAAGCCCTGAAAGACGCGACGGCCGCCTTCAGCACATCGAGGGAGCCCAGGACGGCTCCCGCCACGATGAGCGCCATGGCTAGGCCAGCGACGGGAGAAAGGCGCTTGCCTCCCAGGAGCACGAGGTTCAGCGTGGACAGGAGCGGCGTGAGGTAGGACAGGGCCCCTATGACGCGGGGATCCCCTCGCTTGAGGGCGGCGTCCCAGGCGTAGAAGGCTCCGCCCATCGGCCCCAGGCCGAGCAATACCAGGAAAAGCCAGTCGAGGGCCTGGAGCGGAGGAGCCTGGGTTCCGGGAGCCCCGCCGCCCCCCATGAAATATACGCCGAGCGAGAGCAGGCCGGAGATGAGGCAGAAGCCGCCCACGGCGCCCGTAGGGAAGGGGGGCAGCCGCTTCGTCAGCAGGGAGTAGCTCGCCCAGGCCAGCGCGGCGGCCGCCGCCAGCAGGTAGCCCGGCAGGCTGGCCGCGTCGGGCCGGAGCTTGCCGCCGCTTACGATGAGCGCCGCTCCGGCCAGGCCCAGCAGCGCCCCGGCCACGTGCCGGGGCCCCAGCCTGAAGCCGCGCAGGAATGCCGGGGAGAGCAGCACTATGAGCAGCGGCCATAGATAGTTGATGAGGTTGACCTCGACGGCGGGCGCTATGCGAAAGGCCGCGAAGAGCAGGGCATGGTAGCCGAATATCCCGCCCACGCCGACTGCGAGGGTAAGCGGCGGCACCCGCCACTCCCGCGCCCTGGGAAGCCCCACCAGAGCGCCGACGCAGAGGGCAACGCCGACCGCGAGGAAGGGCGGCAGCGCGTTAACGCGCGAATTCAGGATCGCTAGGCTGCTCCAGACCAGGATCGAGAGCAGGGCGAGCAGGGTTGCGGCCATAGCGCCGAATAATAGCCGCGGGCGGGCAGACAGGGAAGGCCTCGAGGGATATGCTTTGATACCGAAATGGGCAAATACGACGTCGTCATAATCGGGACCGGCCCCGCCGGGCTCGGGGCCGCCTTCGAGCTCCTCGCACGCAGGCCCGACCTCGCTCTCCTCGTCCTCGACAAGAACCAGTTTTCGTCCGGCGGCCTCCGCAACGACTGCAAGATGAACTTCAGCTGGCCGATCGGCTTCCCCGATTGCTGCTGGACCAAGGAGACGGCCGAGCCATACTTGCGGCGCGTGGAGGACTTCCTCGAGCCGATCATACTCGAGAAACGCAATCTCTCGGTCTATGCAAGGCGCGCCGAGAAGATCGGCGTCAGCCTCCTCGAGATCCGACAATCCCACCTGGGTACCGACGGAGGACTCGAGCTGATAAAGCGGCTCGTCGCGAGGCTCGAGGGCCTCGGCGCGGAGATTTCCCTGGGCGAGCGCGCCCTCTCCCTCGACGCGGAGGCTCGGGTGCTCCGCACCGAGACGCGGGAAATCGCCTATCGCGACCTCGTGGTAGCGCCGGGCCGAGGCGGCTTCTCGTTCCTCCAGGAGCTGATGTCCGCCGCGAGCGTGGGCTTCGCCGACAACGCGGTCGACGTGGGCGTGCGCATAGAGACGAGGCGGGAGCATTACCCGATCGTATCGGACTACTACGACCCCAAGTTCCTCTTCCCGAAGAAGACGCGCACCTTCTGCACCAACTCCGGCGCCGCGCACGTGGTACAGGAAAAATACGAGGAGAAGGACGGGAGCGCGTGGTACAGCGTCAACGGCCACGCCTGGTCCGTCGCGGCCGGCGCCGCCGGCACGTCGGCGCGCCCCGCCAACGGCCTCGTCAACTTCGCCATGCTCAAGACCGTCACGCTGACCGAACCCCTCGCCTCGGGCCAGGACTACGCCCGCATGCTCGGCATACAGGCCGCCCTCCTGGGCGGCGGCCGGCCCATCATGCAGCGCGTCGGCGACTTCCGCCTCGGCAAGCGCTCCTTCCGCGAGCGCTTCTCGGGGGACCTCTACGACTTCGAGCCGACCCTGCCCTCGGCGACGCCCGGCGATATCAGCCTCTGCGTCCCCGCCAAGGTGATGCGCGCCCTATGGAACGCCATGAAGCTGCTCGACACTATCGTGCCGGGTCTGCTCCATCCGAGCACCATTATGTATTACCCCGAGATCAAGCTCTACGCGAACCGCCCCGTATTCCGGGACGAGAGCTTCATGGCTCTCCCCGGGCTCTACCTCGTCGGCGACGGCGCCGGGACGAGCCGCGGCATCACCGCCGCTTGGGCATCGGGGCTGCGCGCCGCTGACGGGATACTGGCCCGTCTATGAGGCCCCGGAGCTTCGCTATCGGGGCTGCGCGCCGCTGACGGAATTCTATCCTCGAAGTAGTTGTCACGCGCAACCCTGGAACCGAGTGGAATGGATTGTATGCCCGCTAGCGCGGGCGCGGTTATCGGGGCTGCGCGCCGCTGACGGGATACTGGCCAATCGCTAGCGCTCGGTCCCGCATTCCTCCTCAGGCATGCTAAAAATAGATAATCATGCCGAGGAGAGCCTGGCCCTTGTCCGTGGAGTCGATGCCGAAGTTGACCGAGAAGCCGTTCGCGTCGACGCTCGCGACGAGATCGTATTCGGCGAATAGCGAGATCGGGCCGACGAGCTTCGCCTCGACCCCGAAGAGGCCGCCGAAATAGAAATCGAATGCGGTGGTCTGGCCGGTTACCGCGAGCATCCGGGTCCCGACGAGCGTCCCGACGTAGGGAGAGACGTCGCCGCGCCTCGGATGCCATTCTCCGGCGAAGCCGAGCCCGAGAGTCGTCGTAGACGGGCCCGAATTGGGGGCGGTGTTATGGTACGCGCCGACGAGGGCGCGGGCCGCGACGGATTGCGTCGCCCAATACTTGACCCCGGCCCCCGCCTGGTACCCGTCCTCGAAACCGCTGAGGAGCAACAGGTTCTTGGCGTCGAAAAGCAAGCCGATGGAGCCGGAGGCGGCGGGCGCCGCGGGAGCCGCGGCCAGGACCATCGGGACGGAGAGCAGGAAGGATGCGAGTAGGAGGAAAACGCTCCGCTTCATGAGATCTCCATATCTGGAATTCTCGAGTTCCTCTCGAGTGGCATTTTTATCAATATAGCGTAGGAAAGCCCGAATCGCAGGAGGCGACCATCCCGAAACGGGCGAGGCCACGCTAAAACACCGGCAGGTTGGGGCCGGGGCCCATCGATCTCGGCATGGCCGCGATGTTGTCCTCGCAGAAGGCGCGGAGGTCCGGGTCCATAATGAGGGCCGAGTGCTTGAGTCCCAGCGCCGCCTGCCGGTCGCGCTCGGCCCCGTCCCCCAGGACCGCCGCCGCCCTGCCGAGCGCCTCGCATGCGAGCGTCAGCAGCGCGGGGTCGCCCTCGATGAGCGCCTCGTCCATGCAACGGAACGCGTAGGTGCGGGCGACCCCGCCTTGCCCAGCGGCGGCGTAGACTCGGGAAAGCTGCCAGTAGCCTTTGGCTCGTACGCCGGAGCCGAGCTCCGGAATCCTGTCCAAGTGGTAAAAGGCCGCATGGCTACAGTGGATCATGCGCTCGATCTGCTCCTTGGTCCTATCTTTCATAGCGAGGAAGGTCCAGGTATCGTTGAAGAACTCCGAGGCAAAATCGCGATCGGTCTTGGCTAGGTCTACGCTTCCCATGACTTCCCTCCCGAGCGGATCGCTTTCGTTTTTCCGTGCATCCTAGTATCGCAGCCATTATCGCCCCTGCCCGACGTTTCGGCAACTCGGATCGCTCGACGCAAGCATTGCGCCCCTATCCCCAGGCGCCTATAATCCCTCTACAGTATCGCCAAGGAGCAGCACGTGGAAAAAGAAAGAGCCGGATCGGTGCCGGTCTTCCTGATTCGCTCGTCGATCCTGCACACGATCACCTATTTCGTGGCGGGGACACTTTCTTCGGCTATTTTCGAGTATCGTCGGCTCTTCGACTCGCCAATCATCCGCGACTACATGAGGGGCTTCGCCTCCCCCGAAGTCGCCTGGGGTCCATGGCTTCAGCCGATCAGGGGCCTCATCCTCGGAGCGGCCATCCTGCCTTTCCGCTCGTTCCTCGCCGAGAAGAAGGCCGGATGGCTCTATCTCTGGCTCCTCTTCCTCGGCATCGGCATAGTCGGTACGCCCGCGGCCTCGCCCGCGTCCTTCGAGGGCCTGATCTACTCGAAGCTCCCCCTCTGGTTCCACCTGATAGGCTTGCCGGAGATCTGCCTTCAGACCCTCGCCTATAGCTGGCTGATCCATCTCTACCTGCGGCACCCCAGGGGCCTAGTCCGGGACCTTCCGCCCATCTTCGGGGGCATCCTCGGTGCCGTCGCCGGAGGATGCTTCGCCTTCATCGGCTACGCCGTAGCCTCGATAGCCTTCGCCTTCGCCTCGGGGAGCGGCCTCGAGAACGCGGAGAGCTCGATGAGCCTTCGGACCCAGGGGCTCTTCATCGCGCCCTTCCTGCTCAACTGCGCCCTCGCGTTCGCGTCCGCCCACGGCCGCGTCCCGATCAAGCGCTTCCTTCCCCTCCTCGCCCTGGCCTACGCGCTCAATGCCCTCGCGGTCGCGGCGTACCAGGGTCTTTTCTACGGCGGGATCAGCGCGGCCTATGTCTTTCTCGCGCCAATCCTCCCGTCCGCGATCGCCGCCTGGGCGGCACGGCCGAAGGCGCCCGCTGCCGCGAAAGCCGACCCGATTGCATGACGAAGTAGTATTCCGATAGACTCGAAAACCATGAATACGGAACGCAAGCGCATCCTCACGGGCGACCGCCCCACCGGCAAGCTCCACCTCGGCCACTACGTCGGCTCGCTCAAGAACCGCGTACGATTGCAGGACGAGTACGAGTGCTTCTTCATAATCGCCGACCTCCACACCCTCACCACCAAGCCCGAGAAGGACGCCATCGAGCAGCTCGCCGACAACGTCCGCTCCGCCGCCCTCGACTACCTCGCCTGCGGCATCGACCCCGCGAAGAGCGTCATCTACCTCCAGTCCGCCGTCCCGGAGGTCTGCGAGCTCGCGGTGCTCTTCGACAACCTCATCACCGTGCCGCGGCTGTCGCGCGTGCCCAGCTTGAAGGAGATGGCCCAGGGAGCCGGCATCGAGGAGATGCCCTTCGGCCTCCTCGGCTACCCGGTGCTCCAGGCCGCGGACATCCTCATGCCCCGCGCCCACCTCGTGCCCGTCGGCAAGGACAACGTCGCCCACGTCGAGGTCACGCGCGAGATCGCGCGCCGCTTCAACTTCCTATACGGCGAGACCTTCCCCGTCCCCGACGTCCTGGTCTCCGAGTACGGCTCGTTGGTCGGCACGGATGGCGACGCCAAGATGTCCAAGAGCCTCGGCAACGCCATCTACCTCTCCGACGACGAGAAGACCGTGACCAAGCGGGTCATGTCCATGTATACGGACCCGAATCGCGTCACCGCCGACGTCCCCGGTACGGTCGAGGGCAATCCGGTGTTCCAGTACCACGACGCATTCAACCCGAACCTAGCCGAGGTCGAGGACTTGAAGGCCCGATATCGGCTGGGCAAGGTCGGCGACGTCGAGGTCAAGGAAAAGCTGGCCAAGGCCCTCAACGCCTTCCTCGACCCCATACGCGAGAGGCGCGCGAAGTACGAGGCCACGCCCGGCCTGGCCGACGAGGTCGTCTACGACGGCACGATGAAGATGCGAGAGGAGGGCCGCGCGACGCTGTCCATCGCGCTCAAGGCGATGGGCCTCTCGGCTGTGTGGAATCGCATATCGCGCAAGGCGGAGGACGTTAAAAAGAAAAGGGAGAGGGAAGGGAAGTAAGGGGGGAGCGCAGCCGCTCCCCCTCGCTCCACCCTCCTCGTCAAGGCGCGTTATGCGTTTTTATGTACCATTTTAAAAAACGCCTTGACTGCGGTGGGTTACGCTACCCCCACGCGGGATTTGCGGGACGGATATCTCTTCGTGGTTTGCGCACTTACGCCGGATATGGGCGCGGGATTCCTCTGGCATCGTCGCGAAGGCTACGGGAGGGCAATCATGCGTCCTGGCGTTTTGACAAATCCCGTTTTCGGGAATGTATTCACAAACGTTGAGAAAGGCGCGAAAATGAGGCGGGGCCGGTCGATCGGTGCGATGGACCATATCCGCACCTTCAGCGAAGAGCATTGCATCCAACTCGAGATGTAGGGAAGCCCCGTCGATAAACGGTAGTCCCGTCGCGCATATAGCCGAGGACCTCATGGCTCGCTTTGGGGAAGCTGTGCGCTCGGTGTCGGTGAAGGACGAGGTTCTCCAATTCCGCTTCGATTTTCAGTACGAACGCGCCTTCGGCCTCGGAGCCTCCGCGACAGTTGAATTGAAGGATACGGCTGAGACGAGATCCGTGAAGAGACTCTCCTGCCTGACGCCGAAGTAGTTCCAATCGAAGGAGGGCTATCCCCCTTGGTATGGAAGAGAAGCGCCCGATTCCCAATTCCCCGATTCACGGAGCACGATCATGCGCCTTCATTCGATCGATCAAGCCGTCGATCGCGAAGCGTACGCTTCTTCTTCCATGAACTGCGCGGGCGCGATATTCGAAACCTCATCGTCGACCTTCGCGACGACGGTCGGCACGGAGACGGGAGGCGGCTACTACCCCTGCAACGCGGAGAAGTTCAATTCGATCATGTTGCCCCTGATGCGCTGCGTTTTCACGACCGCGCAGGATCCCTCGATACTGCCTAATCGAGGGCTAATCCCGAAGCATTTCGTCCGTCCTCCCTCGGCGATATGCTCAAGGGCGGCGATTCGCAATTCGATTTCGCATGCTGCATATGAGGGGCCAATAGCCCTAGGATATGGAGAAATAATGTCTTTTACTCAGTGGTCCAGAATTTCCGCTCGTGATAGTATACGCCAAAAGTATACATGTAGGGGTACATAGAGAAATGAAGGCCAATCCATTTTTTAATAATTCTGGTCCGGTAAACGAAATCGATCATTTTTGCGTAGCCCCGATAAGGCGTCTCGATTCGAGCAAGGTCTGGCAGCTCATTCTGCAAAAAAAGTATTTTCTGATCTGCGGCCCCAAGCAGTGCGGCAAGACCTCCTACCTTCTGGCGCTGGCAAAGGCGATCAACAGGAATAACATCGCGAAATGCCTATACTTTAACGTCGAGTCGCTGCGTGGGGTCCAGGAAAATCTCGAGGAGAGCATCCGCAGCGTGTTGTTCGAGATCTCCTCCAGGGCGCGGGACACGTTCGGCGATGATTATCTTGAGGATCTCGTCCCCTCGATCCTTGAGAAGCGGGGGCCGTTCCAGGCCTTGAACGAACTGCTCACACAGTGGTCCAAGCACTCGGACAAGCCGATAGTCCTATTTGTCGACGAGATCGACACGCTCCAAGGCCAAGTCCTCACGTCCTTCCTGAGTCAAATACGGGCAGGCTACGATAAGAGGCCGGCGCTATTCCCGCAGAGCATCATCTTCTGCGCGACTCACGACGTGATCGACAAGCAGTTCAACATCAAGGACGCGACGCTCAGGATCAGCTTCCTGCGGCGCGAGGACCTCGACGGGATGTTCGCCTCGTACACCTCGAGTTTCGGGGTCACGATAGAAAAGGAGGCGATCGACCTGATCTGGCAATACTCTTCGGGGCAGCCCTGGATCATCAGCACTCTCGCTGGAGAGCTCTTTCACGAGATCGCCCCGGCAAAGGCGATACGCAGCATCTCGTCGTCCCAGGTAGGCGAGGCGATCGACAATATCATCGCGAAAAAGGGAAATCACATAGAGTACCTCGTATCTCAGCTCCGCGACGAGCGCGTGAAAAGATGCCTTATTCCCATCCTGGCGAGCGGACCCATGACGGAGGACATCTCGGAAAAGGATCTCGCCTTCATACAAGAGCTGGGGTTGATAAAGATCGACGGGAAGGTAGAACTAGCTAACGATCTGTATAGGGAAATAATCCCACGGGCGCTCATGGATCCCATCGGATACATGATCAACCTCGATAGCGAAAAATACCTGCGAGAGGACCGGTCGATAGACGCCATCAGGCTCCTACGCTCCTTCCAATTCTTCTATTGGAACCATATCGAACGCCTGATAGCGCGCATCGATTACGACGAAGCCGGTTACTTCCTGGTATTCCAGGCCCTCCTTCAGAAAATGGCCGACGCCAACAACGTAATTACCCGCGAGTACGGCGTCGGGAAAGGGCAGGTGGTGCTCGGGTTAAGGCATGGATACCCTACGCCGCAGCGAGCGACATTCATTCTCAAGGGGCTAGGCATATGGTCGGACGAGAAATTCAAGCAATTGATCCCTGAGCTTGTCGACGAGTCCGTCGGATACGCTTCCGCTAGTCAGAAGGACTGCGGCGAGGTCCATGTCATAGCGATCAATATAAATCCGAAATTTAAATGGGGAGGCAAGCTGCCATATGCGAAAAGGGATTTGGGAGGAAGGACAATCCATGTCTGGGGGTTTTAAACCGAAACTGAATGCGCGCTAACCATGCAGGGAGAAGCAGCTCGCGCTGGATCGAGGCCCGAGTCCTCGAGGAAGCCATTGAAGCGAGCGCTCCTCGGCCTCCTCATAACCATGCTCGCCGCTCTCATCGGCGGGGGCGCCTGGCTATCGTTGCCCGCCGGGAGGACCCCAGTAGCGTGGTTCCTACCTAAAATCCCTTCGCCTACTTTACCGTCAAACTCGATCGCGACGACCCCGCCATAAGAGGATCGTGACCGCCCTCAAGGGCAAGCTAGGCGAAAAGAGCGGCTTTTGAAGCGAAAGGCGCTCAATCTCATCCTCTCTGCCGCGCTCCCGCCCTCGATATCCGTCGCTAGGGCGTCCGATACCGGAAGCGGCTTGAGGATCTGGCCCACTTGCGCGTTGATGATTTTATTCGGCCCGCAGACCATGAGGAAAGGGAAGTAGGCGTCAGCGCGTCGCGCATCGCCTACCCCCCCCCGATCGCCCCTACCTACTTCGCGGTATCTATGGACAGCAACTCAACCTCGAAGATCAGGACGGAATTAGGGCCGATGTCGTTGCCCGCGCCTTGCTCGCCGTAAGCCAGATCCGAGGGGACGAAAAAGCGGTATTTGCTGCCGACGGGCATCATCTGCACTCCCTCGGTCCAGCCGGGAATCACGCCGTCCAGCTTGAATGAGGCGGGCTCGTTCCTGGCGTAGGAGCTATCGAAAATGGACCCGTCGAGAAGCTTGCCCTCGTAGTTGACCGTGACGGCGTCGGAAGCCTTGGGCTTAGCGCCCTTCCCCGCGGTGATTACCTGGTACTGCAGGCCCGAGGGAGTCCAGAGGACCCCGGGCTTCATGCGGTTGCCCTCGAGGAAGGCCTTTCCCGCCGCAAGGTTGGCGGCGCTCTTCTTGGCGGCGACCGCCTGGAGGGCAGCCTGGACCGCCGCCTGAGCCTCGGCGTCCGTGTACTTCGTCGCTTTTCCGGCGATGACGTCCTTCATGCCCTGAAGAAAAGAATCGGGGCTGATCTCGAGACCGCTGCTTTTCAGGTTCGTGCCTATAAGCATGCCGAGCGAGTAGCCGATGTCTACCTGCCCTTCGGCCATGATCGGCGCCACGAGACCGAGACAGAGAGCGATGATGCAAAGCTTCTTCATGGGACATCCTTCTGACTAAGTTGCCGCGAGGATATCATAAAGCCGCCGGGAGAGGTATATACTCGAGCCATGGGAAACGGCGGGACGAATGCCGCCCGCGAAGCGGCTCTCTCTTTCATCGACGCGCTAGCCTCGACTCCTGCCGTGCGAGCCCAGAATCGCCTCCTTAACACCGCCGATCGCGACCTCGCCGCCGTCCTGTACCCCCTCGAAGAAGGGGAACGGGATCCAGTGTACCTCGCGGTCGGCTCGGCCAAGGCCGCGCGACTCCGTTCCGAGCTCGCGCGGATGGGCCACGTCCGGCTCGACGGGGAAATCGTCTCCCGGATCGCCGCCCACCTAGCCGAGCATCTCTCGGCGGAGCGGCCCCTCGCTCCCGCCTCGCGCTACTTCAAGCCGAAAACCCCGAAATCCTAGGCTCCTAAAATCCCCGCGAATTCGTCCCGGGATTTTAGTATATTAATTTTCTTATATGCAAAAGGAGCGATCATGATTCCATCTAGACGAATACCCTGGGCTTGGGCCCTCTTGGCCACCGGAGTTCTGCCCGCGACGCTCAGCGCCGAAATCGGGCTGCGCTTCCCAACGGTTTCCGCGACGAGCCTCGCGGGCCGCGGCTTGAGCCTCCCCTCGGACTTCGGTTCGCCCGCCGCCCTGGTATTCGTGGCCTTCGCGATGAAGCAGCAGTCCGACATAGACGCGTGGAAGACCTTCGTCGACGGGTCCCGAGCGCGGCGGCCGTCGCTGGCGGTCTGGGAGCTCCCGACGATAGGCTCGGGCTACAAGTTCATGCGCGGGGTCATCGAGGGCGGCATGCGCTCGGGAATAAAGAGCCAGGCGGCGCGCGAATCGACCGTGACCCTCTACGTCGACGCCAAGGCCTTCGCCGAAGCCCTCGGCGCTCCCGGCCTGGGCGAGATCGCGATCCTCGTAGTCGCTCCCGACGGGCGCATCCTGGGAAGGGCCGCGGGGACGCCGACGCCGTCCTCGGCGACGGTCATCGAGTCGGCCATTGCGGCCGCCTTCGCGGCGAAGCCCTAGGCCTTGCGCTTGCCGCTCATCTCGTCGACGGCCAGGGCGAGCAGGCGCGTGGCGCCCAACGCGCCGCTTTCGTAGCCGCCCCCTCCCGCCCATCCGTAGTGCCTCATGAGGAGGCCGAGGCCCCGCGCCTTCCCCTCCTCGTCCGAGATCTCGCTCAAGGCGCCATAGCCGACTACGCTCGCGAATCTCATCCCCCAATCGCAGGCGGCCGGGCCGGTCACGAGCTCATGGTCGCAATCGAGCTCGAAGCAGACGCGTGGGTTCTCCCTCATCATGTCGAGCTTGCGGCCCTCCCGCGCGCAGTGGAAGTAAAGTACGGGCATGGCCCCTTCCCATTCGAACCCGAAGTTGAGGGTCGCGATGTACGGCACGTCGCCGACGGCGAAGCCGAGCCTGCAGGCATCGGCACTCTCCAGGATCGCGAGGAGGCCCTCGCGATCGGCTACCTCCCTGTCCTTGCGCCTCATCCGCGGCATCAGCGGTATCGGCAGACGTACGCGACGTCGGTCCGGGCTTCGATATCGAACGACGCCTTGGGCGGGACCACGAAGGTCTCGCCGGCTGCGTACTCCCTCCATCCCTCGCCCGGGAGCCGGACCCGCATCGAGCCCGCGACGATCGTCATCCTCTCCTCCGAGGAGGTCGAGAACGAGTAATCGCCCGGCTCGATCGCTCCGACCGTGGCCGGCCCGTCCCTCTCGCTCAGCGCGAGGCTCTGCACCCTGCCCTCGAAATACGAATTGTGCTTCATGCTCGTCCTCCGCGAATGACCTGATTTGCCGTAATCACAGCCCCGGCGAGATATACTCGAATCATCGACGAGTAATCTCCCAGGGGGCGGTACCATGCTATCCGAATACAAAGAAGTCAGACAGCGCGACAGCGAGGGCTATCGACGCTGGTTCAGCGATCAGTATTTCGACGTCATCATCTGGTACGACCGGGAAGGCGGCTCGATGACCGGCTTCCAGGTCTGCTACGACAAGGGCGGGTCGGAGCGAGCCTTTACCCGCAAGCTTGAGCGAAAGATCGTCCAAAGCCACCGCTTCGTCGCCAACGGCCCCGTCGAGATCGGCACGAGCAAGATGACCTCGATACTCAAGGGAGACGCGAAGGCGATCGACGAGACTGTCCTAGCGCGGCTCCGGAGCTCCGCAGGGGATCTCGACGAGGAGACGCGCGAGCACCTGATCGAGCGAATGGAAGAATACAACCGCGGCCGCTCCGCCGTCGACGCCGGTCAAGCGCGATAGCGGAACGGCCCGTAGGCCGCGCCTCCTATTTGAGCTCGCTTAGCAGCTTCGCCGCCTTGGCGTTCCCCATCGCCGCCGCCTTCTGCAAGTCAATGCGGGCCTCGGCCGCCTTGCCGGTGTCCTTGTAGAGCATGCCGCGATAATACCAGGCGTCGCTGTTGGGGTCCTTGCTCGAGGCGTATAGCGATATGTATTCGGTGAAGAGCTGGTCCGCCTTCTTGTTATCCCTGCCCGCGATGCCCGGAAGCACCTGCCAGAATCGGCCCAGGGCGATGATGGGACCGCCGTTGTCGTAGGTCTTGTCCGTCGCGTAGGCGGTCTCGAAGCCCTTCTGGGTCTTGCCCTTGAGCCCCTCGGTGAGGGCCGTGACGATGCTGACCCCGTCCGAGTAGGTCCCTACGCAGAGGCCGTAGTAGTACCAGCCTTCTATGCCGTTCGGCACGAGCTTGGTGGCGAGCTCCCCGTACTTCATCCCGTCCTTGCCGGCGCTTTTCGCGATGTCCTTATAGCCTTGGACCTCCTGCTTGACCGCCTTGTCGCCCCATTCACGGAGGGCCTTGGCGGCCTTCCAATTGGCGATATAGTCGCTCGGCGCGGAAGCGGCGACCTTGACCGCGGCCTCGGCGTCGGCCTTGAGGGCAGGGACGCTGCCCGCGGCGAATGCGGCCGGCACGGCCATGATTAGGGCGAGGGCGAAGGCGGGTAAGAGTATGGTTTTCATGAGCTAGTCCTCCTCGTAAGATTTCGAGCGCGAGGTAAGACTAGCCGAGGCGGGCCGCGGAGGCAAGCCAAGATCGGACGAAGACGAAAAAGGCCGCGTCGAATAATCGACGCGGCCTATTTCGGGCAACCCAGACTCGAACTGGGAACCCCGAGTCCCCCAGACTCGTACGCTAACCACTTGCGCTATTGCCCGTATGCCTCTTGCGAAGCTCGTAGAATCTAGCACGCGCCGCAAAAGCGGGTCAAGGTCCGGCGATCGCCAATCATTCGAGCTTGCCGGCGATTACCTGCACCAGCGCCGCCTTGAGCGAGAAGATGACGGAGTCCTGGGGGAAACCGGAGCCCTCGTAGGCCACGAGAGCTCGATCGACGAGGTCCGCGAGGCAATCGGCCAGCGCCTTGCCGCCGGTCATCGTGACGAGCACCGGCGAGCCGGGGCGCGCCCTGCCCCGCCTGCTTTCGAAGAGTTCGCTTAGCTCTATGTGCCGATCGACGAGCCTTTCGAGCTCGTCTCCCTTTAGGATAGTATCGCTCATACCGTCCCTCCTTTCCTTGCCGAAGGCAGAGGCGAAGGCTTCCTACTACGAAAGTATATGCGCCGGAGGGGTCGAGTCCAGGCGAATTGCGGCTCGGATCCTCGATATTGCTGCTCGGCGACGGGCGGCCTTATAATGCCGCGAACGGAGAAAAGATGCCAAAAATCGTCGATTACGAGGCTCGGCGCCGCGAGATAGCCGACAAGGCGGTTTCCGTGATGGTCCGCGACGGGATCCAGGAAGCCAACCTCGGCAAGGTGGCCGATCTCTGCGGCCTCGGGCGAACGACGCTCTACCAATATTTCCGCAATATAGGCGAAGTAGTCGAATTCACCCTGGAGGAAGTCTTCGGGCGGCTCGACCACGACACCTCGGCGATGTACGACGACCCGAGCATCGGCGCGGCCGATAAGCTCCTGCGGATCATGGAATACCTCGAGCGGGCGGCGGTACTCGACAAGGGCAGAATGGTCCTCGTCCTCGACTTCCTCCTTCACCCGAACCGCGAGACGCCTTCCGTGGCCTTCGACGTGCAGGAGCACGTGCGCAAGCTCCGCGCCGGCCTCGAGCGCGTGCTCGCCGCCGCGATCGCGTCAGGCGAGCTGCGGCCGATAGACTCGAAGTCCATGGCATTCACGCTCTTCTCCTTCATCGAGGCCGCGACGGTCCACAGCGCCCTCTACGACAACATCTCCCTCGAGGGCACCCTCCGCGACATCAGGCTGCTCATCGATGGGCTCCGAGCCTAGCTACCGACAGCCGAAGCGCTCGTCGCCCGGCTCGGGATCGATGCCGGGGCGCGTGAGCGAGAAGTCGTACTTCACTGGATCCTCGGGAGCGTAAAGCCTGAAGCCGGCGGTCGCGGCGAGGGCGTTCCTCAGGTTCGCGTAGGGGCTGGAGATGAAGCCCAGGCGCTCGACGCAGACTCGAACCATATGCAGATCGAGGGGAACGACGAGGCGGGAGCGCTCGACGCGAAGCCAGCCGCCCGGGTCGATCCCGTCCTCGCGGACGAGCCAGCGCAGGAAGAGGAACAGACGCTTGCAGGCGCTGCCGCGAGCGGGGTCGGGCAGCAGGTTCTCGCGCAGGGACCTCCCCTCGCCCGGGCCGCCCGGCTCGCGGCTCAGGCTTTTCAGCGCGCCCACGAAAGCCCCGAGTCCGGCGACGACATCCGGACCACCCGGGTCTCCCCGAAGGAAGAGCTCCTCGAGCGATCCGAAATCGGCCTGGGCCCGCTTCGCCGAGCGCATGAGGGCTATGAGGTCCTCGGCGAAACAGAACCTGTATCCGAATCCTCCCCAAGCCTCGCGCAGCTCGGCCTCGCCCATGCGGGCCAACGCCGCGGCCGGCCTCCCGCCGAGGGGCGCGAGGGCCTCCTCGCAGGCGCGCACGATCAGGTCGACGGAGCCGAAGGCGAGGGTCGAGCAGACGAGGGCGGCGAGCTCCCTATCCTCGGCCGCAGCGTAGCGCCTCGCGACGACCAAGGGGTCCCGCCGCAATCGCTCGCCGATATTGCAGACCGAGTAGATATCCTCGAGGAAGGCGGCGATCGCCGGGTCGTACTCGACGCGAGAGCCGTGCGCTGAACGCGTCATGGGGGAGAGGCGGCGTCGAGCTGCCGCTGCAGCGCCTCGAGCTCGGGATCGCCAGGATCCGTCGCGAGGGCCTGCTTGAGGTAGAACCTCGCCTTGGCGAAGTCCTTGCGGCGCATGAGTATGTCGGAAACGGCCGCGAGCGCCTCGGGATTGTCGGCGTTCTCCACGAGGGCCGCGTGGAGCAGGGAGAGGGCGGCCTCGTCGGATTTCTGGAGCTTGGACTGCAGGTAATAGAGGACGGAGCGCAGGGGCGCGGAGATCGTCCCCGGAAGGAGCCGCGCGATGGCGTCCTGGGCCGCCTTCTCGTCCCCTCCGTCGACTAACGCGCGCAGGTAGGCCTCGGTAGCCTCCTCCGAGCGCGGTTCCGCGCGATACCACGCGGAAGCGTACTCCAGGTCGCCGCGCGCGTTGCCCGACTTGCGGAGTATGCGCGCCGCAAGAGCCTTGTCCTCGAAGGCGGCCCCGGCCCGGGAGAGATACCCCCCCGCGTCCGCCCACTTGAAGCGCGACGCGGCGTCGAGCGCGAGTAGGCGCGAGGCTTCGACGCCCGCCGCGTTCCTCGCCGCCAGCAGGACCGCGCCCGTCTCGTAATCGCCCTCCGCGGGAACGGCCGCGCCGGGCACGACGAGGTCGCAGACCCGGAGCGCGAGGGTCCTCGCTTCCTCCCGGCCGAAGGCGGGCCCGGCGAAGAGGAGGCGCGAGGCGGCGGCCAGGAGCTCGGGGTCGTCGGGATAGGCGCCGAGTCCGCGGCGCGCCCACTTCAGCGCCTCTTCCCGGGCGCGCAGGGACTCGGACTCGAGGCAGCGAAGGAGCAAATAGATTCGATTCGAGGAATCGACGGTGCCGTAGGCGTCGAGGAGAGGCATGGCCTGCTGGTAGGCCTTCGCGCGGATGAGGAGCCGCGCGCGGATGAGGATGAACCGGGAATCCTGGGGATCGCGCGTCAGGACGCGCGCCACGTAGGGATCGGCCTCCGAGTAGCGGCCGTTCGCGTACAGGGCGAGCGCATAGGCTCGGTCGAAGGCGGAGATGCCGGACCGCGCCGGGGCGAGGGGGGAGAGGAGGGCCAGCGCGTCGGCGCCCCTCCGCAGCGAGAGGAGGGCGCGGCCGGAGCCCAGGGCGGCGCTCCAGGCGTCGGGAGCTATCGCGAGGGCGGAGCGATAAAGCCCGAGGGCCCCCTGCCAATCGCTTCTCCTCTCGGCGTCGACGCCCCTGAGTATGCTCGGCATGATAGAGGGCACGCCGAGCCTGGCGAAACGGTCTAGGGCGTCGAAGGCGCGGCGCGATGCGTCGCTGGAATCGGCCGCGAAGAGGACGAGGGCCGGTATGAGCTCGCCCAAGGGGCTGCCCGCCGCCTCCGGCGGGACGGCGGGGGAGCGGCCGGCCGCCGCCTCGCCGAGGGCCTTGAGAAGCCCCTCCGCTGGGACCGCGGGAGCCTCGGCGGGGTCCGCCTCGGGATAGGCCAGGACCGAGATGCCTCGCGCCAGGGCGTCGAGGGCGGCGGCGTCCTCGGCCTTGATAGCCGTGGCCTTGGCCGCGAGCTCGCGGGCCCTCGCGAGGGAGGAAGGAGAGCCGAATACGATCGAGGACTCGATGGCTTCCCGCTCTTCCCGGTTGCGAGCGAGGGTGGCCGGGTCCGCGGTCTTTAGCGCCGTACCGGCGCTCGCCGTACCGGCGCTCGCCGTGCCGGCGCCTGCTTGCGCAGGAACTGGCGCGGCAGCCGGAACGGGAGCGGCGATTTGAGGAAGGGGCGAATCCGCGGCTTTTTGTTGGGTTTCGGGAGGGATCGCCGCGCTGGGAGCTACGACCTTCGGCTTCGAAGCGCAGGAGATAAACACGAGGACGCACAGCGCGATCGCTGACGCCGCGCGACGAGGCCTGCGACTCATGGCCCCGAGGAGGGGCCGCGATCCCGTCTAGGGCGATCGGCGGGCCTGCCCGCGCGCTTCCTCGCGCGGCCGTCCGGCCCTTCGGGGACGCGGGCGGGAGCGTGCCGCGAGATGCCGTACGCCACGAACAGGGATATCCCGCCCGCGATGAAGAGGGTCGGCCACCAGACGGCGATGAATCTCGAGAAGTTGACCTTCGCCAGCCCGAAGGAAAAAAGGCAGAAGAACAGTCCGAGCACGGCGAAGCCGATGGACGGGACGGCATAGAAGGCCTTGAGCCGCTTTTGGGCGGCCAGGCCGGATATCAGGCCCGAGATGCCGGCGATCGCCATCCCCAGGGGCCAGGACTTGGCGAGCTTCCAGCCGAGGAGCATCGAGGCGAGGAAGAAGGCGCCCTCCAGCACGAAGAGGAGTCCGCCGAAAAAAAAGGTGAACGAGGCGCCTCGGACCAGGGGCAAGTAAAGGAGGATGCCTCCCACGGCCATTACGAGGATGGGCCAATAGCGGGGGGCGCCGACGAAGGTGCCGGTCGTATAGAGCAGGAAGGCGACGCCGAGGAGGAAGGCCGCGATGGCCGAAATAAAGAGGATATCGTCGGAACGTAGCCTGCGTCGGTTCATGCGTAATCGAATTGTACAGAAAGAGTCCGATCTTGCCAATGGAAAACCCTGCGTGCTATCCTATTCTACATGTCGAGACGGCGAGTCGCCCGATTCCGGGCCGCGGCGACCCCGCTCATCGTCGCCGCCATCCTGGCGGGGACCTTCGCGCTCGCCTCCTGCTCCTCCCCTCCCGCCCAGGTGCCCGACGGCGCCGCGGCCGACCGATCGGAGTTCGACGAGCTCCTCGGCGTCCTGAAGGAGGCGGGCGCGGATCCCCTGCGCCGCTTCGCGGCCCTCCGCCAGATCTCCGCGAACCTCATACGCCAACGCGAGTACGCCCGCCTGGGAGCCCTGCTCTCGAGCGGGGCGGAGGCGGGCCGGAGCGACGCGGCCGAGGGATCGGCCGACGCTTCCGCGGATCCATTCGGCGCCTGGTACCTTTTCACCGCGGCCTACGCATACGAACAGGCGGGCTCGGCCCCGATCGCGGCGATCTATTACGACCGCGCGCTCGAGGATTATCCGGATTCAGCGGTAGATGGCCGCTCTATACACCGAGAGTGCCTCTCCAGGCTCATAGCCATCGTCGACTCGCCGGAGCGCAGGATCGGCTATTACAAGGACCTCATCGCCCGCTTCCCGGGGGAGGCGACCGACGGCGCGCCCATATTCCTCCTCGCGCGCGAGTACGAGCGCATCGGCGATTGGGACCTCGCGGTCAAGGCCTACTCGGAGTTCCTGCCCTTCTTCGGCACCGCGATCCCGGGCTACCCCGACGCGTTCAGGTACGCGCGGAGCGTCGTGGATCTCTACAACAGCCCGAAAGACTGGGCCTACAAGGACCTTCAAGCCCTCGTAGGCAAGGTCAGGGCCGCCCTCGCCGCGGGGGACGCGTACAAGCTGCGCTCGTATCGGGCCAAGGTCAATTTCTTCGCGTCCGGCTGGCACGCGGACGAGGTGGACTCGAACGCGCGCGCCTTGTTCGACTTCGGCGAATTCATGTCGGGAAGCCGGATATCCTCGGCCGCGGAGCTCGATCCCGACTCGAATCGACGCGAAGCCTATTTAAAGACCTGGGGATGGACCGATAAAATATCCACCTGGTATTTCTGTTTCCGTAGGATCTATTTCCCCGCCGACCCCGAGATCCACGGATCCTGGGAATGGGCGGGCATCTATTTCGGGGAGAAAAATCAATGATTTTCGGGGACCCACGAATCGGCCCAGGCATCCGCGCGGCGACCGCTATCGCCATCGCGACGGCGATAGCGCTGGTCGCCCTCGCGGCGCCGGCTCGGGCCGACGCGCCGGCGCCGCGGGCCGAGCCCCAGCGCGCCGGGCCCGATGCCGCGAGTCCCTGGGGCGAGGCCGGCCCGCCCCTCCAGGGCCACGCCGCCGATCCCCTGTACGGGCTTCCCATGCCCTGGGGCGAGGAGCGCTTCGAGGCTATCAGGGCCCAGTACCTCACGGACGACGGCAAGAAATGGCTGGCCGCCGTCATGGAGCGAGCCCGGCCCTTCCTCCCTTATATCGAAGAGAGGATCCGCTTCTACGGACTTCCCGACGAGCTCGGCTTCCTGCCCGTCGTCGAGTCGGAATTTTCGCCGCGCAACGTCTCGAAGAGCGGGGCGGCCGGTCTCTGGCAATTCATGCGCAACTCGATCGCCGGGTACGGCATGAGAATAGACGACTGGGTCGACGAGCGCCGCGATTTCATGAAAAGCACCGACGGGGCGCTCCGCAAGCTCGCGGATAACTACGCCTCCTTCGGGGACTGGGATATAGCGCTCGCCGCCTACAACTGCGGGGACGGCGCGATGCGCCGCGCGATCGCCAAGGCCAAGCAGGACGGCGCGGACGCGCCCGACTACTGGGACCTCGGGAAGCGCGGCCTCCTCAAGGGCGAGACGGCCGGCTACGTCCCCAAGTTCCTCGCCATCGCGTCCATCCTCCGCTATCCCGGCCGCAACGGCCTTATTCCGTCCTGGGAGGAGCCCGTCGCCTGGGAGGCCGTCGCCACCGGCAGGCCCGTGGACCTCAAGATACTCTCCGAGCAGGCGGGCCTGTCCCTCGCCCTGCTGAGGGAGGCGAACCCCGAGCTCCGCTACGGCGTGACGCCGCCCAGCACCGCCTACGCGCTCAAGGTGCCGGCGTCGGCGGCCGCGGCGGTCCGCGCCGTCGTGGAGGACCCCGAGCGCAAGCTCGTCCGCTACTACCTCCACACGGTCCGCTCGGGCGACACGATCTCGGGGATAGCCCGCCGCTACGGCGCGCCGATGCCGGCCATCGTTGATTCCAACCCGGGGCTCAAGCCCGACCGCATCCGCCTGGGCCAGGTGATCGTAGTCCCCGCGCTGAAGGACGCGCCCCCGCCCGAGATCGAATCCGCCGCGGGGGGGGCTCCCGAGTTCGCCTCGAGCTACGTCGTCGCCAAGGGCGATACTCTCTGGAGCATCTCGCTCCGCTACGATGTCCAGCCCGAGCTCCTGGCCGAGCGGAACGGCCTCGTCCTCTCCAGCGTGATCCGCGAAGGTATGGCCCTCCGCGTGCCGATACTCAAGGCGACGCTATGATGAACCTACCCAGGCCGAAAACCGTCGGCGCGCTCGCCTGCGCGCTCGCCCTCCTCGCGCCCTACGCGCCCTGCTACCCGGAGCAGCCGGGCTCGCCGAGCCCTAGTCCCTATTCGACCAGCTCCAGCGTCGACTGGAAGGCCCGCGTGCTTTCCATCGACATAGAGCTGGACCTGGCCGCGGCCGGCCTCAAGCTTCCCGGCGGGAGGCTGTCAGCCGAGCGGATGATAGAGAGGGACCTTCCCTCGCTCGCCAAGGACGCCGTCTTCGCGCTCCAGGCGGATTCGTACAGGAGGATAGAGGACGCGGCGATGGACGGGACCTTCGGCAGCGAGGCCCTCGTCGCCCTCGCGGGACTCGCCCGGGCCGAGCGGTCGTCCTTCTCGAAGGACATGCGCAAATTCCTCTCGACCTACACGCTCAGCCTCGACGCCGTGGCATCCCTCTTCCTCTCCGGCGCATCCCCCGCGCCCATACGCGCGCCGCTCGAGTCGAGGCCGACGAGGGACTACAGCGGCATCGTGATCTACGCGAAGGGGAGCCTTCCGGTCCACGGGGAATACGTCGAGGGATCGGCGCGGCCCTGCCTCTTCCCCAGGGTCTACGACTCCGAGATGAGCCTCGTGCTCGACAGGAGCCTCGTCCTGCCTGACGCGCTCGCGGAGGGAGGCGTACTCGGCTACGCTTCGGCCGTCGGGGTGGAGGCGGGCGAGCGCGTCGGCTCGGATCCCATGCGCGTCATGGCGCTCGAGCTCTTCGGCGACGCCCGTACCGATTTCGTCATCTCGCGGGAGGACGCGTTGCGAATCCTCTCGAGCGCGCCCAATCGCGAGCTGCTCCGCGCCGGCAAGGTCGTCGTAGTATATTAGTCGCCGAGCATCAGGCTCGCGAACACCTTCGCGTCGCCGATGATGTTCTCGATCTTGGCGTTCTCGTTCGGTTGGTGCGCGGTCTCGTCGAGCCGCGCCCATACGACGCAGTCGTAGCCGTCGTTGCGCAGGTAGGCGCCGACGGTCCCCCCCCCGATGCCTATCGGCTTCGCATCCGCGCCGTACACTTCCTTGATGGCCTTGGCGAGCCGCTTGACGACGGGCGCGTCGGACGGCGTCGCCTTGGACTCGTTGCGTTGCGCGATCTCGTAGGTCATCGCGACGCCGTGCTCCGCCTCCACCGCGCGCATGATCTTGGACACTTCCTCGAGCACCCGCTCTATCGAGTAGCAGGGCAGGATGCGCATGTCGAAGCAGAAGACGTCGTCGCCGGGAATCGTGTTGATGTTCGGGACGTTCGCCTCCTTCTTCGTGGGCGAGAGCGTGGTGCGGTCGGGCTGGAAGAGCGGATCGCGAGCCGTGAACACCGTCTTCTCGAGCTCGTGCACCCGCAGGGCGAGGTCCGAGGCGGCGAGGAAGGCGTTCGCCCCCTCATCGGGCGTGGAGCCGTGGCACTGGCGACCCTTGGTCGTCACCTTCAGCCAGCATAGGTTCTTCTCGGCCACCTCGATCTCGGTGCCCTGGGCGTTGCCGCCGTCGGGGATGACGATGAGGTCGTCCTTCCGGAAGAGCTTCTGCGTCTTGAGCAGGTACTGGATGCCGTAGGCCGAGCCGACTTCCTCGTCGGCCACAAAGAGCAACTTCACCGTTCGGGCGGGCGCGCCGCCCCCCGCTAGGACGGCGAGCGTCGCGAAGATCGAACCGACGAGGCCTTGTTGGTTGTCCTCGACGCCGCGCCCGTAGACGCGCCCGTCCTTGTAGAGCACCTGGAAAGGGTCGGTCTTCCACATCGACCGGTCGCCCTCGGGCACCACGTCGAGGTGGCTCATGATCCACACCCTGCCCGAGCCGTCGACGCCGGGGATCGTGGCTACCACGTTCGGCCGCTTGCCCCCGGGTACGCGCGAGTCGGGCGCGTCGAAGCGCTCGATCTCGCGGATGCCCTTCGATCCGAGCCAGCCGATGAGGGCCTCGGCCTTCTTCATCTCGCCCTGTCCGCCCGACTCGGGGGCGATTGCGGGGATGGAGGATAGCAGGGTCTCCAGCTCGACGATGCCGTCGGCGGAGCCGTCGAGCCACTTAAAGGCTTTGTCTTTCTGCGTCATGTTCGGTCCTTTCGGTCAAGCGTGTTTCTTGTACGCGGCCCAGGTCGAGGAGATCAGCGTGCCGAGGTCTGAATCGCGGGCTTCCCAGCCGAGGAGCCGCTTCGCGAGGGCGGAGGAGGCGTAGCTGCTGGCGGGGTCGCCAGGCCTGCGCGCGACGATCTCGGCCTTTATCGGCTTGCCCGTCACGCGGCGAGCCTCCTCTATCAGCTCGAGCACCGATAGGCCGGCGTCCGAGCCCAGGTTCACGACCAGGCTCCTGTCTTCGCGCGAGATCCATTCCAAGGCGGCGACGTGGCCGCGGGCGAGGTCGCTCACGTGCACGTAGTCGCGGACTCCCGTGCCGTCCTTGGTATCGTAATCGTCCCCGAAAACCTGAACCGAGGGCCGCATGCCCATGGCCGCCTCCATGATGACGGGGATCAGGTTGGCGGGATTCCTCTCGAGACCCGATATCCTGCCCCTAGGGTCGTAGCCGGCCGCGTTGAAGTAACGCAGGGCCGCGAAGCGCAGGCCCTTGAGCTTGTCGTACCAGGCGAGGATGCGCTCGATCTCGAGCTTCGTGAAGCCGTAGTAGTTCTCCGGCTCGGTCGGGTGCTTCTCGTCCATCGGGAGGTACTTTGGTTCGCCGTATGTCGCGGCCGAGGAGGAGAAGACGAGCCTAAGCACGCCGGCCTCGACGGCCGCGTTGAGTATATTCACCGAGCCGCAGAGGTTCTGCACCGAGTACTTCTCGGGCTTGACCATCGACTCGCCCGCCGCCTTGGCCGCCGCCAAGTGCACGACGGCGTCGGCGCCGCGCATCGCCTTCAGTATCGCCGGGTAATCGTGGATGTCCCCTTCGACGAAGCGCGCCTCCGCGAAGAGATTTTCCCGCATGCCCGTGGAGAGGTTGTCGAAGACCGTGACTTGGTGGCCGGAATCGAGGAACTCGCGAGCGACGTGGCTGCCGATGTAGCCCGCCCCGCCGACGACTAATATATTCATGGCGTCAGTATATCGAGGCCGCCCACATACGGAAAGGCCGGCTTGCCGCACGGCCCCGGATATGAAAAGGCCGACCCAAGGGGTCGGCCTAGTGCCGCCGAACAGAATTGAACTGTTGACACATGGATTTTCAGTCCATTGCTCTACCAACTGAGCTACAGCGGCGAGGAACGGGTATTTTTATACCCGGATACTCGACGGCGCGTCAAGACATCGAGCCGAAAATCATCCCGCTCAGCATCGGCACCAGCCAGATTCCCCAGACGAGCACGCTCAACCGATGGAAGCTTTTTATCAGCTTCTCGTCCTTGCGGACCAGGACGATGGTCGCCCAGGTCGCGTGGAAGAGCATGAGGAGTATGGCGAGCATTCCGGTTACCCCGTGGAAGTTGAGCTGGAAGAGGCCGCCCGCCAGACTGCCCATCGCGCCCGTGCCGACGGTGTCGCAGACGAAGCCGCACCAGAATACGGCGGCGTGCCAGGGCCTGAGCCTGCCCGAAATCTTCTCGGCCCAGACTCCGACCGTATACAGGGCGAATGCGGAAAGAATGAAGGTAACCGCTACTATGAACATCCGTTGCTCCTATTAATTTCCGATGCCGCCGAGCAGGACGTGCGCAAAAGCGGCCGCGTCCCTCTCCAGGTCGGCGATGAGCGAATCCGACTCGGCCCACGACTCGTGGCCGGGCGCGAAGAAGGCCGAGAGCAGGCCCATGAACAGCCATACCCTCGCGGGCTCGCCCTCGCGGGCGGGCCGGATCCAATGCGCCCTCTCGGCGAGGGCGAAGCAGTCCATGAGGGGCTTGACGAGGTCCCTATGATACCTGCCCCCGAGGGTCGACCGACCGGCCTCCCCCAGATGGCGCGATTCCTGGAAAGCCAGCCTATCCATCTTGGCGCTCGCCGCGCCTCGGGACAGGAAGACCGTGGCCAGTCCGCGGAAGGCCTCGAGCGCTGCGATGCGAGGCTCTACGGGGCTGCGGTCGGCTCCGCCCGCCTCGAATCGGGGAGCGAGCGCCGCGAGATCCGCCGCGACTCCGGAAAGGTAATCGTCGAAGACCGCGAGGAAGAGGGCCTCCTTGTCGGGAAAATGATAATAGAGCGCCGCCTTGGTGACCCCCAGGTCCTCGGCGATGGTCGATATCGAGGCGCCCGAATAGCCCCATTGGAGGAATCGTTCCCGCGCCGAGGCAATCGCCTCTACGCGCAAGGAGCCGGCCCCGTCCGCATGCGGCATGGCTAATCCCCCGCGCCCGCGGCGGCCGCGCCGGCCGGCGCCGCGGCGGTTCGGCTAGGACGCCTCTTGACCATGAGCGCCGCGGCGAGGAGGGGAATGCCCAGCGCGGCCAATAGCAGGAAGGCGTTCCCGTACGCCGCGGCCCTCGAGGCGGAGCCGCCGGCCGCTATCCCCGATTGCGCTATCGCGCCGATGAGTGCCGCCGCCACGAGCTGGCCGAGGGAGCCCGAGAGGCCGACGAGGGCCTGCGCCGACGAGCGCTCTATGTCGCTGGTCTCGCCGAGCGTGAGATAGCGGACGGGCGAGCCGAGGAGGCCCGAGAGCCCGATGCCGACGAAGGCGCCGGCGGCGATGAAGGGGAGGAGGGAGGAGGAGAAGAGCCGGAACGCGAGCATCCCCGCGCTCAGGAAGAGGACGCCCGCGATTATGACGGGCCTCGGTCCAGCCCTGTCGACGAGGCGGCCGATGAGGGGAGAGCCTATCGCCATCGCCAATACGACGGGGAAGAGCAGCATCGACGAATTGCCCGTCGTGATCCCGTAGCCCGCCAAGGCGGCCAGTCCCAGTGTCGGCACGAATACGAGGATCGCCTCGCCGAAGCCCGCGCCGACGCTGAGGACATAGGCCAATCGCAGCTGTCCCTTGGAGAAAAGGGAGGGCCGGATGACCGGATCCGCCGCCCGCCTCTCTACGAGCCAGAGGGGAAGGGCGAGGAGGAGGGCGGAAAGCGCGAAGGGCAGGACCCGCGCCCCGACCAGGCTGCCGAGCGCGTCCCGGGTATCGATGCCCGATAGAGCTAGGGTCAGGGAGCCGAGGAAGGCCGCCGTCAGGCCTAGGCCAGCCCAGTCCATCGGCTTGCCTCCCGAATGCCGAGCGGTCGGAAGGAGCTTCCAGCCGAAGGCGACGATGAGGATCGCGATGGGGATATTGATGAGGAAGAGCCAATGCCAGGATGCGATCGACAGGATGACCATGCCGAGGATGGGTCCGACGATGAAGGCCAGACCCCATACCGCCCCGATCAGCCCGAGGATAGACCCCCGCTTCTCCGCCGGGAAGGACTCGCCCACTACCGCGCTGGCGACGGGGAAGATGCCTCCCGCGCCGAAGCCCTGGATCGCCCGTGCCGCGAGCACGAAGCCGAAGGAAGGCGCGAGGGCGACGCCGATGGATCCGAGGCCGAAGAGCGCCACGGCCGAGCTGAACACTATCCGCCTCCCGAGTCGGTCCGACAGCTTGGCGAGGAGGGGAGTGCCGATGACGTTGAAAAGGATATAGATCGAAAAGAGCCAGGTCATGGACCTCTCGCCTATTCCCAAGCTCGCCTGCATCGCCGGCAGAGCGGGTCCGATGATGGAAATATCGAGGGCGCCCATGAGGACCCCCGCGAACAGAACCGCGATGAGGGGCCCTCGCCTTATTTCCTTATTCTTAACCAACTGCATTCTCCTTACCGATCGTTCAGTAAGTAGAACATAAAGATCCTAACGGCTTTAGTCAAGAACCGTTTCTATTCTCCAATAATCTTGATTAGTACCCTTTTCCGGCGGCGGCCGTCGAACTCGCCATAGAAAACGCGCTCCCAGGGTCCGAAGTGCAGCCGCCCCTCGGTAACGGCGATTACGGTTTCGCGGCCGAAGATCTGCCGCTTGATGTGAGCGTCCGCGTTGTCCTCCCCGACATTGTGGCGATACGTGGAAACCGGCTCGTGCGGAGCCGCCTTCTCCAGCCATTCGAGGAAATCCGCGTGCAGTCCCGACTCATTGTCGTTGATGAAGACGCTCGCCGTAATATGCATGGCGTTTACCAGGCACAATCCTTCGGCGATCCCGGAATCCGCTAGCGCCGCCTCGACCTGTCCGGTTATGTCGATCAGCTCATAGCGCTTCGAGGTCTCGAACCAAAGCTCTTTCGCGTACGATTTCATGAAGGCTCCTACGCTCTCAATCTGGCGGCTTCCGAGAGTATTTTCGACTTCCAGCGTCGTCTCCACGCCGGATCCTTGGCGGTCTGTTCCTGAAAGGGCATGAAAAGGAGGCAGCGTCGGTAGTTCAGGAAGAGATCGAGGAGCTCGAGGGAGCCGGGATCGCGAAATCGCCGGTATCCCTCCCAGAATAGACCGAAGGCCCAGTCCCGGAAGCCATCGGGCAGGGGCTTCCCCGATTCCATCCCCTCCGCTCCCATGGTCTCTATCGAGTAGAGCGCGTTCGCCGCGTCGCTCAAGTAGAAATGATAGTTGGCGACGTCGAAATCGATGATGGTCAATTCGGGCTCCCCGCCTGAGCGGGCGGCCTCCTCCTCGGGGTCGAAAACGAGATTCCACGCATGGGCGTCGTTGTGCACGAAGCCGTAGGTCGATTTACGCACTTCAAGGCCCTCGAGGGCATCGCGGATACGCTCCCAGGCAGAGCCGACCTCTTCGTCGCGGCACCACGAGCGCATGAAGGCCCACTCGTCGCGCCAACCCCTCAACGAGGCGCTCGCGCCGCTCGTGCCATCGGACCGCAGCTCCTCGGGCCTGGCCTCCCAATGAGCGTGGAGCTGGCCTATCGCAGCCCCCATTGCGCGGAAAAAAGCCCCCGTCCCAATCGAAGGGTCGCCCTTTTCGACTACCCTTCCCCTCGCTTTCCTATACGCATAGGCGACAAAGGCGAGTCCTCCCTCCTCGAGGGACTCATGGAGCTCGCCGCGAAGCGAGGGCTCCGGCGAAATGATGCGGCTTCCCCTTTCGCCGAAATAGCGGACGAATTCGACTCTTTGTCGCGACCTGAGCAGGGCAGCCTCGTCGGATGCGGGGAAGCTGAGGAATTTGATGACCATCGGAATAGGCTCGACCCCACCGCCCGTTTCCGAGCGGCGGAGGAAGGTATAGAGGATTCCGTCCGACCAGTCCTGCCCGCCTCCGAGGAATTCGAGTTCGGCGGCCTCTGTGCCGAATCGGCCGCATAGCGTGCGTAAGACGCCTTCGGGGATCGTTTTCATTGAAGGGTAAATAATACCATACGTGTGAAGAAAAGGTTCTTGACGTTTCATGTAATATGCATTTCATGTATTATACATATGTCAAACAACCGAGAGAATCAGGCCGGCGTCCCATCCATCTCGCCCTCGGTCCGCGAATTCAGGCGCTCGCTCAGGGCCCTCGAGCGCGAGGTCGAGCTCTCCCTTCTCTCGCAGACCGAGTGTTGCGGGGTGACGAGCGCTCAATGCCACCTCCTCCTCGAGATGGAGTCGCGGGGAAGCGCGAGCATCGGCGAGTTGGCCGAGGCCCTCGAACTCGACCCGAGCACCCTGAGCAGGACTGCGGATTCGTTGGTGAAGGCTGGTCTCGCGTCGCGGGAGGACGATCCGGCGAACAGGCGCAGGCAGATACTTGCCCTGTTGCCGCCCGGCCGCGAAAAGGTCGATTTCATCAATGCGGCCTGCGACGAGTATTACGAGAGCGTCCTCGCCGGGGCGGACGGAGCTCGGCGGGACGAAACGGCCCGGGCCGTCGCCATCCTCGCCGCGGCGATCCGCGCGAAAAGGCTCGAGGGCTTCTCATGCTGCCCCGCGGTCGGGGTCAAGGAGGGATGACGCGATGATGCTCACACAGGTTCGCAAGGAGCCCAAGGTCCCACTCGTGGGATATACGAAATTCACAGAACCGCCTCCTCGCTATGTCGAGGGTTACCGGCAAATAGCCGGGCGCTCCGTGCCCGTCGTCGCGACGCGGCTTTCGGGCCGGGACAGGCTGGGCGATTGGGCGGTCCGCTGGGACATACGGAGAAACGACTATGCAGTCGCACCGGGGCTCTACGCGGTCGGCGAGCCGGATCCCTCCTCTCCCCTTCTCGTCACCGCCAACTACAAGCTGACCTTCGACGCTCTCCGCTCGGAGCTGGGCGGGATCGATGCCTGGATCGCGGTACTCGACACGAAGGGCGTCAACGTGTGGTGCGCGGCAGGCAAGGGAAGCTTCGGTAGCGCGGAGCTGCTCGACAAGATCGCCCGCCTCCGGCTGGCCGAGATAGTGTCGCACAACTTGCTGATCTTGCCGCAGCTCGGCGCCCCGGGCGTTTCGGCTCCGGAGATCGCCCGCGTCTCGCGGTTCCGTGTCGTATGGGGACCCGTTCGGGCCGCGGACCTGCCCGCCTTCCTCGCCGCCGGGATGAGGAAGATCGACGCCATGCGCAGGGTGGAGTTCCGCCTCGCGGACAGGATGGCCGTCGCCCCGGTCGAGCTGGCCCATGCCTGGCCCTTCGGCCTCGGGGCGATCGCCCTCTCCTTAGCCGGCGCCCTGCCCCTTGGAGACGGTTTCGCGCATCGTGCGGCTTGGCTCGCCGCGGCCACGGTCGGAGCGATCCTGTGCGGATCGCTCGCTTTCCCGGCCCTCCTGCCCCTCCTGCCCAGCAAGGCCTTCTCGATCAAGGGGGCGGTTCTCGGAACTCTCTGGGGCCTCGCCTGCGCCATCGGCGGAGGCTTCAGCCCAGGGATGGCGATCGCGATCACGCTGGCGAGCGCCTCGGTAGTATCCTTCATCGCCCTCAACTTCACGGGCTCCTCGACCTACACCTGCCAGGGCGGCGCAAATCTCGAGGTCGAGAAGTCCATACTGCCGACGATCTTCTCCCTCGCCCTCGGGTTGGGCCTGGGCGGGGCGTCTCGCGTTTTCGGATTTTAAGGACGGGGGGACCCATGAACGATTTCAGGTACGTCAAGAACGGAGAGAGCCTCTCCATCCGGGCGGAGGACTGCGTGGGCTGCGGAGACTGCCTCGAGGTCTGTCCCCACGGCGCCCTCGAGCTCCGCGCGGGAAAGGCCGGTATACGCGATCGCGGTCTCTGCATGGAATGCGGCGCCTGCGCGCGCAACTGTCCCGCGAACGCGATATCGGTGACGGCCGGCGTAGGCTGCGCAGCGGCTATTATCAAGGGCAAGCTCACGGGAACGGCGCCGAGCTGCGATTGCGGCTCGGGTAGCGCCTGCTGCTGATGCGGCCAGGCCCGGAATTCGAGCGCGCCGCTATTGCCTCGACCTTATATAATGCATATTTTGCAATATAAGGAGTCTTGAATGAAACGAAATTTGATCGCCATCATGGCAGTAGTAGCCCTCGCCACTTCTTTGCAGGCACAGGCCTCTCTCGCCGCCAGCGCGTCGCTCCCCGTACCCGACGGACTACTCGGGGCGAGCGAATACCAGTATAGCACCACGGTCTCGGGGATGACGATCGGCGCGACCCTCGGGTCCGACGGTTTGGTATACCTTTCGATCCAGGCGAAGACGGCCGGCTGGGTCGCCCTGGGCGTGGGAGGCCGCGTCATGAACGGCTCGAGGCTCTTCCTGGCCTTCGACGACGGGTCCAAGCCGGTATTCACTGAGCAGAAGGGCA
The DNA here is from genome assembly GCA_025355995.1 of Spirochaetaceae bacterium. GTDB lineage: Bacteria > Spirochaetota > Spirochaetia > Treponematales > Rectinemataceae > UBA1306. The sequence continues at coordinate 8,239 of JANXYQ010000117.1, read as the reverse complement.
TCGGCCATTCCCACGTGGACGCGGCGGACTCGGTAGTCAAGAAATGGGCGGTCAAGCAGGCCGGCGGCGCGACGACCCTCGAGCTCGTCCTTCCCGCGAGCGCCATCGTCGCGAACGGAAGCTTCGACCTACTGTACGCCTACTCGGACACGACGGCCTTCACGATGCGCCACAAGGCCAGGGGCTCGATGAGCATAGCCGTTCAGGGTTGATTCGCCAAACCGCTGTGCTTATTCTTTATTGAAAGGAGCCCACAAATGAAGAAATTCGCGGTTCTTGCGCTGATAGCCCTTGTCTTCTCGGGAGGAGCCTTCTCCCAGGGGACCTTGACCAAGAGCGCTTCCATTCCGAAGCTAGACGGCGCGATCGGCGCCTCGGAATATCAGTATTCGGGTACCGTTTCGGACATCAAGGTATTCGCGACGCTCGGGAACGACGACATGCTCTACATCGCCGTCGAGGCGCCGACGGCCGGCTGGGTCGCCGCGGGCGTGGGTGGCCTCGTGATGAACGGATCCCGCCTCTTCCTCGGCGCTGTGCAGGACGGGAAACCCGCCTTCATCGAGAAAGCGGGCGTCGGGCATTTTTACGCTGACGCCAAGGAACTCGTCGTAAAGAATTGGTTCGTAAAAACGACGGGCTCCTCCACCGTGCTGGAGTTGAGCCTCCCGTCCAGCAAGGCCGTATGGAAGGGCCAGGTCAACGCGATCTTCGCGTACTCGAAGAGCCCTTCATTCAGTTCCAAGCACGCCGCGCGAGGATCGCTAAGCCTCGCGGTGAAGTAGCGGAATCGGCTCGATAATCGAAGCCGCGGCGACGGATCCCTCGGGGGCTGTCGCCGCTTCTTTTTTGCCGGGCATAATCCCGGAGTAAAGCTATACTAGTGGCATGAAGGCCCTTCTCGTACAGCCGCCGTTCGCCCAGCTCAACTCGCCCTACCCGGCCGTCCATTTCCTTGAGGCCTTCCTTCGGGCGCGGGACCACGAGGCGCTCGCCCTGGACCATTCCATAGAGCTATACCGCGCGATCTTTTCGCGAGGCGGGATCGGGCCCGCCTTCGAGGCTGCGAGGAGCAAGCTCGGCGAAGCCCCCGACACCGCGACGGGCGGGCAGCTCGAGCGCTATATCTCGTACGAGGCCCTGTACCTCGAGTGGATCGACGACCTCACCGGGTTCCTCTCGGGCGGAGACCCCGCCTTCGCCCATAGGCTGGCCCAGGCCGTCGAGCTGCCCCGGGGAGCCCGCGCGGAGGCCTTCCTCGAGGCTCGAGGCGGAAGGATAGCCTCCCACGAGGCGCGCGGCCTCGCGACGGCCATCCTCGAGGACCTGGGCGACCTCATCGCCTACGCCCTCGATCCCTCATTCGGAACGGTGCGATACGGCGAGCGCGTCGCAGCCAGCGCGCCGCGTTTCTCGGCGCTGCGATCCGCCCTCGACTCGTCGCCCCTCCTCCAAGCCGCGTACCTCCCCCTGCTCGCCGCCGAGTGGGGTCGCGCGGGCGCCGCCCCGGACCTCCTCCTCGTCACGGTGCCCTTCCCGGGCTGCCTGCTCGGGGCGCTAGCCTGCGCGCGCTCCGCCCGCGAAGCCTTCGGCCCCGGGCTGCGAATCCTGCTGGGAGGAGGCTATATCACTACCGAGCTGAGAGGGCTGCGCGACGGCGGCATCTTCGATTTCTGCGACTACCTCTGCTTCGACGGAGGCTACGGCTCGCTGGACTCTATACTGGAGGTCGAGGCGGGGGCGCCTCTCGGGCGGCTATTCAAGACGATGTACAGGGACCCGAGCGGTGGCCTCGTCGCGGCGGGATTCGAGGATGGGGACGAGGCCGCGTCGGAGCCGGGACTGCGGCGAATAACGCCCTGCGACGAGAGGGAGCGGCTCGCGGGGGCCGAGCTGCGGGCCCTAGCGGAAATCGCCCCCGATTACTCGAGCGCGGATTTCGGCCGCTATATCCAGGCGGTCGATTCCGATAACCCGATGCATCGGCTATGGTCCGACTCGCCCTGGCTCAAGTACGGCCTGGCGCGCGGCTGCTATTGGCGCAGGTGCTCCTTCTGCGACACCAGCCTCGAGTACGTCTCGCTTTTCGTGCCCTCCGACGTCCGGGCTATCATGCGGGCGGCCGACGCCGCCTCCGCGCGCACGGGCCTCTACGGCATCCACTTCGTCGACGAGGCCATGCCCATGTCGGGCCTCCTCTCGTTCGCGCGGGAGAACGGGGCGCGGGCAGCGGCCGGTGCCGTGCCCTTCCATTTCTGGGGCAACGTCCGCTTCGATTCCTCATGGACCGAGGACAGGTGCGAATACCTCGCCTCCGCAGGCCTCGTCGCGGTCTCGGGCGGCATCGAGATCGCGACCGAGGGCGGCCTCGAGATGACGGACAAGGGCTTCGACCTCGCGGGTCTAGTCCGGACCCTCGTCGCGATGAAGCGGGGCGGGCTGCTCGTCCATGCCTACCTCATCTATGGTTTCCCCGGGCAATCCCGCGAGGACATCGTCGATTCGGCCGAAGTCTGCCGCCAGCTCTTCGCGTCGGGCCTGATCGACTCGGCCTTCTGGCATCGCTTCGTCCTGACGCGCCACTCGACGATGCTGGGCGATTGGGCCGAGGGGAGGAAGCGGGGGCTCGAGCCCATAGATGGAACCTGGGACTTCGCGAACAACGACCTGGACTTCGCCGGAAGCGGGGCCTTCGACGAATTCGACGGCCCGTTAGCCTCGGCGCTCGAGGCATGGATGTCCGGGGAGGCTCTCGACCGGCCCGCGGCGCGCCTGCTCGAGGAGGCCGGGCTTCGAAGGGCCCGCCGCGCCGCCGTCGGGGAGGATCTCATCGAGAGCCTCGTCGCGCGCGCGGAGGGAGAGCTCGATGCCCTCCGTCCCCTCGTAGACGGAAGGGCCCATTGGATCGCCGGGAGGCCCCTCGTGCGGCCCGTCGAGGGCGATACCGCTCGCCTGGCCTGGACCTATCGGGGGGGGGCTCGGGAACTCGTCCTCGGCGCCTCGGCGGCGGCGGCCGCGGCCGGGATTATCGGCGCCCTGGCGCGCGGTATCGAGGGCCGGCCCTTCGCGGAGCTCTCGGCCGAGCTCTCGGGTCTTTGTTCCCTCGGCCCCGAATCGATCCGGGAATTGCGCGATTCGGGGCTCGCGGTCGTATAGGTACATCCGCTAGAATATGACCATAATAATTTTACATCGGAGAACGCCATGCATCGACGAGCCGTCACCTTCAGGGTAATCCTAGCGCTAGCGGGCCTCGCCTTCGCCGTGATAGTCACGCTTACCTTCGCGACGTTCCGGGATCCTTCCATGCCCTCCGCCAAGGTCCTCCCCGGGGTACTGGCCGCTGGCGCGCTTTTCATACTCGCGAGCTCGCTCATACCAGGACGATTCGCCAGGATCTACCTGTACGATTTCTCCATCCATCAAGGCGAGAACGCGTCATACAGGGCGGCCATAGCGGCCATAGGCGAGGTTCCCCTCAGGGCCCTCCTGAATTTCCTCGGGGTCATCCTAGCCTACCTCGCCGCCCTCTTTTTCCTCGCGGGCGGAGCGATAGCCGCCCGGGCTGGAGCCAGGGTCCCGGAGTTCCTCTTCATGCTGTCGACCGGGATGCTCGACGCCGCCTTCGTTTTCGTCCTGGCGGACAGGCTCGGGAGCAAGACGCTCTTCTCCAAGCGCCTGGTGCGCTTTCCCTTGGACCTCCGGGATAACCGCCAACAGCGGAAGAATTTCATAATACCGACTTTCATCAGCCTCATGACCTTCATCTTCGCGCTCTCGGTAGTCCAGTTGGTCGTCGCCTCGGCGGAGAAGAGCGGAGGCGCGCTCGGATCGGCCGGCGTGGGCGCGGCGGCAGTGGCCTCGATCCTCTATTTCGCGGTCACGGTCGTGCTCATAACCATGTGGACGGGAAACACCGGACTCATCTACCGCTCGGTGATCGCCCAGCTCGAGCAGCTCTCCTCCGCCGAGAAGGACCTTCGTGGGAGGATATCCATTATCTCGGTCGATGAGCTCGGATCGATTTCCGGCATGGTGAACGCGTTCTCCGACGGGCTTTCCTCGAGCATGGTCGGCCTCAAGGCCGCCCAGCGGCGCTTGAGCGGGCTCGGGGAAGAGCTCAGGAAGACCGCGGACGATACGGCCGGGGCGGTCGCCCAGATCTCCTCGAACGTCGTCAGGGTCCGCGAGAAGGCCCGCTTCCAGTCCGGGAGCGTCGCGGAATCGTCGAGCGCGGTCGAGGAAATCGCGACGAACATAGGATCCCTGGAAAGCCTCATCGCGGAACAGGCCGGAAGCGTCTCGGAAGCCTCGGCCTCGATCGAGGAGATGGTCGGCAACATCGGATCGGTGACTTCGTCGATCGACAAGATGGCCGAGCAGTTCGGCTCGCTGCTCGCCGCGGCGGCGGAGGGAAAAGCGACGCAGGCCGAATCGAGGGTCCGCATCGAGCAGATCCTGGAGCGCTCGGAAGCCTTGCTGGAGGCGAACAAGGTCATCTCGACGATAGCCTCGCAGACGAACCTGCTCGCGATGAACGCCGCGATCGAGGCCGCCCACGCTGGGGACGCCGGCATGGGCTTCTCCGTCGTGGCCGACGAGATCCGCCGCCTGGCCGAGACCTCGGCCGGCCAATCGAAGACGATCCGCAACGAGCTCGCCCAGGTGCGGAATGCGATCGAAGGAGTGGTAGCCTCCTCGAACAAGTCGGAAGAGTCCTTCTCCCGCGTTTCGGAGCGCATAGGCGAGACGGACGCCCTGGTCCGGGAGGTGCAAAGCGCGATGATGGAGCAGAAAGAAGGCTCGACGCAGGTCCTCGAGGCTCTCCGGTCGATGAACGAAATCACCTCTCAGGTCAGGACCGGGTCCCAGGAGATGAGCGCCGGGAACAGGACGGTGCTCGAGGAGATCGGCCGGCTCAGGGAGGCGACGGCCGATATCAAGGAAAGCATGGAGGAGATGGCGGTCGGGGCAAGCGGCATCGCCGAGAGCGCGAAGAAGGTCTCGGCGATGGCGAAGGTCACCATGGATACCATAAGCGAGATGGACGCGGCGATCGGCTGCTTCAAGACCGATTGAGGGGGAAGTAGAGGCTCACGGAGCAGCCCCGTTCCGCCGCGCCTACCTCCACCAGGATCGTCCCCCCGCGCCCGTCGGGGAAGGCGTGCTTGAGCGAATTGGAGACTAGCTCGTTGACGATGAACCCGCTGGTAATCGCCACGTCGGCGTCCAGGAAAACACCGGCCCCCGAGATATCGATCCCGATGCGCCCCTGCTCGACGCGGTAGGCGTCCATCAGGTAGGACGAGAGCCGGCTCAAGTATTCGCGGAAGTCCACGCGGGCGAGGTCCGGCGTCCCATCCTTGGCGCCTAGGTACAAGAGCTCGTGGATCAGCGCCATCGAGTGGACCCGGCTCTCGCTCTCCCTGAGCGCGTCCCGCGAGTAACCGTCCTTCATGCGGTGGTGGATCTCCCGGAGCAGCATTTCCTTCTAGGCGAGGGCCGAAAGCTCGTCATCGCCCCGCACTTCGACTCGCGCGCCGAGGTCGTGCGTGGCGCCGATCCGGTCTATCTCCCCTCCGAGGCGGAGAGGACCGCGGCGGGGAGGGAGGAGAAGTCCGGAGGCGCCGGAACTACCTTTGGGGCGGCGAGGTCGAAAGCGCGCGAATAGACCGCGCGGCCGGAGCCATCATAAAAGGCGACGAGGTTGAGCCCGAGGGTCCTGAACCCGCTCGCCATCAGGTTGTCGTCCACCTATCCGGGATTGACGCCTTGGACGAAATAATAGGTCTCGTCCCATGGGGCCCAATCCCCGAGGGCAATCGTTGGTTATTCCCCGGATTCTCGATCGGCTAAGGCTGGGCGCCACGATAAAAAAAGCACAGGCCATCCCGTCGGATGACCTGTGCAAAAGAGTGGGCGGTGCAAGAGTCGAACTTGCGACCCCTTGGATGTCGACCAAGTACTCTAACCAACTGAGCTAACCACCCGTTCCGAAGTAGCAGGGACCCTTATATCAGCCTCGAGCCCTCGGTGTCAAGGTCGGGCCGCGCTAAGCCCGCTCGCGAACGGCTACGTTTATCTCGATCTTGCCGTGGCCCGTCTCCATCGGGACTATGAGGGCCTCGACGTCCGCGTTCGAGACTTCCATGTTGTCCCCGGTGAAGATGGCCGGGGGCGTAAGGTCGAAACGGAACCCGAGGTCGTGGAGCTTGGTTATCGCCTGGGCGGTGATCATATTGGCGAGCTCGGTGATCGTCGCTTTGGCGAGGTCGTCGAAGCTCGCGAGCTCCTCGTTGTTCATGGCGGAGGCGATCTTGAGGGCCGTCGGCTTGTCCATATCGAAGAGGACCCGCCCTTCCACGTCGCCCGCGAGGCCGACGATCGCCGCGACTCCCATGACGGGCATCGAGGTCGACTTGAGGTAAAGCTCGCCTCGCTTCACGTCCGACTGCAGGACTTCCCTGAGCACGTTGAAGGCCGCTTCCACGAAAGGATTGATGTATTCGACTCTCATTTCGTTCTCCTCGTATGCCTCATTGATCCCTGCGGAAGGCTTTCACGGCCCCCGTTCCGGCGGGGGACCAGCCCTCGCCCAGGCGCTCGCTCGCTCCGCAGAGCACGATGCCGTTGGGCTTGAGCTTGTCATAAAAATCGCCTAAAAGCCTCTTTTGGTCAATCGGAGCCACGAAGGAAAGCATGTCGCGGCAAAGGATGATATCGAGAGGCGGCAGCGTATTGGCGTTCATGACGTCGTGGAACTCGAAGAAGATCGAGTCGCGGACGGCTTGAGCGAATACGAGGCCGTTCCGTCCCTTGGCGGTGAAGGGCCGGTAATACTCGGGGATGCTCTCGGGGAAGACCATATTGGGCGCCATTGAGATCGCGAGGAGGTCGGAGTCGTTCGCCCAGATCTTGATGCGGGCATCGGGATACCGCTTGCGCATGACGCAGGCGAGGGCCCAGGTCTCGTAGCCCTTGCCGCAGCCGGGGTTCCATACGTTTATGCTCTTCGCCTCGATCGGAGGGAGCGCGGCCTCGACGGCGGAAGCGTAATCGTCATCCCAGAGGGCGCCGGTGTCCGGGGACCAGAAGCCCTCGAGGAACTCGTCGGCCTCGGAGGCTTCCTTGAGCTGGAGGTCGGAGTCCTTGCGCACGGCCTTCCACTCGGCGTAGCGGCCGGCGAACCATTCCTCGTTGATCCCGGTGACGTAGAAGCCGCGGAAGGCCGCGAGCGTCTCCTTGACGAAGGACGCCGAGATGTCCCCGCCCGCGCCTGCGTTGACTGCCGCCTCCGCCTCCCTCGGGCTGGGGGCGCCGCGCGCGTCCGAGGGACCGGCCTTGGGCGCATCCTCGGCGCGCTCGGGGGCGAAAATCTTCTCCACGTCGAGGATTATGTAGAGCTTTCCCCCATTCTCGACGATGCCCTTGATGTACTTTACGTTGATGTCCCCGAAAATCGGGTGCGGCGGCTGAATGGATACCGAGGCTATCCCGACCACCTTGTCGATCGCGTCGACTATCACGCCGAAGACGTGCTCGTCGATCTTGAGGATGATGAGGCTCTCGAGGGCCTCCTCCTCCTTGCGTTCCGCGGGGAGGTGGAAGAATATGCGCAGGTCGATGACCGAGATTATCTCGCCGCGCAGGTTGTATACGCCGCGCACGAAGGGCGACGCGTTGGGCACGTAGGTGAAACGGCCCGCCTTCGCGATCTCCTTCACGTTCATGATGTCGACGCCGTATTCCTTCCCGGCGAGGGAGAAGGTTATCATCTTGAAGTCGACCTTCTCGGCCCGCTTGGCGGACTCCGCGGCCTCTGTCTCTCGTTCGGTTTGCGCCGTCATATGCTGCTCCTGCCCGCCCTAGCGAATCGTCGCCTCGAGGCGGCGCCGTTCCTCGAGCTCCCGCTTGAGGCCCAGCTCGAGGAGCTGGCTTACGTCTATGATCAGGCACACGGAGCCGTCTCCCAGGATCGAGGCCCCCGCGATGCCCGGCGATTGCGTGAATTGGTCGCGAAGCGGCTTGATGACCACGTCCTCCTCGCCTATCAGCGAGTCGACCATCAGGCCGACGCGCTTGTCCGAGGTTCCCACGATTACGACGAAGTGGTACTCGCGCTGCTCGTTGGTCGGTATCTTGAAGAGGCGATTTAGCCTGAGGAGGGCCACTACGTCGTTGCGGATGTTGAAGACCTCGTAGAGCCCGCGCGTGCTCCTCTACTACTTCGGGTCGAAGG
>JANXYQ010000090.1 GCA_025355995.1 Spirochaetaceae bacterium | reverse complement strand
CCGACCAAGGCGCCACCTTCACCAGCCCCGACTTCACCAAGGTCCTTCTTGACGCGGGGGCGAAGCTCAGCATGGACGGCAAAGGTCGGGCCCTGGATTGACCTCTGCTGTCAAGCGTGGACACAGTCGACTTATGCCGATTTTCTCATTGCATAAAATTCTTCTGCCCAACGGGCCGGAGCAACACCACCTAGGCTCGTATGCCTGCGGATACGGTTGTAAAATATCTCTATCCATTCTTGGATCGCGGCCTGTGCTTCCAATCTCGTTTTAAACCGACGATGGTAGACCATTTCCTGCTTCAACGAACCCCAGAAACTTTCCGTCGGCGCGTTGTCGTAACAATTACCTTTCCTCGACATTGAAGAGCGCATTCCATTTTTCCGGATAAAGTCTTGGTAGGTATAGGCACAGTACTGGCTTCCTCGATCGGAGTGATGGATACAGCCCGGTAGCGGCCTGCGATATCGCACGGCCTTCTCCAAGGCAGTATGGACGAGTTCTTTCGTCATCCTCGCGCCCATTGCATAGCCGACAATTTCCATCGAGGCGAAATCCTTGACTCCGGCCAAATACAGCCAGCCCTCTCCCGTGGGGATATAGGTGATATCGGTGCCCAGCACTTTCCCGGGAGCATCGACCTCGAACCGCTGATCAAGGAGGTTCGGCGCCACCGGTAAATCATGGGCTGAGTTCGTTGTGGCTTTGAACTTCTTATTCTGGATGCAACGTAGCCCCAATTCCTTCCTGAGTCGATGAATTCGGTCGCGGCCTACATAGATTTCCTGGTCAGCGAGCTCCTGTTGGATCCTCGTGGATCCATAGGTGCTCCGCCCTTCCTTGTGCGCCTTCAGAATCAACGGCTTAAAGACCGCATCATTGCGAGCGCGTTCTGATACTGGGCGGTTCCGTTGGGCGTAGTACCCGCTTCTGGATACGCCTATCGTTTTAGCCAGTATTTCGATGGGAAATTGGAGTCGCAATGCATTCATGACCGCATACCGGGTAGCGACTCCTTGGCGAAGTATGCGGTCGCTTTTTTAGTGTTTCTTTCTCCATTCTCGCTTCGGCGAGTTCTTTCCGAAGCCGAGCATTATCGGCTAGCAATTCGGCGACCGATGGTGCGCCGGGCGAGCCCGCCGTCCCCGTATCTTTGAAGCCAGCCATCCAATTCCCTATTGTCCCTTTGGGTATTCCGAGTTTCTTCGCTACCTCGGTGTGACTGAGCCCGTCCCGAGCTACCATCTTCGCCGCCTCGGCCTTCAACTCGTCGCTATACCGCCTTCGTTCCGTCATCTCTCCAGTCTCCTCCGGCCAAGCGCTGGTGTCCACTGGAATCAGTATAGGTCACTTGTTCCTTATCCTGATCGAGCAATAGAGCGGAAAAAGACCGTGGAAGGATCTTCGCTGCGCCTACCTAAGGCCGCGAGCGGGCCGCGAGGCAGGCGAGGGCTATCGAGTGGAGTTTAGCTGCCGCGTCGTCCGCTCGCGAGACGAGGACCACGGGTCGGGCGGCCCCGAGCACGATGCCCGCCATCTGCGCCCGGGCGTAGCGGAGGAGGATCTTGCCGGCGATGTTGCCCGCCTCGATATCGGGGAGGATAAAGAGGTCGACCTCCCCCGCCACGGCGCTCTCGATGCCCTTGTGCCGCGCGGCCTCGGCGCTCGCTGCGATGTCCATCGCGATCGGCCCCTCGATGAGGCAGCCGGGGAAGTCCCCGGCCTTCCAGGCGTCGACGAGGGCCTTTGCGTCCATGGTAGCGATCATCTTGGGGCTCACCCGCTCGTTGGCGGTCAGGACGGCGACCTTGGGGATCTCGATGCCGAGGCGATGGAGGGCGCCTAACGCGTTCTCGAGGATCAGCCTCTTCTCCGCGAGCCCGGGCTGGACGTTCATGCCCCCGTCGCTGTGGAAGGCCAGCTTGGGCTCCCCCGGTATCTCGAAGGCGGCCAGGTGGCTCAGGAGGCCGCCGGATTTCAGCCCCCGCTCGGGGTCGAGGACGGCCCTGAGGAAGTCGCTCGAATTCACGGCCCCCTTCACGAGGATCTCGGCCTCCCCCGAGCGGACGAGGCGGGCGGCCTCCAGGGCCGCGGCCTGGGGCGCGGCGACGGATACGACGCGCGCGCCCGAGGGCAGGCCCTCGGGCCCGGCGAGCTCGCGGATCCTCGCCTCGTCGCCAACGAGGATGGCACGGGCGAGGGAGAGACGGGCCGCTTCCCTGACGGCGGCGAGGATTTCGCCGTCCTCGGCCGCGGCCACCGCCATCGTGGCCCCGCCGAGGGCGAGGGCGCGCTCCATTATATCGGCGAAATCCTTCAGCACGGCACGGCCTCCCCGTAAACCTTAGTCTTCTCCTCGCCCCTGAGGGCGCGCAGGGCTCCCCGGGCGAGGGAGACCATCTCCTCTTCCCCCGGGAAGAGGAGGAAGGGAGCCAGGAAGCCGACGCGATCGGATATCTCGGCGACGATGCGCCTGGAATGGGCCATGCCCCCCGTGACGGCGATGCAGTCGACCCGGCCGCGGAGGACGGCGCAGAGGGCCCCGATCTCCTTGGCGCACTGGTAGGCCAGGGCCCGTAGGGCGAGGTCGGCCTCGGCGTCGCCGGCCGCGGCCCGGGCCTCGGCCTCGCGGATATCTTTGGTGCCGATAAGGGCGTAAAGCCCCCCCGAACCCATCAGTTTTTTGAGCATCTCCTTCTCGCTGAACCGCCCCGAATAGCAGAGCCGCGCTAGGCGGTAGGCGGGGAGGCCGCCGCAGCGGTCGGGGGAGAAGGGCCCCTCCTCCTTCGAGTCGTTGACGTCGATCATCCGCCCTCCGCTATGGGCCGAGACCGAGATCCCCGTGCCGAGGTGGGCTACGACGAGGCTCGCGTCCTCGTAGCGCTTGCCGATCCGCTCGCAGGCCAGCCGCGCGATAGCCTTGCTATTGAGGGCGTGCGAGAAGCTCTGCCTCGGGAGCTCGGGGAGGCCGGAGACTCGGGCCAGTTCGTCGAGCTCGTCGACCGAGACCGGATCGACGGTGAAAGCCGGAATGCCGAGGGGGCCCGCGATCGCGTCGGCCAGTATGGGGCCGAGGTTGGATGCGTGCTCTCCCCGGGCCGCCGCCCAGAGGTCCTCCAACATGGCCTCGCTCACGGCGTAGCTCCCGCCCTCCATGGGGCGGAGGAGGCCGCCCCTGCCCACCACCGCATTAAGACTTGATAATGGGATAGTGGCTTCCTCGAGGGCCGCGAGGACGAGGCCGAGGCGATAGTCGAACTGGTCGACGATCCGGTCGAAGCCGGAGAGCTCGGCGGTGCCGTGCTCGATGGGGCGGCGCAGGAGCTCGGCCTCCCCGTCGAAGACCGAGATCTTGGTCGAGGTGGCGCCCGGGTTGATGGCCAGTACGCGCTCCCTCATGGGCGGAGACCCTCTGGCCGGCCGCCCTTCGCGAGGGAGAGGATGACCCCGAGGGCGATCGAGAGGAAGGCCGCCGCGAGGATGCGGTATTCGCCCGGGAGGAGGAAGGTCAGGGTATGGGCCGGTATCCAGAAGAGGGGGATGGTCCTGCCGACGACGAGCGCGATAAAGCGAGGCCAGTCGATGGCCGCTACGATCTCGCGGGGCCCCTTCCTCCCGCCCGAGGCCCGGGCCTCGATGTAGGCGTCCGAGACGCGGTGGCAGGCCATGAAGACCGGCCCGAAGGTCAGGTTCATGATGGCGCTCGTGAGGAAGGCGGAGAGGAGACTGCCCTCGAAGCCGGGGGCCGCGGGGAGGTAGCCCCTGGCCTGGGCCCCGCCGACCCCGGCCGAGAAGAGCTGGAACATCAGCACGACGAGGACGCCGATGACGCCCCAGGCGGCCATTTTCGCGACGAGTCCCTTGGGGCTCTCGTAATGGCCCATCCTGAGGCGGATGGCGAGGAATTCGCCCATCGTGGCGAGGAGGGCGAACTTGGCGAAGCCCATCGCGTAGGGCGCCCTGGCCGTCCAGCCGACGAAGAGGGCGTTGGTGGCGGGTACCGCGATGAAGGCCGCGAAGCCTAGGAAGAGGAGGGCCCAGGCGAGGTCGCCGGGGAGGATGCCTCGAGAATTCCGCGATTTTTCTTTTACTGCCATCAATCCCCCCCTTCCCAGGACCGGAGCGCGTCCTTCATAGCGGACAGGGCCCCGAGTATCGTGCTCTCGGATACGCAAAAGCAGAGTCGGAAGTAGCCGGGATAGCCGAAGCCGATCCCGGGTACGCCGATCACCCCGTGCTCCTTCAGGTGCATGACGAAGGCCACGTCGTCGCCGCCGGGGGCGCGCACGAAGGCGTAGAAGGCCCCCTGGGGCTCGGGGAAATCGTAGCCAGCCGCCCGCAGCCCCTCCGAGAGCAGGAATCCGCGGCGGGCGTAGCCCTCGACGTCCGCGCCCTCGTCGACGACCATGGCCACGGCCCGCTGCATGAGGGCCGGGGCGTTGACGAAGCCGAGGACCCTCGTCGAGAAGGCGAGGCCCGAGACGAGCTCGGCGGCCTCGGCGCAGAGGGGCGATACGGCGAGATAGCCGATGCGCTCCCCCGGCAGGGAGAGGCTCTTGGACCAGCTGGAGACCACGACGGTCTCGGGGTAGAGCTGCATCAGGGAGGGCGCGGCAGCACCCCCGTAGACGATCTCCCGGTAAGGCTCGTCCGCGACGAGGTAGGGCCGGCGCCCGGTCTTCCTCGCGTGGGCCTCGAGGGCCGCGGCGACTTCACCGAGCTCGGCGCGAGAGTAGACGCGGCCGGTCGGATTATTGGGAGAATTTATTATTATGCAGGCCGTACGGGGCGTCAGGGCGGCCGCTACGGCCTCGGGGTCGGGCGAGAAGTCGGGCCGGGCCGATACGGGCACGAAGACGCCCCCGTAGTTCCCCGCGTAGAAGGGGTACTCGGGGAAGTAGGGGGCTATGCCGACGACCTCGTCGCCCGGGTCAAGGATGGTGCGGAGGAGGACGTTGAGGGCCCCCGCCGCCCCGACCGACATGACGATGTTCGACGGGGGTATCTCCAGGACCTGATCGCGGGAGGCGCGGCGCGCGACCGCCCGGCGGACTTCGTCGTAGCCAGCGTTGGGCATATAGCCGTGGGAACCGCGGCCGGGGTCGGCGGCCAGGGAGAGGAGGGCCTCCCGGAAGGCCCTAGGCGGCTCGAGGTCGGGGTTGCCGAGGCTGCAGTCGAAGACCTTGTCGGCCCCGAGGAGGGCCTTGAGCCTCCTCCCCTCGTCGGACATGCGCCGGATCCAGGATGAGGAGCCCAGGCTCAGGGCGACGTTGCGCGAAATTGGCATCAGGCCTTCCTCCCCAGGACGAAGGCCTTGAGGTTGGCCTCTACGACGGCCCCGCCCTTGGGGGCGAAGCAGCGCTCTATAGCCTGGACGAGGCTCGACTCGGAGAGAGGCAGGTGCCTCGAGGCCGCGCCGACGAGGGCGATGTTCCCCGCCCGGGGATTGCCCGCCTCCCTCGCGATAGCCTCGGCGTCGACGATCCGGCAGTTGGGGAGGCCGAGGAGGGCCGAGAGGAGCCCCTCGTCGGGCGGGTAGGAGGCGATATTGCGGAAGGGGGCCGAGGAAGTTATGACGGCCGCCCCCGGGGCGAGGGAAGAGAGGTAGCGTAGGGCCTCGAGGGGCTCGAAGGCCAGGACGAGATGGCCCGTCCCCTCGGGGATAAGGGGGCTAGCTATCGGCCGGTCGGAGAGGCGTAGGTGGGAGAGGACCTCGCCCCCGCGCTGGGCCATGCCGTGGACCTCGGACTGCTTCGCGGCGAGGCCCTCGGCCAGGGCCGCCTGGGCAATGACTATCGAGACGGAGATGCCGCCCTGGCCGCCGACCCCGCAGAGGACTATATCGTACTTCATGCCTTCCTCGCTTTCTTCATCGCCTCGATGCAGGGCCTCGCCGAGATGACCACCGAGGGCCCCTGGTAGTCGAGCTCCCTCCTCATGGCCTGGACGTTGGCCTCGTGGTCCTTCTTATGGGCGGAGAGGAGGACGACGTGCTCCTCGGCCACCCCGCAGGCGAGGGCGATCCGACTCAGCCGCTCCGAGGGCAGGATGGTCGGCTGGGCCCCGGTCATGCCGGTCGTCGAGTTGTCGAGGATCAGGATGGTCGCGCTCGTGCCGTGGGCGGCGAGGTCGACGAGGCCCGTGATTCCGGAATGGTAGAAGGTGGAGTCGCCTATCACGGCCACGGCGGGCACGAGGCCGGCCTCGGCCGCCCCCCGCGCCATGCCGATCGAGGCGCCCATGTCGACGACGGAATCGATGGCCTCGAGGGGGGGCAGGGCGCCGAGGGTATAGCAGCCGATGTCGGCGTTGACGGAGTGGACCGGATAGGCCGTGAGGGCCTCAGTTAAAAAAGTATAACTATCCAAGTGCGGACAGCCCTGACAGAGCTGGGGGGGGCGCCTGGGTAGCTCGAAGGCCCCGGCCGATTGTCCGGCCCTCGCCCCGAGGCCGAGGGCCGGGCGGACGTTGTCGGGCGTCAGCTCGCCCGTCGCGGGGATCTCCCCGCTCTCCCTCCCCTCGATAGCTATGGCCGTGGGCAGGATGCCCCTGAGGTAGCGCTCGATGAAGGGGGCCCCCTCCTCGATGATGAGGACCCGCTTGGCCGTGGCGCAGATCTCTCGTATCGCGGCGTATGGCATCGGGTAGCGGTCGACGTGGAGGTGGCTGGGCTTGCCCGCGGGCAGGCCCGAGAGCTCCGCCTCGTTCTCCCGATAGTACTCGAGGGCCAGGCCGGCGGTGATGACGGCGCGGAGGGGATCGCCCCGCTCGCGGGCCGCCGAGGCCTCGGACTCGCTCCGCAGGGCCTCGTACTTCGCGAGGACTTCCTTCCAGAGGCCGCGGGCGGCGTGGGGCATCAGGGTCCAGCCCCAGCGGTCCTCGGCCTTGGAGTGGGCGTTCCGCCCTGGGGGGGCGGCGGTCTCGACCGCCGAGCGGCCGTGGGCCAGGCGGGTGGTGACGCGGAGCAGGACGGGCATCCGGTAGCGCTCCGAGATGTCGAAGGCTGCCCTCGTCATGTCGTAGGCCTCCTGCTGGTCGGAGGGCTCGAGGCAGGGTACGCGGGCGAACTCGGCGAGGGCCCGGGAGTCCTGCTCGTCCTGGGAGGAGTGCATGCCGGGGTCGTCGGCGACTACGACGAGGAGGCCGCCCTTGATCCGCAGAAGGGCGGAGTTGACGAAGGGATCGGCCGCCACGTTGAGGCCGACGTGCTTCATCGATACGCAGGCCCGCCTGCCCGCGAAGGAGGCGCCGAGGGCTGCCTCGTAGGCCGTCTTCTCGTTCGCGCACCACTGGGCCGCGAGGCGCTCGGGCCCGGCCGAGGGCCCCCGGGCGGCGAAGCCCTGCAGGCTCTCCATGATCTCGGTCGAGGGCGTCCCGGGGTAGGCGAAGGCCGCCGAGATCCCCGCGTGCAGGGCGCCGAGGGCTATCGCCTCGTTCCCCATCAATATGTCCATTGGCATACTACCTCCACGTAGCGGTTGTGAGAAAATAGTTACTAGCGGGATGGCGGCTCGCGCCGCCTGAAGGGGGCCCTCCCCCCTTCCTCCTAGGACGAGGGCGGGCGGGCGTTGGGCGTCGGGGGCCGCTTCATGCCGAGGCGGAAGTACTCGCCCGTCGCCTTGCGCTTCCAGACCACCGAGACGCTCTGGTTGAGGGGATGCACGAGGGTTATGGCGCCGGGCCTCCGGCACTCGAGGACGCAGGTGCCGCAGTACCAGCACTCGTCGGGGTAGAGGACTATGGGGGTCTTGCCCTTCTCGGGGTTGGGCATGAGGACGTCGGAGCGGCAGATGCCCGCGCAGGAATTGCAGCCGTTGCAGATGGCCGGGTCGAAGTCCACCGCCCGGTTCGGGCCGGGCGGGTTCGGCAGCATGTAGGTTTCGCTCATCGTCTCACTTCTCCTCGCTCAAGGCCGGAGTGGGCCGCGTAGTTCTCCTTAAGGCTCGGCGCGTAGGGGGGCCGCAGGAAGTAATCGAAGGGCAGGTCCCTGGACTCGGGGCCGGAGGGCCCCAGCTTGATAGGCCTGAGATTGCGCCACTCGGGCGGGTCCATCCGGGGGAAGTCGATGCGCTGGAAGTTGAGGTAGTCACTGCTCGCCCTGCGCTCGAGGGAGGCGGTCATGACGGCCTCGCCGACGTCGAGCATGCCGAGGCACTCGACCGCGCGCATGAGCTCGTGGGGGTTGGCCGCGGAGAGGGAGGCGGCCTCGGACTCGCGCAGCTCCCCGAGCATGCGCAGGCCCTCGCGGAGGCCGCCGGCGCTCTTGTACTGGCCGCAGTAGCTCTGCATCAGCCTGCCGATCCCGGCGTTGAAGTCCTTCCAGCCCATGGGGCGGCCCTCGGGCTTCAGGGGGGCGTAGACCCTCGCCTTCTCGCGATCGGTCTGGGCCCGGTCGGCCCCGGGCAGGGATACTCCCCTCGCCCCCTCGGCCGCCCTGCGCCCGGCGTAGCGGCCGCTCGCGGCCGCGCTCGAGTGGGCGCCGGCGCCGAAGATCGCCCCCCCCGCCGCGTAGAGGCCCGGGAGGTTGGTCCGCAGGTCCCAGTCGACGACGACCCCGCCCCCGCCCCACATGCGCCACTGGGGCGCGCCCACGCCGGACCAGAAGTTGGAATGGCCGTACGAGGAGGGGTCCATGATGGGGACCTGGAGCATGTCCTGGTCGGGGTCGAAGCCAGCCTTCGTCAGGGTCTCGTACACGGGGACGCGGGTACGGCCCTCGTTGCCGACCATGAGGCCGAAGATGGCCCGGCGCTCGCGCTCCGGCATGCGGGAGAGGTCGGCGTAGAGGGGGAGGACGAACTCTCCCGAGAGGATGCGCTCGGGGAGGTCGGGGGCGAGCTTCTTGGTCTGGTTCTCGTAGCTCGGCGGCACGCGGAGGCCGTCCCCGAGCATGAAGCGCTGGCCCTCCGCGGGGGTGAAGCGCTCCTCGAGGGAGCCCAGCTCGCGGCCGTCGCGATCGACCCAGGGCACTTCCTTGCCGTTCGCGTCGACGATGGGGCAGCCGTGCCAGGTGTTATGAGCGTTGCCCACCGCGTAGGAGATGTAGGCCATTGTCCCGGAGTCGGGGTAGGACTCCTCGAGGCGGGAGAACTCGGCCCCCGCCCTCCAGGCGGCCGAGACTCCCTCCCCCGTGCAGTTGGGGTCGCGGAAGGTCGAGCGGTACTCGGTCGAGAAATTCCACATGCGCCCGGGGAGGCCGGTCGCGAGGATGGTCGCCTTGGCGCGGATAATGTAGAACTCGCCCGTGCGAGTGCCCAGGCCCGTGGCTCCCGTCACGCGGCGGGACTCGCCCTCGCCCTCGGTCAGGAGCGATGTTATCATCACGCGGTCGAGGACCTCGACCCCGAGGCGCCTCATCTCGGCGTGGAGGACCGGCTTCATGTTATGGCCCCAGACGCGGAGCTCGCAGCGGTTGACGTAGTCGTAGGCGAAGAGGAGGCCGGTCTCCTCGTCGCGGAACTCCGCGCCCGTGAACTCGCCCGCCTCGTCGCGGATGCGCAGGCCCATGCCCTCGCAGTCGAGGAGGGCGTCCCAGCTCTCCCGCGCGACCACGTAGCGCAGGGGCCCGCAGTCGTAGCCGCCGCAGTCCTCGAGGACCCGCTGCGTGTACTCCTCGGGGCTGACCCGAGAGCAGGGGTTGGTGCAGGCGGAGAGCCAGTGGTCCACCCCGGCGCCCCCGTTGCCGCTCCACTTGGTCGCCTCTTTCTCGACGACGAGGACCCTCGCCCCTGCCTTCCGCGCGCTGATAGCGGCGTGCGAGCCTGCTATGCCCCCGCCGAAGACGAGGACATCGGTTTCGAGCTCCCGCTCCTCGCCATAGCGGATTGGATAGGGCCAGGTCGGAACGGGCTTCCCGCCCTGTAGGTACTCGTGCCATGTGCTCATGCGAGCATCCTCCCCACAACGAGCATCCGTGGCCAAACCCAGGAAAACGGTTGCTCGTCTATATTAATGCAATAAGCGTGCCAAATTAGGGCGAAGCCGGGACAGAGCGGAATAAGGCCCATTATCAGTATACATCCAAGACAGGCTTGAGTTTCCAGTGATTCCCTCGCATCGATACGGGATTTTCGGGATTCGTCCCCGAGCCCGCTAATACCAAAAAAGGGGCCGTGGCGGCGGGATTCCTCCCGCGCACGGCCCCTCAGCTCGGATGAGCGAATGAGGCTCTAGAGCCTCATTATTTCCAGCTCATCTCGCTGACGGCGAGGAGCTCGATCGGGTCGATGTAGCCGACCTTGAGGTTGGCCTTGGCCGCGCTCAGGTTGACGGGATAGTACAGAGGGACGATGACGGCCTCGTCGCTCAGGAGCTGGGCGAGCTCCTTGTAGGTCTCGAGGCGCTTGGCCTTGTCGGTGGACTCGCGGCCGGCCTTGAAGAGGGCGTCGACCTTCGGGTTGCTGTAGTGGGAGAAGTTCCCCTGGCCGCCGGTCTGGAGGATGACGTTGTAATAGTCGGCGTCGTTGCCGCAGGAGACGGAGATCGCGCCCATCTCGTAGTTGCCCTTGGCGAGGGAGCCGAAATAGGCGTTGCGCTCGCCCATGTCGATGTTGGCCGTGACGCCGATCTTGCTCAGGTCCTCCTGGACGCTCTGGGCCACCTTGGCGAGGGGACCGGCGACGGCCTTCAGAGTGACGGTCAGGCCCTTGGTGTAGCCGGCCTTGGCGAGGAGCTCCTTGGCCTTGGCGGGATCGTAGCCATAGCCCCTGACCTCGGAATAGCCGAAGATGTCCTTGCTGAAGACCCCGTCGACGGCCGTGGCCATGCCCTCGGTCGCGACCGTGATCGCCTTCGCCTTGTCGATGGCGTAGTTCATCGCCTGGCGGAGGGCGACATTGTTGAAAGGCTTGGCGCTCGTGTTCATGATGACGTAGGCGATCCTGATGGTCGGGGTCTCATAGAGGGCGAGCTTGGCGTTGCCCGCGATATCGGCCTTGGAGATGGCCGGGACCTCGTAGATGAAGTCGACCTCGCCGGTCTTGAGGGCGATCAGGGCGGTGTTCTGGTCGCCGATCACCTTGAATACCGCGTTCTTGACCGGGGCCTTGGCGCCCCAGTACTCGTCATTGCGGACGAGGGAGACCGACACTCCGGACTCGTGCTTGACGAACTTATAGGGGCCGGTGCCCACCGGGCTCTCGCCGTATGCCTCGCCGCCCTTCTTCACCGCCGCTTCGCTCATGATGTAGAGGGAGCCATTGAGGGAGCCGAGGAAGGGGGAGAAGGGGGCGGAGAGCTCGACCTTGACGGTGTTGTCGTCGACGGCCTCGACCTTGACGATCTCGGAGAACTGCCCCTCGAGGTAGGGCGACTTCCTCGCGGAATCGAAGGAGAAGACCACGTCGGAGGCCTTGAGGACGCTGCCGTCGTGGAACTTGACGCCCTTGCGGAGCTTGAAGGCGTAGCTCTTGCCGTCGTCGCTCAAGGCCCAGCTCTCGGCGAGGGAGGGGACGACGGTCCCGGTCTTGTCGAGCTTGATCAACTGGTCGTAGATGTTGGTGAAGACCTGGGAGTCGACGAGGGAGGCCGACTTGATCGGATCGAGGGTCGCGATGTCCGCGCCGACGACGAGGGTCACCGTGTCCTTCCCCGCCCCGCCCTTCCCGCCGCAGCTGGCCAGGACGGCGACGGCCGCCAACGCGCACAGGGCGCCTAGAATCACTCTACTTCTCATCGGATGCCTCCTTATTCCTATCTAGCGGCCTTTCCGGCCGGTTATCCTAGTTGAGCGGCGCTCCTGCAGGCGACGGAGTGGCCGGGCGACACCTCGACCAGCCCGCACTCGCCCTCGGCGCAGGCGGCCGAGCCGTCGGCGCAGCGCGGGGCGAAGCGGCAGCCGGGTTTGGGGTCGATGGGGCTCGTCACCTCGCCCCGGATGATCTCCCGCTTCTTCCCCCTCGAGCCGAGGTCGATCGAGGGTATGGCGCCGAGGAGGGCCCTGGTGTAGGGGTGCAGGGGCCTCGCGAAGAGCTCGGCGCTTGGCGCGACCTCGACGCAGCGGCCGAGGTACATGACCGCTATCTCGTCGGAGATGTGCTTGACCACCGAGAGGTTGTGCGTGATAAAAAGATAAGTCAAGTTGAGCTCGTCCTGGAGGTCCATCATCAGGTTGAGGATCTGGGCCTGCACCGAGACGTCCAGGGCCGACACTGGCTCGTCGCAGACGATGAAGCGAGGGCCGACCGAGAGGGCCCGCGCGATGCCGATCCGCTGCCGCCTGCCCCCGTCCAGCTCGTGGGGATAGGCCCCCTCGAGGCGGCGCGATAGCTCGACCTTCTCCATGAGGCCGCGGACCACCTCGGCGACCTGGCCCCGGCCGGGGGCGAGGCCGCTGACGACGAGGGGCTCGGCTATGATCTCCCCCACGGTCATCCGGGGGTCGATCGAGGAGTAGGGGTCCTGGAAGATTATCTGCATGGACTTGCGCATGGCCCGCAGGCCGCGCTTGCCGTGGCCCAGGATGCTGCGGCCCTCGAAGAGGATGTCGCCGGAGCTCGGCTCGAGGAGGCGGAGTATGGTCCGCCCCAGGGTGGACTTCCCGCAGCCCGATTCCCCCACGACGCCGAGGGTCTGGCCCTCGGCTATGCGGAGGTCCATGCCGTCGACGGCGTGGAGCTCCCCGCTCGGCGTCTTGAAGTATTTCTTCAGGTTCCTCGTCTCTATCAAAGGCTCCATCGCTGGCGGCTCCTTGTCGTGTTCATCGCGCGGCCTAGCCGTCGGCGGGGGCCGCGAAGAGGCGGCACTTGATCAGGTGGCCGCCGATCGCGCTAACGGCGGGCTCCTCGGCCGCGCAGGCCTCGGCGCTCATCGGGCAGCGGGGATGGAACTTGCAGCCCCGCGGCAGGTCGGTCGGGTCGGGCATGAGGCCCCCGATCGGGGAGAGCCGCTTCGACTCCACGGCGAGGTCGGGTATCGAGCGGAAAAGCCCCTCGGTATAGGGATGGTGCCGCTCGGCCTCGAAGACCTCCTCGACGCTCCCGTACTCCACGATCTCCCCAGCGTACATGATCGCCACCTTGTCGCACATCTGGGCGACCACCCCGAGGTCGTGGGTGATGAGGATCATCGAGGTCCCGAGCTTGCGCTTGAGCTCGTTCATCATCTCGAGGACCTGGGCCTGGATGGTCACGTCGAGGGCCGTGGTCGGCTCGTCGGCCAGGAGGAGCTCGGGCTCGCAGGCGAGGGCTATGGCTATCATGATGCGCTGCTTCATCCCGCCCGAGAACTGATGGGGGTACTCGCCCTTCCGCGCGGGGGAGATGCCGACCAGGTCGAGGATCTCGTCGACCCGGGCGACCAGGGCGGGTCCGCTGCGGTCGTCGCGGCCGTGGAGGCGGAGGACCTCGGCTATCTGCTCCCCGACGGGGATGACTGGGTTCAGGCTAGTCATCGGGTCCTGGAAGATCATGCTGATGCGGCTCCCGCGGATGGCGCGCATCTCCTCCTCGCGGAGGCCGAGGAGGTCCCTGCCCTCGAGCTCGATCCGGCCGGCCTCGATCTTCCCGATGCGCTTCGGGAGGAGGCGCATGATCGCGAGGGCCGTGGTCGTCTTGCCCGCCCCCGATTCGCCCACCAGGCCGAGGTTCTCGCCCCGCTCGAGGGAGAGGGAGATGCCGTTGACCGCGCGGACGACGGCCTCCTCGGTCTCGTAGCTGACGCGCAGGCCCTCTATCGATATCAACGTCGCGCCCGCCTCCGGGCCCTTGGTTCGCTCCATCGCTCTAGTCCTTCAGCTTCGGGTCGAGGGCGTCCCGGAGCCCGTCGCCGAAGAGGTTTATTGAGAGGGCGGCGAGGAGGATGGCCAGCCCGGGGATGATCACCAGGTAGGGGGAGGAGATCATATATTCGTTCGACTCGGCGAGCATGGCGCCCCATTCGGGCCGGGGGGGCTGGATGCCCATGCCCAGGAAGCTCAGGGCGGCCGCGTTGATGATCATCGAGGAGACCGACATGGTCGCCTGCACGATGATCGGCCCCATGGCGTTCGGGACCACGTGCTTAAGGAGGATGCGGGTGTCGGTGGAGCCCCCGGCCCTGGACGCCTCGATATAGTCCTGGCCGACGACGGAGAGTATCACCGATCGGATGACCCTGGTGAGGCCGGGCACGTTCGAGACCGTCATGGCTATAACCATGTTGGTCATGCCGGGGCCCAGGGCCGCGACGATCGCGAGGGCGAGGAGTACGGGCGGAATGGCCATGATGGTGTCCATCACGCGCATGATCACCCCGTCCACGGCCTTGCCGTAGTAGCCCGCCACCGCCCCAAAACCCGTCGCTATCGCCACGGACACCAGCGTGGTCACGAGGCCGATCCAGAGCGAGGTCCTCGCCCCGAAGACGATGCGGGCGAAGACATCGCGGCCGTAGGCGTCGGTGCCGAACCAGTGAGCGGCCGAGGGGGCTTTGAGCCTCGAGGCGACGTTCTGCGAGATGGCCTTCATGTCGTAGTCGGCGATCTGGTCTGCGAAGAGGGCTGCCAGCACGAAAACGCAGATCACGGCCAGACCGACCATCGCCGACTTGTTCTTTCGGATGCGCCGCCAGATATCGCGGCCCTTGCGCCTGCGCGCGCTCTCGGGGACGGCCTCGCCGGCCGGGGCTATCGCTATCGCTGCCATATCGCGCTAGCCTCGCCGCGCCCGCGCCCGCGCCCGCGCCGCGCCGACGTAGCGGGAGCGGAGCCGCGGATCCACGTAGGCGTAGATAATGTCCACGACCAGCATGGAGATGCAGAAGAGGGCGGCCAGGAAGACCACGGCGGCCATCACGAGGGGCAGGTCCTTCATCCTGATGGAGGTCAGCATCAGCATCCCGAGCCCCGGCATGGCGAAGACCGACTCCGTGAGGATGGTGCCGCCCAGGAGGGCCGCGAAGTCGATGCCGACGACGGTGATGATGGGCAGGAGGGCGTTCCGGAGCGCGTGATTCCAGATGACCGTCTTCTCGGGGGCGCCCTTGGCACGGGCCGTCCTGATGTAGTCCTCGCGGACGGTCTCGAGCATGGTCGCTCGGGTGGTCCTGAGCTTGTAGGCCGCCGAGGTGACCCCCACCGTCAGGGCCGGCATGATGTAGTGCTCGACCCCCCCCACGCCGTAGGAGGGCAGCCAGCCGAGCTTGAGCGAGAAGAGGAGGATCATGAGCATGCCGAGCCAGAAGCCGGGGATCGAGCCCATGACCATGGCGATCATCGTGCTCGCCACGTCGAGGGCCGAGTACTGCTTCACCGCCGACAGGATACCGAGGGGGATGCCGATGATCACGGACACGAGGGTCCCGAGGAAGGCGAGGGTGAGGGTGGTGGGGAAGCGGGCGAATATCTCCCTGAACACGGGCTTGCTCGTGATGTAGGACTTCCCGAAGTCCCCGCGCAGGGCGTCGATAATGTAGGTCGCATAACGCGCGAGGAAGGGCCGGTCGTAGCCGAGCCTATGGTTCAGCTCGGCAATGGCCGTCTTGGGCGCGTTCTGGCCGAGGATGAGGGTCCCGGGATCGCCGGGGGTCAGGGCCATGATCGAGAAGATCACGAAGGTGACGCCGAGCAGTATCGGTATCAAGAGCAGGAGCCGCTTTACCACGTACTTGTACATGCCTCTCCCCGGTCTTCATGTAGGCCATAGTCTGGCCCATGGAATCACTGCATTTTTATGCAGGTAATGTGCCAAGAAAAAAATCGCGGAGCTCAAAGCTACCCTATACGTAGGAAAAAGAGAGAAATTCGACGCGAGTTCCCCATTCCTAGTAAAACGAGGAGGAACTGCAGCGATTCCGTCTCCCCAATTCTAGTTGGTTGGTACCGTTCTTGCATATACATTCCGAGAAGTGGCCTCCCCTGAACAGGATTCTCCAAAATTACCCTCAAAATCGCGGTTTACGGGATTATCGGTTCCGGGAAAATCCCGAAAACCGCGATTTTGATGGAAATTGTTTATAATCCTGTTCAGGGGA
>JANXYQ010000078.1 GCA_025355995.1 Spirochaetaceae bacterium | reverse complement strand
CGCTTCATATGGACCTCCATATCCGAAGTTGAACTTTTTTTATGTCGAGAAACAGAAACATATCTCATTTTGGAGATTTTTCAAGAGCCGAGGCTTCGTCCAACGCCGATATACAGCGCAAATGCATCGATCTCCTCGGGATCCGAGGGCACGCGCTTGCCCACTATCCTACATGCGATAGGCTGCCCTGGTCGAGAACCCTCGGGTAAGCCCCTGATCCTCAGTTTCAGGTAATTCTCGGTCGTCGCGGCGAGCAGGCTAGGGCTAACCTGGCTCGCGACGGGGGGCTTTTCGAGGACGGCCGAAACCTCCGCGCCTATCCAGCGCTCGATATAGGTAGCCCTGCCCTCCCTGCCCACCCCTCTGAGGGCCTCGACCCGATCGGTCGTCAGGCGCTCGGGAACTCGATCGGGCATCGAGGCGGCCGGCGTGCCCGGCCTGGGGGAGAATCGAAAGGCGTGGATCCAGGCGAAATCGCAGTCGCGCGCGAGCTCGAGGGTGGCCGCCGCGTCCGCCTCCGTCTCGCCGGGGAAGCCCGAGATGAGGTCGACCGCGATGAAGGGATCCCGCCTGGCGCGCCTCAGGGAATCCACCGCTGCGACGATGTCCGCGCGGTTATAGCGCCGCCCCATCGCCGCCAGGACCGGGTCCGCCCCCGACTGCAGGGCGAGGTGCAGGTGCGGCCGGACCCGAGGATGGGCGAAGGCGGCGAGGAAGGCGGCGTCGACGCGGTCGGGCTCGTAGGAGGAGAGCCGGAAGGCGATCGTCTCCGTTCCCGCGACGAGCAGCTCGAGCAGGCCGGGGAAATCCAGGTCCCCGCAGCGGTACTGAGAAAGGTTGACTCCGGTCAGCACTATCTCCGCTCGGCCGGCCGCTTCCAATGCGCGGGCGCGGTAAAGCGCCGTTTCGGCGTCCAGGCTGAGGGATTTGCCGCGCGCGATCCGCACGCGGCAATAGGCGCACTCGTTGTCGCAGCCGTCCTGGACCTTCAGCGCAGGCCGCGAATGAAAGGCGAAGGCCGCCGGATTGTAGGCGAAGCTCCCGACGCCTTCAACGCGGCTCCATGAAGAGGCCGCGGAGGCGAGCCATTCGCGCAGGGCGGAATGCAGATCGCGGCAGGAACCCAGCCCCGAGCAGAGCCCGCTGGCCGCGAGCGAGGGAGGCAGGCCGAGGAGGAGCTCCTTGCCCGAGCCGGGCAGGACGAGGGCTCTCTCGTCGAGGGCGGCGAGGCTCTCGGCCTCGACCTCGGCGTAGCATCCGGTGATCAGCACGACCCCGTCGCGATTCCCCGCGAGGGCGAGTCGGACGGCGCGACGCGCCTTCGCCTCAGCCTTGTTCGTAACCGTGCACGTATTGACCACGACGAGGTCCGGCGCGGGCGAGAGGTCCGAATCGAAGGGGACGACGATCGCCCCTTCGCGGGCGAAGGCGTCCGCGAAGGCTTCGGTCTCGAGTTGGTTGAGCTTGCAGCCTAGGGTGTAGAAGGCGACCCGCAGGGGCATTTAGCGCAGTTTGGCCGAGACCCGATCGACGCCGTCCGACGCGTCCTGCGATCGAGGGTCTATGCCGAGGGCCCGGTTGTAGGCTTCGAGGGAATGGACGGCGTCGCCGTACTTCTCGCGGGCGTAGCCGAGCCTCGTCCACCATCGGGCGTTGCCGGGCGTATATTGCAGGGCGGTCGAGAAGGCGATATCCGCATGGCCGAAGCGGCCGAGGCGGAGGTATATCTCGCCCATATAGTAATAGGCTATCCCCACCCTGCCGCCCTCGGACACCGCGCTCACGTAATTCTGGAAATTGCGCAGCGCCGCGTCGTTGCGGCCGAGGAAATAGGCCGTCTCGCCGAGGGTCTCGGTGAGCCTGGGGTCGCGCCTAAGGGCATAGCCCTTCAGCGCGTAGTTCTCGGCGTCCGCGTAGCGCTTGAGCGAGATGAGGGACCAGGAAAGCACGACGTAGGACTCGACGTTGGAGGGGGCGGCGGCTATCTCGGCGAGGCAGGCCCGCCTGGCGTCGTCGTACTTGCCGTCGACGTAGAGCCGCAGGGCGTCCGGCCTGTCCTGCGCCCACGAGGAGGCCGCCGCGAGGGCGGCTAGGGCTAGGGCGGCGAGGGCTGGCCTAATCCTCGCCATCTATCTGCGGTGCCACCATGCGGCAGGCGCCGTTGAAGCGGCAGCCGGTCTCCATGGTGATCTGCGGCGCCGTGACGTCGCCGTCGACCGATGCGCAGGCGAAGAGCTCGACCTTCTCCCGGGCGGAGATGTTGCCCTTGACCGTGCCCTTCACCGAGACGACGTTGGCCAGGATATCGGCCTCGACCACCGCCTTCTCGTCGATGTACAGGTCGCTCTCGGAGCGCACGATGCCCGACACCCGGCCCTTGATCATGAGCGGCTTCGTGAAGATCATCTCGCCGGCGAATTCGACGTCGAGGGCTAGCACCGTATCGAGCTGCTCCTCGTCGACGGTCGTTATCTGGACTTCAGTCATAGGCGGTGATGATACGGCAAGCCGCCGAGAATGACAACACTCATCGGGCCTTTAGCGACTCGTAGACGGCCGCAAGCTCCTCGGGCCTGAGGGCCTCCGCGCGGATGTCCGCCCTTATGCCGTGGGCGACGAGGGCGGCGTCGAGGGCGGCCTCCAGGGAGGCGCCGTCGCCTCGCCCGAAGGAGGGGCCGAGCGCCGCGGCCGCGGCGCGGACGTTGTTGCGAAGAGTCTTGCGCCTCGAGGAGAAACCCGCGCGCACGAAGGCCGAGAAGCCGGCGCGGTCGCCGGCGGCGACGGGGTCGCGTCTGGGGAGCATGCGGACCACCGCGCTCGTTACCCTGGGGACGGGCCAGAAGGAGCTCTTGCCCAGGTCGAAGGCCAGCTTCATCTTGCAGGCCGAGGTGCAGAGCACCGAGAAGGACGAGTAATCCTTCGTGCCGGGCACGGCTATCATCCGAAGCCCCGCCTCCTTCTGGACCGTGAAGATCATGCGGGGCGGTATGAGGTCGCCTTCGATCAGGGAGGCGACCATGGCGTTGGCGGCGTTGTAGGGAAGGTTGCCGAAGATCCTGTCGGGAGCTCCCGTGGCCTCGAACTCGGCCTTCCAGCGGTCGATGAAGTCGCCCTCGACGAGCTTGAACGAGGGGCGGGAGCCGAAGAGCCTCGTGAGCAGGCGGGAGAAGCCGTGATCGATCTCGAAGGCGGTGACGGCAAGGCCCGCGTCCAGGGCGAGGGCGGTCATGGCCCCGATGCCGGGGCCGATCTCCCAGACGCGCATGCCCGGCTCGGCCTTGAGCTCCTCGAGGACCCGCTCGCGCGAGTCCCTATTGACCAGGAAATTCTGGCCGAAGCGCTTGGTCATGGCCAGGCCTTCCTCCTCGAGGAGGAGCTTCAGCGCCTGGGGCGAATCGTAATCGGGCGGATCGGCGACCCCAGGCTCGGTATTCGGCATAGGGCCGAGCATATACCAAGGCCGCGAGGCCGGCTACGGCGACGCTCGCCAAAGCGCGGGCCGGTGAGGACGGAAGCGGAAGGGTCGGGACCGCCGCCGCGGAATTCATGACGGCCATGAGGATCGCGTACAAGAGATCGGAAACCGGCGAGGCCAGGGGAGCCGCGCAGGGCAGGAGGGAGCAGAGGAGGCCCGAGCCCATGCCCCACCACATCATCAGGGTGACGACGGGCCCGGCCGCCATCGAGGCGAGAATCCCCGCGAATTGCAGGTAGCCGAAGGTAAAGGCGAGCACCGGCGATACGGCGGCCTGCGCGGCGAGGGACGCGGCGGCCGATTCGCGGAGGATGGGCGGCAGGCGGCGGCCGAGCAGGAAGGAGAAGCGGGGCCCCAGGGCGGCGAGGCCCCAGACCGCCAAGTACGAGAGGGTGAAGGAGAGGCTGCGCGCCCCGGAGGGATCGATGGGAACCATGGCGAGGAAGGCGAGGGCGAGGACGGTGAGCCAATCCTGCGGCCGATCCAGGGCCAGGGCTATCGCGCCGATCCACACCATCAGCACGGCGCGCAGGAGGGAAGGTCCCGGGCCGGCGATCCACATGAACAGCCCGGCGAGAGTCGCGCCGCCGAGCCTGGCCCGCGTCGGCCCGATCAGGGGCTTGAGGGCCGCTATCGCGAGGACGGCCAGCACCGACAGGTGCTCGCCCGAGAGGGCCAGTATGTGCGAGCAGCCGGCCGCCTTGAAGGCCTCGGCCTCCTCGGGGGCGAGGCTGTCCTTGACCCCCAGGATCAGCGCCTGCATGAGGCCCGCCGAGCGCTTGCCGATTCGCGCCAGGGCCTGCCTGCAGGCGGAGCGGGCGAGGCTGCGCAGGCGGTCGATCGGCCCACCCCGATCCATGAGCATGATATCCCTCGGCTGGGCGAAGAGGGCCGCCCCTCCCGCCTCCGAGAAAGAGCCCTGGGCCCGGACCAGGGAGCCCGCGTCGATCTCGGGGCCCGCTCGCGAAAGAAGGCGCAGTCCCTCGCGCTTCCCCCCGCCCGGATACGAGAGCTCCGCCGAGGCGCCCTTGCCCGACAGACCCAAGCGCTCGACCGAGAGGGGATAGGAACGGAAGCCGCCCTTCGCGGGAGTCGAGTCCGAGGAAAGCCGGCCCTCCGCCCAGGCGGGATGGAGGGGAACTAGCGGACGCGGCGCATGCCCGGTCGCGGCGTCGGAAATCGGCGCCGGCGGCGGCGCGGCTCCCGCCTCGTTCCAGGCGACGGAAGCTCCGGCGGCTAGGCCGACCCCCATAGCCATGGCCTGCAATGCCCGTAGGCGCGGGGCCCTGCCCGGCAAGCCGCCGAGAGCGGATCCTAGGGAGGCGAGGATGACCGCGCTCGCGGCCGCGGGCAGGAGGAAGTCGGCGCCGGGATAGAAGCCGAGGGCCATACCGACAGCCGCGGAGAGGGGCAGGGAAAAGCGCCTAGGTTCCGAGCGGAGGGCTTCGAGGAGATGCACTTAGGGAAGCACGCGCGTGAAATGCGGGCGCGATTCAAATAGGAGGAGGAAACCGAGGAATCGCGCCTATCACCACCTGAGCTTGAGGAGCGAGTCCTTGGCCGCGCGCTTCACGGCGTCGGTGTATTGCAGGTAGCCGATCTGCAGCAGGTAATCGAAGGCGGCCTTGTCGCCGAGCTCGCCGAGGGCGCCGATCGAGGCTACGAGGATGTCCTCGTCGAAGGGCGCGCCCTGCTCGGTCTGGGCGTTTATGAATTGCAGGTAGAGCGCGAGGGCCTGGGCCGCCTCGGTGGAGCCCATGGCCCCGAGGCAGCCGATCGCCTCGAGGAACTCGGCCTTCGAGGCCGCGCCTTTCGCGTAATCTGACTGTACGAGCTTGAAATGGGCGACGGCCAGGGGCGAGGCCTTCTGCCACTTGAGGGCGCGCAGCTGGCGCGCGGAAGCGAGCCTGAGCTCGCGCAGGGCCTGTATCTCCACGGGGGAGAAGGCGGTCGCCTGCCCCGTCGCGGCGAGGGCGGCGGCCATCGCCCCCTCGGCCAGCTCGCCGCGGTCGTCGTCGGCGAAATTCGGATTGGCCATGCCGGCCGCATAGGCCGACGACTTCTCGAGGGGCGGATTCTTGGCGATTACGCGGAGGAGATAGCCCCGGTAGTCGCCCTTGATCGAGCCGAGGGACTTGGCGGCCTTCGCCGCGAGGGAAGGGGAATAGCCGGCGACGTAGGCCGAGAAGAGGACGGAGAACGAGGAGCCGTCGCCGAGCTGCCCGAGCGCCTCGATGCAGCTCTCGAGCGAGGGGTACTCGGGCTGGGCGCCGGAGCGGAACAGGCTGTTCTGCGAGGCGAGGAAGGCGTTCAGGTTCTCCGCGACGCGCGTTTCGCCGGAGCCGGCCGAGCCGAGGGCCTCAATGGCCGCCGAGCGGACGTCCTGGTCCTTATAGCCCTGGAAGAGGGCCCAGAGGTCGTCGACGGCCTTCCCGTAGGCGGCCTTGCCGGCCTCGGCCGCCGCGAGCACGGCGAGGTCCTTGAGCTGTGGGTCCGGCCCGAGGAGGGCGGAATTGTCCACCGCGAACCGGATGGCCATATCGTAGAGGGGACCCATGGCGGCATCGGTCCGCGAGGCCGCCTCCTTGAGGAGCTCGAGCTTGGTCACGAGGCTGGCCCGCGCGAAGTTCCGCCGGTACGCCAGCACTATCGAATCGGCGTCCTGCGCCTGGAGCGCGGCGCCGAAGCCGAATCCCAGCGAGAGCGCCAGCGCCATGGCCGCGGCGATGCGTTTCATTATTGGCCCCCCTGCGGGACGGCGTCGTCCTCGCGGATATTATACACGAAGGAGCGGATCGCGTTGCGCATCCGCGGGCTCGGGGTCACGGCCTCGACGTGGAGAACGGACCGATTCGACTCGGCGTTGAAGTCGACGCTCCTCACCGTTCCGCTCATCACGATGCTGCGCTCGTCCAGGCCGAACTGGAGCTTGACCTGGAGGCCGGGCACGGCTTTGCCGCCGATGGCGACGGCCGCGCCGTCCTCGGAGAGGTCCTGGACGAGGGCGCGCAGGCCGGGCGCCCTCTCGGGTTTCTCGTAGGCCCCCTCGATCCTCTTGAGCAGGTAGAGGTAGGCGGGGATCTTGGACCTGGCCCGCACGGACTTCCGCTTCTGGGTGCGGAGGAGGGCCTCCGAATGGGAAACCTGGAGGACGGGAATGCTGCGTATCCGTAGATCGTCGATGACGTAGCTGTCGAAGACGTAGCCGGCGTCCTCGCGGCGCCAGAAATAGACCGAGACCTTCTTGCCCTTCCAGACCCAGTCCTTGGGAAGCCGCCCCCCGATCGGATAGGAGATGACGGTATAGCGCGGGTTGTTGTCTATCACGGTGGAGCCGAAGACGCCGACGCCGTGCACGAGGACCCGGAGCCGCTGCCCGGCTCCTATCTGCCGGCTCGAGCGGATGCCGTACTTGAAGCGGGGCTGCTCGAATTCGATGCCCTTGCGCAGCGAATAGGCGCGGTCCATGAGGAGGACGCCCTCGCGGCTGCGGTCGCGGCCGTCGCGCTTGAGGGTGGACGCGAGGACGGCGATGGCCTTGTCCATGTCGCGCGGCGACCAGAGGATATTGGTCGGGTCCCTGATTCCCGCGAGGAGGGCCGCCTCGCGCAGCTGCCTCGACTCCGAGAGGCCCATGCCCGCCTCCTTGGCCTTGAGGTAGAACTCGGCCCAGGAAAAGCGCTTGGAGCCGCGCATCGCCACCGCGAGCACGGCGATGAGGAGGATGAGCACCAGGACCGAGAGCAGCACGAGCGGCAGCATATATTTGCAGTATACTCTACACGAATCGCCCGGGTCAAAGAAGGGCCTCGCCCGCCGGGTCGGCATGGGAGACGCGATGCACGGAAAAGGAAGAGGCGGCGAAGGTCCCTTCGGCGCGCCCAGGGGAGAGCCGGAGCGCCCCCTCCTGGAGGCGGCGCTGGTGTTTATCGCCTTCTATCTCGCGTCTTACCTGACTTCCGGAGCGGCTGCGCCCTCGCCCTCCCGCCCCGGATACCACCTGGCGGTCATCGCGGTCAACCTGCCCCGCGCCTCGCTCATCCTCTACCTACTGGCGGTCGGCGACGGCTTGCGCCTCTTTAGTATCTCGCGGCCCGG
>JANXYQ010000043.1 GCA_025355995.1 Spirochaetaceae bacterium | reverse complement strand
CGTCGAGCATTTCTCCCTGTAGGACCGCTACTTCGACGAATACGCCTACGCCGGAGCCGCGGCGCACAAGAAGGAGCATCGCGAGTTCGAGGCCAAGGTCGAGCGCTTCAGGGGGGAATACCTCGGAGGGCAGGCCGAGCTTACCGAGGAGATCCTCGTCTTCCTCAAGACCTGGCTCACTACCCACATCTCGTTCATGGACCGAAAATACCGGGCGCTGTTCGCCGAGAAGGGCCTGCGCTGACATGAGGATAGCGATCGACACGCACACCCACACCGTTGCCTCGGGCCACGCCTACTCCACCGTCTACGAGCTCGCCCTGGGCGCCCGGAGGCGCGGCCTCAAGGGCTTCGTCCTCACCGACCACGGCCCTGCCCTGCCCGGGGGCACCCATCCCTACCACTTCAGCAATATGCGCATCCTGCCCGACTGTATGCGCGGGGTCCGCTTTTACATGGGCGTCGAAGCCAATATCCTCAACCTCCAGGGCGGCCTCGACCTCGGCGACGACTACCTGAGGATCCTTCACTTCGCCTACGCCGGGCTCCACGAGATCTGCTTCCCTCCCGGCTCCGAGGCCGACAACACGAGGGCCCTCGTGGCCGCCCTTAATAATCCATTGATCGACGCGGTATCCCATCCCGGCAACCCCCTCTACCCGGTCGACATCCGGGCGGTAGTGCTGGCGGCCAAGGAGAACGGCAAGGCCATCGAGATCAACAACGGCTCGTTCAGGGTGCGGAAGGGCAGCCGCGACCGCTGCATGGAGTTCGCGAGGCTCTGCGCCGAGACGGGGACCCTGGTCGCCTGCGGCAGCGACGCCCATTACTGGAGCGACGTCGGCAGGGTCGACGTGGCCCTCGACATGATAAAGGAGGCGCGCATCCCCAGGGAGCTCGTCATTAACGCCACTACCGCCTCCTTCGAGGCCTTCCTGTCGAGGCGCGCGGCGGAGAAGCGGGCTGGAGCTTTAACGACCGCGAGGATTTGAGTATATTGACACCTGGAGGAGCCAGCATGAGCGTCGAGATCACTGTCACCGGAGCCAACTTCAAGAAAGAGGTACTCGAATCGCCGCTTCCCGTGCTCCTCGATTTTTGGGCCGAGTGGTGCAATCCCTGCCGGATGATAGCGCCTTCCATCGACCAGCTCGCCGAGGCATACAAGGGCAAGATCGTCGTAGGCAAGGTCAACGTCGACGCCGAGTCCGATCTCGCCGCCCAGTACAACATCATCTCGATCCCCACCCTCATGGTTTTCAAGGGCGGGGAGGTGGCGGCGCAGAAGGTCGGAGCCTTCCCCAAGCACGATATAGAGGCGCTCATCAAGAGCTCGCTATAGTCCCGATCAGGGTTTCTTGGCCGAAACCTTCTTGCCCGCCTTTTTCGCGGGCGCCTTGGCCGAGGCCTTCGCGGCTACGGCCTTGCCGGCTGGATCGGGGCCGCTGTTGACCGCACCCGGGCTCTGGCCGCCCGAGGCGGTCAGGTACCAGGCCGAAGCTCCCTTGGCTCCGGCGGCGCCCCCGCGGCAGATGGACCTCGAGGCAGAGCACTTCCACGAGAAGCCGTCCTCCCACGCTGGCTTGTCACCCGCCTCCGGCCAGGCGCCCGCCGAGACCAGGGACGACAGCATATCCGCGAGCCTCCCCTCGTCGAGCGCCCCAGCCTTGCCCTCCGCGGCGTAGAAGAGACCGTCCATGGGCTGGTCGCCCGGCCTAATCGAGATCGCGACCGCCCCGCTCTCGTCGGGCAACGCCATGGCGGAGCACCAAAGATCGCGCCCGTTCGCCGACGAGTCGACGCCGCCCGAGGCCGACAGGTCGGAGCCCAGCTCGTCCCGCTCCGATCCGCCCTCCGGCGCGAGGTGGAGAACCACGAAATCCCCCTTTCGCGTCTCGATGCCAGGGAACCTATAGGAAGCGGCCTTGACCGTACTGGTCCATGATACTTCCTCCCCGCCCAGGTTCCCGTCCGCCATGACCTCGAACTCCAGGAAATCCCGGTGCGGGTTTATTTTCGAGCCGTTCTTGCCCGTCTGGATCTCCGAGAGCCGAAGCGGGGGCGCCCGATCGTTCCAGCCCGCGAATCGAAGGAGGAAGCGCGTCCGGTTGCCGCGCAGGTCCTCGGCCTCGCCGGAGAGGACGTAGTCCGCTCCCGGCAGTTGGTCCGAGGCGAAGGATACGACTATCTCCTTGTCCTCGGCGCGGCAACTCAGGGCGCAGCCCGGCTGGACCCCATAGCTGTCCTCCACCGGGCTCACCGGCTCGTCGAAGCGCAGGACGACGCTGCGCGAATCGGTCGGCCCCGCCGCAAGGAGGCCGGGCGGGCACAGGTCGGCCGTCGGATAGATGGCGGAGGCGGCGCCCTGGGAGCAGCCGGAGGCGACGAGGGCGAGCGCCGCGACGGCGGCGAGGCGGATGACGAGGACGGCTGACTGGAGTGGCATGGCAATTCCTCCCAGCTCGCCTACGCGCGCGGGGCGTCTAGCCGATTGAAGGCCACCTCGATATTATTAGCCCATGCGCATCGTCATCGCGAACGACCAAGCGGCCATCGCCCTCAAGAAGCTTCTCCTGTCCTGGCTCAAGGAAAAGGGACACGAGGTGGTCAACCTCGGCGTGGACGTCGAGGACAGGGTGGATTATCCCGACATGGCCGCCGCTGCCTGCGCGGAATACAAGAAAGGCGGCTACGATTTCGGCATACTGCTCTGCGGCACCGGGATCGGCATCTCCATGGCCGCCAACAAGATCGAGGGCATACGCTGCGCCCTCGTGCACGACCTATTCACGGCCTCGATGGCCCGCGAGCACAACGACGCCAACTTCATCGCGATGGGCGGCCGCGTCGAGTACGCCGTAGCCCCGACGGAGATCCTAGCGGCCTTCATGGACGCGAGCTTCCAGGGCGGGCGGCACACGGAGCGGGTGGCCAAGATCATGGAGCTGGACAAGGGCTGACTATCTCCTCACTTCCAGGTTCCTGAACTGCACGCCCTCGCCGAGGGTGCGCAGCGACATGGACACTCCCGTACCGATGCCGAAGTAGGTCCGGTATGCCGCGCGCACGGTGCCGTTGACCGCCAGGACGATGAACTCATCGGCGGGTTCGTAGAGCACTTCGACCTTGTTCCAGCCGTCGAGCCTCTCCTTGATCTTGGCGTCGAGGACGCGCTCCATGCTGATGTCGCTGTCCGAGCGGTACACCTGAAGGTAGGTGCCGTCGTTGCCGCGCACCTTGGCGTCGCGGGTGAGCCACACGAGGAGGCTCTTGCCTTCCCCGAAGCCTTTAGCCTTCTTGACACCGTCCGCGAAGAGATGGATGCCGGTGCCGACCCAGCCCTTCGATCCCGTCTTGGTCTCGAAGGAATAGAGGACGGGCTTGGCCGATTGGAGGAGGGGGAAGGTTAGGCGCGAGAAGTACTGGCCCTTGTCGGTCTGGGAGAGCAGCCCCGCCGCCTGCTTCCAGGTGCCGAGCCGCGTCTTCCCGTCCGCGAAGCCCGAGCGCAGGAGCTCGGGGAAGGAGCCCGCGTCGATGCGCAGCGAGCCGAAGGAGGCGAGCTTGCCGTACAGGGCGTCGCGGCCCGACTCGAGCGAGGCGATCTTGGCCTCGAGCTCGGCGACTTTCGCCTGGAGCTTTCCCGCGTCCGCCGCCAGGGCTTCCGCCCGCGCCGCCGCGCTCTCGGCGGCCTTGAGCTGGGCCGCGCCGGCATCGGCTATAGCCTGCGCGGCCGCTGCCTTGGAATTGGCCGTCGCGGCCTCCTCGTTCGCCGCATCGGCCTGCTCGTTCGCCTTGTCGGCCTCTTCCTGGGCCGCGAGCGCGCGGTCCTCCGCATCCTTCGCCTGGTTCTTGAGGTCGTAGGATTCGGTCCGAAGCTCGTCTATGACCCCGTTGGCTTCCTCGAGCTTGGCCGAGAGCCGCGCGATCTCGGCGAGGATCTCGGCCTCGCCCTGCGGTGCCTCGGCGGCCGGGGCTTCGGGAGTCGAGACAGCCGCGTCCGGCGCGGTCGCGGCGGGAGCCGCGGTCGCGGGAGTCTCCTGAGCGGTCGCGGCGGGAGCCGCGGTCACGGGAGTCTCCGGAGCGGCCGCGTCGGCGCTCGCGGCCGGAGCGTCCGATGCCGCCGCGGGCTGGTCGGTCGCGGCCGCCTCGGTCTGGGCGAATGCCAGGGCGGCTCCGCATATAATGAAAGCAAGGATAATGGTCCTTCGCATCTGCCGTTCTCCCTCGAGCCTAAGGCGTATACACCTACAGCTTTTCAGAATATCGGCAAGATTCGGAGACTACATTAGGAGGGTCTAGGCAGGTCCCGGATCATCCTCGCGGCGATCTCCTTGAGGAGCTTGGCGGCGACCATCGCGGTCATGCCCTCCGGATCCCGGGAAGGATTGAGCTCGACGAGGTCCGCCCCGGCTAGCCTGCCGGGGGTCCGCTGCACGAGCGTTATGATTTCGCGAGTCGACAGCCCGCCGGGCTCCCGATGCGAGACGCCGGGCGCGAAGGCGGGGTCGAGGGCATCCAGGTCCAGGGAGAGATAGAAGTCGCCGACGAAGGCGGGCCTGCGCCCGTCGGTCCAGCCGATCATGTCGATCGCCTCGATGCCGTGCTCGACCGCCATCGCTCGCTGTTCGGCGTTCATGCCCCGGATGCCGACCTGGACGAGCCTTCCAAGGAGGCCATCCTCCAGGCACCGCGCGAAGGGGCAGGCGTGGGAGTACCTGTCGCCCTCGAAGGAGTCGTAAAGGTCGGGGTGGGCGTCGAGGTGGAGGACATCGACCTTCGAGCCGCCCCCGCGAGCCTCTGGGGCGAGCGCGAAAGCGCGTATGGCGGGGTAGGAGACGGAGTGGTCGCCGCCTAGGCCGAGGACGCGCGAGCCGCTCGCGTAGAGCCGTCCCAGGCCTTCCTCGATCGCGGCCGCGTCGAAGGCGCCGCCAAGGTCGAGGTCTCCCGCGTCGGCGAAAGACGGGCAAGCGCCGAAATCCGTGCCGTCCTCGGCGCAGAGATTGGACGAAGGGCAGGCGAGCGCCTCGCGGATGGCCCACGGCGCCTCCGCGGCGCCTCTCAGGTAGGAGGATTTATCGTCGGCGGGAAGGCCGGCTAGGACGACGATTCCGCGGCCAGCCGTCGAGGGGTCGAAGGGCCTAGTCACTTCGGGCCGAGCCTGGCCGCCGCCGCCGCGGCTAGATCCAACAGCTCCTCCCGCGAGAGCGCCGAGGACGCCCCGTAGAGCGCGGCGCCCAAAAGGCCGGCTTCCGGGCCGAGCAAGGCGCCCTCGAAGCGGACCCCCTCGCTCGCCGAGCCGTAGACATAGCCGGGCGCGAGCCTCTCCACGTCCGCGATCAGGCGCTTGGCGCCCGCGAGGACGCCTCCGCCGAGGACGACGGTGTCGGGAGCCAGGAAGGCCAAGGCGAGGCCGATGGAGCGTGCGAGGGCCTCGGCCGCGACGGTGTGCGCGGCGGCCGCGAGCTCGTCCCCGAGGGCGAGGGCGTCGTAGACCTCGCGGGCGTTGATCGCCGAGGCCCCGCGCGCGGCGCGCGCGAGGGCGGTATCGAAGCCCGGGGCGAGCTCGACGGCCAGCCGCCCGATGGAGGGGCCGGAGGCGTAAGCCTCGACGCAGCCCCTTCGCCCGCAGACGCAGAGGCGCCCCTCCGGGTAGACGATGGCGTGGCCGATCTCGACGGCCTTGTCGTCCACGCCGCCGAGTATGCAGCCGTCCTCGATGTAGCCGCCGCCGATGCCCGTGCCGAGTCCCACGAAGAGCAGGGCTCGCGACCCCCGGGCGCCGGCATGGCCGGAGGCCCCTCCGCGTGCCGCCCATTCCGCGTAGGCGGCCAGGTTGCCGTCGTTGCGCACCGAGGCGGGCGCGCCGGCCGCTCGCGACAGGGCTGCTCCGAGGTCGGTCCCCTGCCAGCCCTCGATGTTCGCGGCCTCGCCGACTATCCTTCCCGAGCGGTCGACCCCGCCGGGCGTCCCCGCGCCGACCGCGGCGACGAGGCCCGGCGCATGCAGCTCGGCGATAAGGCCCTCAGCGACCGCCAGCACGGCGGCCGATCCCAAGGAGGCGGGCGTGGGCCTGGACGCGCGGGCGGAAACCCTCCCGTCCCGCTCGAGGCGGAAACCCTTGACGCTCTGCCCGCCTATGTCGAGCCCGATGAAGGCCCCTTCTCCGCCGGTATTCGTGGATCGCATGCCGCGAGGATACACGCGAATCAGGCCTTAGCCAACTCCCGCATCGAGCGAAGGTAGTCCTCGTCGAGGGCCTCGTACTCGCCCTCGGAGTCCTTCGAGGCAGCGCCGAAGAAGATGCCCGGCCTGGCCGAGTTGGACGGATCTCGGCGAGGGACGAAGCGTCCCAGGTGCAGCTGGTCGAAGCCGTCCACATGGACTATCCGCCTCACGTTGTGCGGCCTCACCCCGGGAACGAGGATCTCGATGCGGCCAGCCGCCCGCTCGCGCAGGGCGAGGAGGAGCTCCTCGCCCTCCTCGAAGCTGTTGGCCTGGCCCTTCGTGAGGATCCGCCTCGCGCCGAGGGAGACCAGCTCCTCGAGGGCCTCGAAGGGATCGGGCACCAGGTCGAAGGCCCGATGGAAGACCCACTCGCGGCAGGCGGGGACGGCGGACATCAGACGGCGGCAGCGCGCGAGGTCGACGCGCCCGTCCTCGCTCAGGATGCCGAAGACCAGGCCGCCCGCGCCGGCGTCGATTAGGGCGCGGCCGTCATCCTCCATCGTCGCGAGCTCGAGCTCTGAATAGGCGAAACCCGCGGGCCTCGGCCTGAGCATGGCCATCACGGGGAGCCCGGAGAGGAGAGCGCCGATCCGCGCCGCGCCGGTCGTAGGAGTCAGCCCGCCCTGGCCAAGGCTCGAACAGAGCTCGATCCTGTCCGCGCCCGCCCGCGCCGCGGCCGCGCAATCGTCGGCGGAGGCCGCCAGGACCTCGATGAGCGCGCCCACCTCAGGATCCCGTCGAGACGTAGCGCCGGGTTCCGGCGCGCCAGGCGAGGAGGCAGGGGAGCGCGAAGGCGAGGCCCGCGAGGGGCAGGAGGGCGTAGGCCGGTCCCGTCCCCGGTCTGCCCAGCACGAAGAGGAGGGGGAGATAGTTCACGCAGGCGAAGGGAATGACGAAGGTGAAGAAGAGCCGAAGCCAGCGCTCGTAGATGGACATAGGGTATTGGGCCATCTCCCTTCCGCCGTCGGTGAAGATATTCACGAGCTCGAGCCCGTCGGTGGTGAGGAAGGCGAAGGCCGCGCCGAGGACGAAGAGGCTCGAGAAGACCACGGCGCCGCAGAGCGTCATCAGCGCGATCGTCGCCGCCTTGAGGGGGGTCCACTCCACGCCTGAGCCCTTCGCCGCCCAGGCCAGGACGATGCCGCCGACGATCAGGCGGCCGAAGCGCGAGAGGTCGAGCCTGGAGCCCAGGACCTGGAGCATGAGGCCGCGCGGCCGTACGAGGATCCTGTCGAACTCGCCGTTCGCGAGGATGCTCGGGAAGTTGTCGAAGCCCCGCGAGCTCAGCTCGGCGAGGGCGAAGGCCACCTGGGTGACGCCGTAGCAGAGCAGGGCCTCGCCCATCGACCAGCCTCCCAGCGTGCCGAAGCGCGCGAACAGCAGGGATATGCCCGCGAGGAGGGACAGGGGCATGGCGATTTGCGCGAAGGCGGTCAGGTAGAAGGTGGATCGGTAGCGCAGCTGGCCTTTCGCGGCCAGGCGCAGGTAGCGCAGCAGCAATCTCACCGCCTCATCCTCCCGCCGCCTGGGACGAGCGCAGCGCCTTCCCGAGGGCTAGGCGGCCAGCGGGCACCAGGAGGGCTATCCAGAGCGCCTGCTGTAGGAGGAGGAGGGGCGCCTGCGAGGCGGGTATGGCGCCCGAATACATCCTGAGGGGGAGGTCGACGCAGAGCCTGAAGGGCAGGAGCTCGAGGACATGCCGCAGGCCCTCGGGCATGAAGGGAAGGGGTATCACCATGCCCGCAGCGAACTCGTAGATAGGCGCCGCGAACATGAAGGCCGCGTTGGGCGACAGGGTTACCACGCTGAGGATGTAGGCGAACATCGTGATGGCGACGATGAGGAGCAGGCCGAGCGCCAGGCAGGCCAGGAAGGCGAGTCCCGCCGGGACCGAGGAGGGACCGTGCAGCCTGTAGGGATCCGGAAGCAGCGAGGCGACCAGGACGATGGGCGCGCAGCGCAGGAGGGCGGCGGCGAGCCTCCCGGCGGCGAGGCGGGCGAACCAGAAGGCGTAGGCGTCCACGGGGCGACAGAGCTCGTAGGCCGAGTCTCCGGTGACGATGAGCGAGAGGAGTTCCTTGTCGCGGAACCATACGACGATAAGCGCGAGGAAAGCCTGCTGTAGCCACACGTAGGAGGCGATCTGAGAGAGGCCTAGAGGGGACCCGCCCGCCTTCGCGAAGGCCTGGTAGACCATGATGAGTATGAAGCCCCAGAAGAACTGAGTCGCCGTCCCCGCGAGCGCGGCCGCGCGGTAGGAAAGGCCGCGCAGGAAGCGCATCCTGAACAGGCCGCCGTAAGCCCGGAGGGAGGCAATCACGCTATCCCCATCTCCCCGTACAGCGCGGCCATGACCGCCTCGATGCCCGCTCCCGTCGCGCGGCCGCCGGCGACCAGGGCCTCGAAGCCCCCGTCGTAGAGGATCTCGCCCTTGCCGATCAGGATGACCCTGCTCACGAGGGCCTCGATGTCGTGCATGTCGTGGGTTGTGAGGATCACGGTCACCCCGCGCTCGCGGTTGGCCCGCTCGATGAAGGCCCTCACCGCGAGCTTGGATACGGCGTCGAGCCCTATCGTGGGCTCGTCGAGGAAGAGTATGTCCGGCGAATGAAGGAGGCTCGCCGCCATCTCGCAGCGCATCCTCTGCCCGAGGCTCAGGGACCTGGCGGGCTGGCCGAGCAGCGGCGACAGGTCGAGGGCGGATACGAGCTCCTCGAGGCTCGCGGAATACTCGCGTCCCGGCACGCGGTAGACGTCGCGCAGCAGCTCGAAGGAGTCGATCACCGGCACGTCCCACCAGAGCTGGGAGCGCTGCCCGAAGACGACGCCTATCCCCGCGACGTGGGCGGCCCTCTCCTTCCAGGGGACTCGGCCCTTGATCAGGCAGACGCCGGAGTCCGGCACGAGGATGCCGCACATCACTTTGATGGTGGTGGACTTGCCCGCGCCGTTTGGGCCGATGTAGCCGACGATCTCGCCCCTCTCGATGGAGAAGGAGACGTCTTTCAGCGCTTCGATCCGCTCGCGGCTGGGCTTGACCAAGGAGAGGAGGGCCTGGCCGACGCCGCTCGCGCGTCGCCGGGACAGGTAGGTCTTCCTGAGGCTCTCGACCTGTATCATGGTACGCTCCGGGGAAGGGCGTACACTAGCGCCGAGGGCCGGCGTTGTCAAGGACGGCGCGGCCCCGCCGAGCCGCTCCCGCCCTAGCGGCTCCCGTGCACGTAGGGAGCCCAGCCGAGGTAGCGGCCCAGCGCTTCCTCGAGGGGAGCGACCACGTCGCCCCGGACCATGGCCACGTGGTGCTCGAAGCCGTTCCGCGTAACGTGCTTCATGAGGCCGCGCGCGTCCTCGATCCTGCAGACCGCTATGCCGCCGTCCATCGGGAAGGGATCGGCGGTGAACTCGCCCCTGCCGAGATAGCTCGCGATCCTGCCCTCGCGGTCGTCCGTGCTCATCCTGAGGAAAGTGAAGGGTCCCGGCGCGACGTGGCCCTTCACCGCGCCGAAGCAGCGGTCGCGCCCGAGGGTCTCGCCGAGGATGTCCAGCTCGGAGATCTCGATATCGGCGCCCATGAAGGAGCGGGGGAAGTTGGAGCAGTGGGTGCCGACGACGAGGTCTTCCCGGTCGCCGTAGTTGTTGTTCCAGTCGAGGAAGCCGGGCGCGGAACCGGAGGCCAGGGCGAGGGCGTACATCGAGACCGCTCCGGTCACGTCGACCTCGCAGGCTGCGGGCTGGAGCCGTTCGCCCATCATGCTCATCGTGAGGCAGGAAGCGCAGCCGTAGTTGGCCTGGAGGGAGTCCCAGCACTGCACTGCCGCGGCGTCGCACTCGTTGTCGGCTATCCAGCGGTCGACCGCCGCCGAGAATCGCGCCTGCCTCTCGACCTTGTCCTCGCCTATTCGCGCGGGGATCTTCCCGTAGGCGCGGATATCATCGAGCTTCGCTCG
The DNA here is from genome assembly GCA_025355995.1 of Spirochaetaceae bacterium. GTDB lineage: Bacteria > Spirochaetota > Spirochaetia > Treponematales > Rectinemataceae > UBA1306. The sequence goes on along the minus strand of JANXYQ010000043.1, from coordinate 17,151 downwards.
GACCGACGGATCGGAGGCGGGCAGGCGCTCGGCGGCCCCGATTATCTCGGAGAGGTCGACCGTCAGGACCGTGATGCCCGTCGCCTCGAGGAGCTTCTCGCTGTAGCGGACCGTCCTGAAGGCCCCCGGCCTCGCGCCTATGGCTCCTATCCTCGCGCCCTTCAGCCCGCGCACCGTCTTGCACACGCGGGCGAAGTCCGCCAGGTCGGCGGCGAACACCGGCCCCTTCGGGTCCTCGACCTGGTCCCTCGTGTCCGTCCAGTCGATGCCCGCCTGGCGGAAGTTGTTGCAGACGGACACCTTGCCGCAGTAGGAATCCCTCCTGCCCTTGACCCCGAGCTTGTCGAGCTCGTCGGGGCAGGCCTGCACGAGGACGGGCACGCCGAGGCCGGCGCGGCGGATGGTCTCGGTCACCGCGATCTCGTCGCCGAAGTTGGCGAGGCAGACGACGATGCCGTCTATCTCGTCGCGGCGCTCGCGAAAGTAGGAGGAATAGAGCTTGGCGTCGGCCATCGTGGCGACCGCCCCGTCCGGCGTGGCCGAGGCCTCGGGGACGGCGTAGGCGAGCCCCTGGCCTTTCAGCGCGGCGATCAGGTCGGCGCGGGCGCCCCTCGCGTGCTCGGCGTTGAAGAAGGCGCGCGAGGAGACGACGAGGCCGAGGACGGGCGCGCGGTCTACCGCGCGGAGGGATGCTGCTTGCGTCATGGACGGTTCCTCCTGTTCAAATGCCGTATAGCGTGCGCTCGAGCGCCTTTCCCCACCCTGCGATGAGCGCGGCGCGCTCGCTTTCGCCCATCGACGGGATATACTCAGCGGCGGGGACGGCTAAGGCGGCGAGCTCGGCCTCGTCGGACCAGACCCCGCTCGACAGGCCCGCCATGAAGGCTGCGCCCCTCGCGGACACGTCCTCCACGGAGGCCACCCGCAGGGGCGAGCCGAGGATGTCGGACTGGAATTGCATGAGGAAGCGGTTGGAGGTCGGACCGCCGTCCACTCGCAGGTCGCGCACGTTCGCGCCGCCGGCAGACATGGCGGCTATCACGTCCCGCGCCTGGTAGGCGATGCTCTCGATGGCTGCCCGTACGATCTGCGCCCTGCCCGAGCCCCGCGAGATCCCGGTTATGCTCGCCCGCGCGCCCTGGGCCCAGTGCGGCGAGCCCAGGCCCGAGAAGGCCGGGACGAGATAGACGCCGCCAGAGTCGGGGATCGAGGCTGCCAAGGCTTCGGCCTCGTCGAAGTCTCGGAAGAGCCCGAGGTCCTGGCCGACCCAGCGCAGGGTGTCGCCGCTCGAGCGGATATTGCCCTCGTACACATAGCATACGCGGCCGCCCGAGCCCCAGCCGACGGAGGCGACTATGCCCTCGGGCGGGACGGGCGCCGACTCGCCCGCGTTGAGCATGACGGAGGAGCCGGTGCCGTAGGTGGCCTTGGCGGAGCCGCGCTCGAAGCCTCCCTGGCCGTAGAGGGCGGCATGGGAGTCGCCCATCACGGCCCTTAGGGGGATGCTGAAACCCTCGAAGGCGGCCTCGCCGAAATCGCCGTCCGAGGGCAGGGGGCGCGGCAGCAGGGCGCCCTCGAGGCCGAAGAGCCCGAGAAGCTCCCTGTCCCAATCGAGCTTGGCTATATCGAAGAGGAGGGTGCGAGAGGCGTTGGAGTAGTCGGTCGCGAAGATCCTTCGCCCGCTCAGGTTCCAGACGAGCCAGGCGTCGATGGTGCCGCACATGAGGGTGCCCGAGCGGAGGGCCGCGCGCGCCGCCTCGACATTTTCGACGAGCCAGGCGAGTTTCCCCGCGGAAAAGTTGGTGTCCGGCACGAGGCCGGTCCTGCTCCTGACCAGGGCTTCGGAGCCGCCCTCCTTGATGCGGTCGCAGTAGGGCGAGCCCCGCTCGTCCTGCCAGACCAGGGCGTTGTAGAGGGGCAGCCCCGTGGCGGAGTCCCAGGCGACCACGGTCTCGCGCTGGTTGGCGAGGCCCAGGGCCGCGATCGAGGAGGGCGCGACGCCCGATTCGCGCACGACGCGGGCCACCGCCTCGCGCACGTTCTCGAGGATGGCGATGGGATCGTGCTCGACCCAGCCGGGACGCGGATAGAGCTGCTCGTGGGCGATGCCTACCGAGGCGATCGGCCTGCCCTCGGCCCCGTAGACGAAGGCCTTCGTGCCGGAGCTGCTCTGGTCCACGGCGACGACGTTCCTGCCGCTCAAGGCGCCCCCGCCTTGTCGAGGGAGGCTAGGAAGGCCGCGACGCTCTTGGCTATCCCCTCGGCGTCGAGGCCGCAGTGGGAGAAGAGCTCATCCGAGCTGCCGGAGGGCAGATAGGAGTCGGGGAAGCCGAGGATGCGCATCGGGGTCGGGAGCCGCTCCGCGAGGAGCTCCGCGACCGCCCCTCCGAGGCCGCCCCTCGCGTAATGCTCCTCGACCGTGACCACGGCGCCGCAGAGGCGGGCGGCCCGGAGCACCGCCTCCTCGTCGAGGGGCTTGATCGTCGGCAGGTCTAGCACCGCGCAGGAAACGCCGCGCGACGAGAGTTCCGCGGCGGCGGAAAGGGCCCGGTGCAGCGCCTCGCCGCAGGAGAGGATGGCGCAGTCGGTCCCGTCCCTCAGTAGCCCGGCCTTGCCGAAGGCGAAAGAAGCCTCGCCCGGGGCGTAGGAATCCGGTATCTGGAAGCGGCCCATGCGGACGTAGGCGGGGCCGCTCGAGCGCGATAAGTGCCGCGCGACGAGCTCGGCCTGGGCGCTGTCCGATGGGACGATGACCGAAAGGTTGGGCACCGTGCGGTAGAGCGCCACGTCGTTCAATGAATGGTGGGTTCCGCCCAGGGCGCCGTAGCTCACCCCTCCGGAGACTCCGACGATCTTGACGTCCAGGCCCGCGTAGGCGACGTCGTTCTTCACCTGCTCGACGCAGCGGGCGGAGTAGAAGCAAGCCGGCCCGACCACGAAGACGCGCTTGCCCGAGCGCGCGAGCCCGGCTCCGATGCCCACGGCGTCCTGCTCGGCTATCCCAGCCTCCACGAACTGCCTCGGGAGGGCGCGGGCGAATTCCCCCAGCGAGGCCGAGCCCCGCGCGTCCGAGGTCACCACGTAGATCGAGGGATTCGCGCGGGCCTCGTCGAGGAGGCCGCGGGCGAAGGCCTGGCGGCTGCCGAAGCCTGGCGCGCTCATACCGCCGCCCGGAGGCCGGCCGCCGCCGCCTCGAGCTCGCGCAGGGCCTGACCGAGCTGCTGCGCGGTCGGAGCCCCGTGATGCCAGGAAGCTTGATTCTCCATGAAGGACACGCCCTTACCCTTGATCGTATGGGCGAGGATCAGCGTGGGCGCGCCGGTCCTGGCGGGAAGGCGGTCGAGCGCGGACGCGAGGCCGCCGATGTCGTTGCCGTCCAGCTCCTCGACCGCCCAGCCGAAGGCCGACCAGCGCTCCGCTAGGGGAGAGAGGCCCATCACGTCGCCCGTCTTGCCGCTTATCTGCAGGCCATTGTTATCCACTATGCCGACGAGATTGTCCAGGCGGTAGTGGGAGGCCGCCATCGCCGCCTCCCAGACGGAGCCCTCGGCGAGCTCTCCGTCTCCCATGAGGACGAAGCAGCGGTTGGCCACGCCGTCGCGCTGGGCGGCCAGCGCCATCCCGACGCCGATGGATAGGCCGTGGCCGAGGGCGCCCGTGGGCATCTCCACGCCCGGCACGCCCATCGTGGGATGGCCATAGAGCCGCGATCCGAAGCTCCCGTAGCTCGCGAGCTCTGCTTCGGGGAAGAAGCCAGCCTCGGCCAGGACGCAGAAGAGGGCCTCGGCGCTGTGGCCCTTGCTCATCACGAAGCGGTCCCTGCCCGGACTCTCGGGATCGACGGGATCGATGCGAAGGGCGTGGAAGTAAAGACTGACCAGAATATCGATGCAGGAGAGGGAGCCCCCGGTGTGGCCTCCCCCTCCCGAAACTATCATAGTCAACAATTTTTTTCGCAACTCGATGGCGAGGAGCTTCAGATGCAGCAACTCATCTTGGGTCAAAATAGAATGCCTCCGCGCAAGTATAGCTCGCATATTTTCGTTTAGTCAATATATAGAAAGTTTTCGCAAATTATAATAAATTTTCGAAGCTTCAGTCGTCAAATTTGCGAGGAAAGCTAGCTTCCCTCGCACAAAAAGCGCTCATCGGCGCGGCCCCGCGCAATTCGTCTGCCATGTTCAGGGCGAGTATGTTCCAATTAATGAAACCGCCGTTCATCACCGCCAGCCCGGTATGCGGGTCGTAGTACTCGTGGATAGTGCCCGTGCGCTCGAGGTCGCCGCCGAGAAGGGCGAGGGTTTCCCGGCAGAGGGCCTCCGCCTCGTCCTTATAGCCGTAATTCATGAGTCCGCGGAAGACGACGTAGTTGACCACGATCCAGATGGGACCGAGCCAGTTCGAGGGGTTGTTCGTCGCCTCGACGTTAAACATCTTCTCGTCCATGGCCAGCGAGGCTATGCCGAAGGGGGATCGGAAGGTCGCCTGGTCCCTCGCATGGGCGAGGAGACTAGCCGCCTGGCCCGCCTCGGCGAAGCCCGCCGCGAGCGGTAGGAAACCCGTCCAGGCTCGCACCTTGATCGGCAGGGTCTTCCAGAAGACTCCGAGGCCCTTGTGGAACCAGTCGAACTGCCTCGTGCGGACGTCAACGTCGGCGGAATAGAAGAAGCGGTCGCGGGGGTCCCAGCACTCGGCCTGGATCCGGCCGGCGAGGGCGGAGGCCTTCCTCTCGTAGAGGGCTTCGGCGTCGGCATCGCCTAACTTGCCCAGGATCAGGGCCATCGCCCGCATCTCCATGACCATGAAGCCGTTGAGGAACATGTTCGCCGTCGAGAAGGGCGGCCGCCCGAAGGTCGCGGGATCGTTGTCCATGCCGATCATGATGTCGTCGGCCCAGGCGTAGAGCCCGCAATTCGCGTTCAGGTAATCGGCCTCGTAGCGCCCGAAGTACTTCTCGAGCGCGGGCCGGAAGGGCGCTGCCCAAGAGAAGTCGCCCTTGTAGCCCGACACGAGCGCGAGCTGCTGGCAGAGGAAGGGCTTGTGCATGTTCATGAGCCTGCCCTCGCGGTGCCTCGCGTTCAGGTAGGGCTCGACCTTGTCGGAGACCTCGACCATCATCGGTATGTAGCCGTCGCTCAGCTGATGGTCGAAGAAGTTGCGGATGTTGCCCTCGGCGTGCTCGATCACGAGATCGCGCAACGCGCCGTCGGAGGGGTCCCGGCTCTCGAGGAAGGAGAAGGCGCCATAGGTCGCCCAGAAGGAGTCCCAGTCCCAGAGGTTCCCGTCGTAGATCGAGCCCGGATCGATGAAGGGGTGCCTGAGGCAGGCCTTGGGGCTCTTCAGCACTCCGCGCAGGTTGGCTCCTACATAGGCCCGCAGCGCGGCCTCGTATCGCAGGCTAGTCTGGTCGAGCATCGCTCATCCCTCCCGTTAGTCCGAAGGTCACGAAGGAATAACCTTCCTTCCAATAGCCGCGCCCCCGCTCGGCCCTCGTCGCGGGGAAGGCCTCGGTCTCCTTCTCGGCCCAGCTCCACCTGCCGGTGAAGCTCTCCGGTCCGACCCGGTAGGACTCGCCGCCCGAGTGGTGGTGGGGCCCCAGGAGATTGCGGTTGCTCGAATAGAGCTTGAGCTCGAGCCTGTCGTCCCCTGCGAGGAGGTCCGTGATGTCGGCGCGGAAGGGCGCCCAGGGCAGGAGGGCGGCCCGCTGGCCGTTCACGAGAACCTCCACGAGGGCTGCGCGGGGACTGCCCAGGTCGAGGACCACGCGCCGCCCCTTCGCATCCAGGTTGCCCAAGGCGCGGGAGATCGTGAGGGCGCCAGAGAAGAAGGCGAAGCCCCTCGAGCTCAGATCGCCGCCAGTAACCTTGGCCTGCCGGGTTCGCACTACAAAGGGCCCCTCGGTGTGGATCGAGTTCCTCTCGCCGCGGACGAAGGCCGAGTGGCTGATCACCGCGAAATCGCCCACGAGGTAGGCGCTCTCGAGCTCGACGTCGTAGGTGAGCTTGTTCCTCTCGGTCTCGTAGACGCCCTCGCCGAAGAGCACCTCATAGACCTTGGGCCTTTGATAGAAGCGCCGCGATAGCACGAGGCAGTTCCGACCCCGCCTCGCGTAGGCTGTGATGTCGATCTTGCGGAAGGACGAGTCCTTCCACATGCCGAGATCGAGGGCCGGAACCTCGCGCCCATTCAGCTCGATCCGGAATTCGGACGCGCGCTCGAGGACGAGAAAGAGGGGAGCGAGGCCCTCCTCGAGCTCGGAATCGAAGCAGAACAGCAACGATACCTCGCAGGGGCGGCGCAGCTCGAGGAGCCTCGACTGGATCGCGATGACGGGCGCCTCCGCCTGCCACTCGCCCCCGTCTATGCTGTATCCGCAGGTGTCGAGGGTGAGGGCGTTGTCGTCGACCGCGGCGATGTCCCAGAGCCAGTCCGGCTCGGGCCTGATGACCAAGGCTTCGCCGGCCATCCCTTCAACCCGCGCCGCATCGCTCGGGGCAGCGAGGTCGATCACGAGGGTCCGGGCGCCCATCGGGGGGAACTCGAGCTCGATGCTTTCGCAGCTCATCGGCTCGAGCTCGCAGCGCTCGAGGTCGAGGAGGGACACCCTTCCCGCCCAGGGAAGGCGGACGCGGGCGGCGTAGCCCTCGGCCTTGTCGAGGTTGGCGAGGAACACGAGCTTGCGCGAGCCGCAGTCCCTGACCGCGACATGGATGGCCTGGATCTCGCGCCCGCCGGATGAAACGCTCGGGGAGAGGGCCGCCGCCGCCGGCAGCGCGCCCCGGGCGCCGTCGAGCGGGGGCATCGCGCTACGCGCCTTCGCTCGGAGCAGGCCCAGCCGCTGGTCCGGCCTGCCGCCGACCAGCGAGGGGAACTCGCCGATGGACAGGAGGTTGCCTCCCTCCCGGGCGAACTCGAGGAGCAGCTCGAGGGTCCGCGCGCCGATGCAGCGCATGCTCGGCAGGACGACCGATTCGTAGCGGCAGAGTCCCACGACGAAGGCCGTTCGCGCTCCGCCCGCGCCCGGCTCGACCGAGCCGTGCCCTTCGATGATCGTCTCGTCGCCGAGGTGGTATTCGATGTGGGCGCCGGAGAGCCACTGCGCCGCTCGCGTGAAATCGGAATCGAGCTCGCGGAAGGCGTTGCCGTACTCGAGGCCGTCGTACATGACCCAGCCCGACCGCATCGGGTGGAGGAGGAGGACCGCGGCGGCGCTCCTCCCCTGCGACAGGAGGAGGCCGAGCCGGGCGATATAGTCGTTGAAGACCCCGTACTCGTCCCACCAGGGCTGCTGGTAGAAGAGCGAGGGCGGGTAGTCCCGCTTGCGGAAGCCGCGAAGGCTATAGGCCGAGAGGTGCTGGCAGAGCATGTTGACGCCGTTGACGTATTGCCAGTGCGCGATCCAGCGCAGCTCCTCGAGGCTCGCGTCCCAGCCGCAGAGGGCGAAGGATTCGGTCACTACCCGTTCCTTGCCCAGCTGCGCCGCGACCGAGCCGACCTGCTTGGGCACGATGGGCGATCCTATGCCGCGCCGCAGCCAATCGATGCCGGGCATGTCCATGTGCTCGTAGAAGGGCATCACGCCGCCGGTATTGGCCATCTGCACGAAGACGCTCTCCTCCATCATGAGGTGGCCCGTGAGCTCGCAGCCCGCCTCGGCGCACCACTCGCGGATCTGCGCCATGAAGGAGCTCACGAACAGCCTGCTGACGAGCCGCCAGAAATCGTAGCGCAGGGCCTCGCAGCCGGGTCGGGGAAGGAAGAGGGAGGGCAGTACGCCCATCAGGTCGTAGCCGTACTCGGAGCGGAAGCGAGCGGGGAGGGAGAGCGACCAGGGGATGTCGCGGTCGATGCTCCCCGAGAGGCGGGGCTCGTCGGTGAAGAAGCCCTTGAGATCGGCGAAGGCCTCGCCGAGGCGGTTCCTATAGCGCTCGTGCGTCGCGTCGATGAAGGCGCGCACCGCCTCGGGATCGAGCACGTCGATATAGTTCGCGTTGCGGTGCGAGTAGACGGCGCAGTCGCCGTAGTCGCGCAGCAGGTCGCCGGCGGCGGAGCCGGAAGCCCGCGCGGAGCCGGGAAGCGCGATCGTCAGCCAGCGCCCGTGGTAGCGCTCGCCGAGCGCGGGGACGCGTCCGCCCGCGAAGCCCGAGGGCCAGCCCTCCTCGTCGTAGGCCCAGGCGTCCAGGCCGAGCGCACGCGCCTCGGCCACGCCGGTTTCGACGCAGCGCATCCAGTCCTCGCCCAGGTACTCGGTCTCGAGGCCTCCGCGCGCGTGCATGAAGTAGCCGCCCAGGCCCCGCGCGGCCATCGCGCGGGCCTGTTCGGCCAGCACGGCCGGCTCCAGGGCGTCGTTCCAGGACCAGAAGGGGATCGGCCGCCGGCTTGAGGGCGGGTCGGCGAGGAGGCCGAGCAGCGGATCGGAGGAAGGCTCCCTCATCCCTTGACCGCGCCGGCGGTCATGCCGTCGATGACCAGCTTGTTGAGGGCGCCGTAGAGGGCGAGCGTAGGCATGACGCCTATGGCGATGGCCGCGAATATGGCGCCCCAGTTCTTGCTGCCCCACTCGTCGGCGAAATACAGCAATCCGGTCTGCACGGTCTTCATCGCAGTCCTGCTGATGAAGGTCATCGAGAAGATCATGTCGTTCCACCGGAAGAAGAACTGGATGACGATCACGGTGACGATGGCGTTCATGGAGAGGGGGACGACGACCTTCCAGAAGACGCTGTAGATGGTGCAGCCGTCGATGACGGCGGCCTCGATGAGCTCGTCGGGGAGGCTCCGCATGTAGCTCGAGATGAGGTAGACGGAGAGGGCGAGCCCGAAGCCCGTGTAGGTGATGATGAGGCTCCAGTAGGTATTGAGCAGGTGCAGGGCCTTGTACATCGTGAACAGCGGGATGAGGACGATCGTCACGGGCACCATGATGCCGCTCATGAAGAAGGAAAGCGCGGCCTTGCGCAGGGCCCAGCGCATCTTCACGAGCGCGAAGGAGACGCTCGTGCTGAGCAGGACGATGAGGACGAGGGAAAGCACCGTGGTGATGAGGCTGTTCTTGAAGAACACGCCCATCCTTCCCGTCGTCCAGGCGTCGACGTAATTCTTCAAGTACAGGCCCTCGGGGAGGGCGTAGGAGGGATTGACGGTGAACTCCCGCGTCGCCTTGACGGAGGAGAGCAACATCCAGAGTATCGGATAGACCTCGACGGCGAGGAAGAGCAGCACGAAGACCTTGAAGAGCATGGAGGTCAGCCGCGATCCGACGGTTTTTGCGCTCATTTACACTGTCTCCCTAGTACTTGCGGCGGCCGAACAGGCCGTTGATCGCGCCGCTTATGACGATGCACTCGACGAGGATGAAAACGGCGATCGAGCTGCCGTACCCGTATTGGCTGTGCAAGAAGGACGAGTCGTACATGTACATGGAGAGGGTCTTGGTCGCGGTGCCCGGGCCGCCGCGCGTGAGGGCGAGGGCCGACTCGAAGACCTTGAGCGTTCCCGTGAAGCTGAACACGAGACAGGTGAGGGTGATGGGCCTGAGCGCGGGGAGGAGGATGTGCCGGAGCAGGCGAAGGCCGTTCGCCCCGTCGATGCGCGCCGCCTCGATGATCTCCGTCGGGATGTCCATGAGGGCGGCGTAGAAGATGATCGCGTAGAAGCCCATCGCGGTCCAGATATCCATCGAGCAGAGCACGAAGAAGGCCGAGGCCGACTGGCCGAGCCAGGGCTGGACCAGGTCCTTGAGCCCCAGAAGGACGAGGAGGCTGTTGAAGAGACCGTAGTTCGGGGAAATCTCGAATATCTTCGTGAAGAGCTGCGCCACCGCGACGACGGGGAGGACGACGGGGAAGAAGACGATCGTGCGGACCGTGGTCTTGTACCTGCGGATCCCGAACATGAAGAGGAGGGAGCAGACGAGGCCGAGCCCCACTTGCCCCGCGACCACGACGCCCACGTACTCGATGTTCATCGCGAAGGCCGTGAGGAAGATCCGGTCGCCCCACATCTTCGCGTAATTGGAGAGGCCGGTGAACTTGAAATTGATGCCCGGGAGGCCGGAGAAGAGGGAATAGTAGGCGGACCAGAGGATGGGAACGAAGACCGCGAATAGATAGATGAGGGCCGCCGGGAGCACGAATACGAGAATGGCCTTCTTGTCTCGCAGGAACCTTTCCATGGAGCCGCCTAAGTGGGGGAATATGACGCCGGCCTGCGCCGCTCGGGCGTCGGCCGGCGGATCGGCGCGCGGGCTATTTCTTGGAAGCCTGGTATTCCTTGTTCGCGCTGTCGATGTCCTTCCAGTACTGCTCGGGGGTAATCGTGCCCATGAACAGGGCCTGGATATTGTCCTGGGCTACCTGGGAGGTCTTGCTGTCGAAGTTGGCCTCGAACCATAGTCCGGCGGTCTTCACCTTCTTGAGCTCGGCCTGGACGAGCTTGGTATAGCCGGGGAGATCGGCCTTGGCGTTGGTGACCTTGTAGCCCTTGATGGCGCCGAATTCCTTCATGGCCTGGTCGCCCATGCGGGTGAAGACGTACTTGACCCAATCGGCGGTCGAGGCGTCGTACTTGGCCTTGGAGAGGCAGAGGATGGTGCCGCAGTTCACCGAGTAGTCGTCCAACTTCCCGGGGCCGCCCTTCACGAGGGGGATGTTGAAGAAGCCGATGCCGTCGGGACCGGCCACGTTGCGCGCGGTGTCGTTGAGGTCGCCGGCGAACCAGGAGCCGTTGTAGAGCATGGCGGCCTTGCCGGAGAAGAGGGTGTCGGCGGCGGTCGCGTAATCGACCGTGGTGATGCCCACGCCGAAATAGCCCTTCTTGGCCATGTCCTGGACTACCTTGGCGGACTCGATGAAGGCCGGGTCGGTGAAGCTGAGCTTGCCGGCCACGCCCTTCTCCATCGCGTCGACGCCGATCTTGCGTAAGACGTACATGTTGAGGACGCGGGATAGGGGCCACTTGTCCTTGCCGCCCGCGGTGAAGGGCTGGATGCCCTTGGCCTTGAGCTTGTCGCAGTCGGCCATCAGCTCGTCCCAAGTCTTGGGAGGCGCGGCGATGCCCGCGGCCGCGAAATCCTTCTTGTTGTACCAGATGCCCTCGACGTTCATGCCGAGGGGGAGGTCGTAGAGTCCCTTGTTCGAGGCGAGGCGCTTGAGGAGGGAGACGGCTCCCGCGTCGAGATAGTCGTAGATGCCGAGGTCCTTGAAGGCCTTCTCGATGTCGACGATCTTGCCGGCGTCGATGAGTTCGAGGATCGGGGTCCCGGACTCGTAGGCGAAGACATCGGGCAGGTCGTCGCTCGCGAGGAGGACCTTCACCTTCTGCTGGAGGGAATTGGTGTCGACCAGCTCGAAATCCATCTTGAAATTGGGATGGGTCGCCTGGTATTCCTTGGTCAGGTCGATGATCAGCTTGGAATTGTCGCTCGTCTCGGGCCAGATGGACAGGTACGAAATGGTCTTAGCCTTGGCTTGGGCGCCGACGAGACCGACGGCGGCGATGAACAGGACGAGAAGCAGGACGATTCTCTTGGACATGCTTTACCTCCTAAGGCAGGGACAATAACGCATAGCGTTTTCTGGAGTGTAGGAAGGCGATAGCAAAATTGTCAAGGATAAAAGAAAATATTCGAAAGTGTATAATAGTCAATTTATGGGTTTTCGCTTGCGTTTAGCATAATTTCCACAGTTTGGAATAAATTCGGGCAAATTTTTATTTTCTAATATTTTCGAATTGACGTATTCGTAAATAACTGATGAAATGAATGGACCATGGCAGAAACGAAAAACGACCAGAAATCCCCCGTATCAACGCCAAAATGGAGCCTTTTCGAGAAGAGGTATCCAGGTCCGACTGCGGGTAATCCCTTCGTGGACATACAATTCTCGGCGACTTTTCGGCAGGCCAACCGCCAGGTCGAGGTCAACGGCTTCTACGACGGGGAGGGAAGCTACGCTCTGCGTTTCATGCCCGACTCAGAGGGCGAATGGAGCTTCCACACGAAAAGCTCCTGCGCCGGCTTGGATGGACTCGAGGGCTCCCTCATGGTCTGCGCGCCCGAGAGCGGCGTCCGGGGACCGGTCGGTCCGGGCTCCCGTCATCACTTCGCCTATGCAGACGGGAGCATTTTCAGGCCTTTCGGCACCACCTGCTACGCCTGGGCCCACCAGGGGCCGAAGCTCGAGGCCGAGACCCTGGAGACCCTCGCCGCCGCCCCCTTCAACAAGCTCCGGATGTGCGTGTTCCCGAAGCACTACGACTTCAACGAGAACGAACCCGAGTTCCATCCCTTCGAGCGCGATGCGGAGGGCGGCTTCGATTTCTCGCGCTTCTCCCCGCCCTTCTTCCGCCATCTCGAGTCGCTGATCGAGAGGCTCGCCGGGCTGGGCATAGAGGCCGATCTCATCCTCTTCCATCCCTACGATCGCTGGGGCTACGCCGACATGGGCGAGGAGGCGGACCTGCGCTACCTGGCCTACGCCGTCGCCCGCCTCGCGGCCTTCAGGAACGTATGGTGGTCGATGGCCAACGAGTACGATCTCATGGCCGCCAAGGCCACGCGCCATTGGGACTCCCTCTTCCGGGCCCTCCAGGCCGCCGATCCTCACGGCCACCCGAGGTCCATCCACAATTGCCGCGGCTTCTACGACCACGGCAAGCCCTGGATAACCCACTGCAGCGTGCAGCACAACGACGTCTCCCTCGCGAACGAGTGGCTCGAGCTCTACGACAAGCCCGTCATCGTCGACGAGTGCAAATACGAGGGGGACCTGCCCCGGCAGTGGGGGAACATCACCGGCCGGGAGATGACGCATCGCCTGTGGGAGACCTTCGCCCGCGGCTCCTACGCCGGACACGGGGAGACCTTCCTCGGCCCGGACGACGTCATCTGGTGGTCCAAGGGCGGCAGACTTCGCGGGGAGAGCGTCTCGCGCGCGGCCTTCCTCCGCGAGATAGCGGAACAGGGGCCGCCCGCGGGCCTCGAGCCCATACGGCCGGGCGAGCTCGGCAGGGACGCGCGCGCGGCCTCGAAGGCCGGCGACGGCTACTTCATCGCGTACTTCGGCATGGGCCAGCCCGCGTACGAGACCCTGAGCCTCCCCCCCGGGAAGAAATTCGAGATCGACGTCATCGACGCCTGGAACATGGAAGTCGCCCGCGCCCCCGGAAGCTATTCCGGCCAGTGCGAGGTGGCCCTGCCCGGGAGGACTCACGTCGCGCTGAGGATCCGGGCCCTACGATGAGCGCCGGGCCGCGGCATTTACCGGATAGCGCCGCGTACTATAGAATGACTCCGGCCGCTCCGGCCGACAGGGAAGGGCTATGATTGGCGAAAACGGCGGCAAGGCCCTCCTCGCGCAGGAGAGGCGCAAGCGGATACTAGAGTTCATCCAGGAGGAGGGCAGCGCCCGCGTGAACAGGCTGAGCGCCCTGTTCGAGGTGTCGGAGCCGACCATCAGGCAGGACCTCGAAATCCTGGACAAGCAGGGCTTCGTCACGAGGGAGCACGGCGGCGCCTTCCTGCGCACCGTGTCGCGGCAGGTGAGCGAGCTCGCCTTGCAGCACACCGAGAACATGGACAAGAAGGCGCTCATCGCGAGGCGGGCCGCCCAGCTGGTGAGCCCGGGAGACCGGATCATCCTGGACTCGGGCTCGACGATAACCGAGTTGGCCAAGTGCCTTGCGGGGACCACCAACCTCGTGGTCGTCACCAACGCGATCAACATCGCCCTGCTAATCGGCGCGAACCCGAGCTGCGAGCTCATGGTCACGGGCGGGGACTTCAAGGCTCCGACGCTCTCCCTCACCGGCGAGAAGGCCGCGGCCTTCTTCCGCAACATCTACGTGGACAAGCTCTTCCTCGCGACGGGAGGCGTGTCGCCCTCCCTCGAGCTCACCTATCCCGGCTACAGCGACCTGGTCGTGAAGCGCGCGATGATCGACGCGTCCAAGGAGATCTTCCTCCTCGCGGACTCGACCAAGTTCGGCGTGGCTTCGTTCGCCTCCCTCGGCGTGATGGACTACGTCGACGCGATCGTGACCGACGACGGGATCGGCGAGGAGACGAGGCGCCAGCTGGACGCCATCGGGGTCAAGGTCATCGTAGCGTGAGGGGCTTGGCCTCCAGGCGCAGCATCAGGACGAGCGTCTTCGCGGCCAACGCCGCGATCATCACCCTGACCGTCATCGCCCTCGTCTCCTACATCTCGATCTGGGGCGGCAAGAGGCTCCGCGCGGACATGGACGCCCGCCTGGACGACATGGCGCGCGCCGCCTCGGCCAGCATCGACGAGGGCCTGCGCAAGATGGACTCGGTCTCCGTCTCGGTCCTCTATTCCAAGATGGTGAAGGACCGCTTCGTCGCCTATTCCGGCGCGGGGGCGGCGGCTAGGGACGAGCAGCTCATCGACGTCCTCCTTGCCATCATCGGCCCCACCCTCCCGGTCAGGCAGGTCAACATCTACGACTTCAAGGGCAGGGGCTTCGGGACGGGGATGGACAATCGCGCCCGGTCCGTCGATCCCGCGGCGACGCCCTGGTTCGGCGAGGCCCTGAAGGCCGAGGGCTCCATGGTCCTCTCCGCGCCCCACGGCGATCGCAGCCTGAACCGCTACCTCACGACCCAGGGCGCAGGGGACCTGTACATCTCCCTCGCGCGGCTCTTCTTCGACCGGTACAGCAAGCCGATCGGGGTCGTCGAGGTCGAGCAGTCCTGCGAGGAGCTCTTCCGCGACCTCAAGCCCGAGGAGGGGCGTGCGGCGGGCAGCCCGGTGGCCTACGTCTACGGGGGCGGAGGCGAGCTGTTCTTCCCGGCCGCCCGCCCGGCCTCGGCGGGGCGGCGCCTCGCCAGCTCGCTGCGCTCCGAGTTCTCCGGCTGGACGGTCGAGCTCTCGGCCGACGAGGGGACCCTCCTCGAGCCGCTCCGGCGCTTCGTCGCGGCCAGCGTCGTCCTCGCCCTCGGACTGCTCGCGGGCTCCCTGCTCACCTCCTTCGCCGTGGCGCGCCGCATAACGCGGCCGATCTCCCGCCTCCGCGACCAGATAGTGGCCCTAGAGCTCGGCAGCCTCGCGCCCGAGAGCGCCCGGCCCCAGCGGGGGGGCCCCAACGAGCTCGAGGAGCTGGACGCGGCCTTCCACGGGATGCGAGGCAAGCTCAAGCGCTCCATCGACTCCCGCATCGAGGCGGAGGGCGCCGAGGCCCATGCCCGCCTCCTTGCCCTGCAGTCTCAGATGAACCCGCACTTCCTCTACAACACGATCGCGACGATCGGCGCCCTCGCGGAGGAGGGCCTGGGCGACAGGGCTGCCGCGCTCTGCTCCCACCTCTCGGACATGCTCCGCTACGTATCCTCCCAGGAGGGCACCGAGACACCCGCCGCGGCAGAGCTCGAATTCACCGAGCGATACCTCGCCTGCGTGGGCGTCAGGTACGGGCAGAGGCTCTCCTACCGCCTCGACTACGATCCCCTCTTCGCCGCCCTGTCCCTGCCGCGCCTCCTCGTCCAGCCCCTGGTCGAGAACGCGGTCAAGTACGCCACTGTAGGCGAGCCGCCCTGGGAGATACGAGTGAGGGCCTCCGTGCAAGGCGACAGATGGGAGGTCGCGGTCGAGGACGACGGCCCCGGCTTCTCGTCCGAGGCCGCGGCGCGGCTCGACGCCCTCCTGCGGGCGTCCCGGGACGAGGGCGCCCCCTACCGCGGCCTCGAGCTGCACGGCATGGGCCTCGCCAACATCGCCGCCCGGCTGCGGCTGCGCTACGGCGAGGGGGCAGCCTTCGAGTACGGCAATCTGGGTCCTCGCGGCGCCTTCGTTAGGATCGGCGCCCCCGCTACTGCGGGAGCCACCGGCGGGGATGGCGCCGATGCGTGATCCCTGCGCGAGGCGCTTCAAGGCGATCGTGGCGGACGATGAGGACATCATCCTCCGCAACATCGCGCGCAAGCTCGCCGCGGTCGACGAGCGCTTCGCCGTCGCGGGGACGGCCTCGAACGGCAGGGAGGCCCTCGACCTCGTGGACTCCCTCTATCCCGAGCTCCTCGTCACCGACCTGCGCATGCCGGTGATGGACGGCCTCGAGCTCATCGCGGCGGTCGCGAAATACCATCCCTACGTGAAGGTCCTCATCGTATCGGGCCACGAGGATTTCGAGTACGCGCGCAGGGCGATCGCCTGCGGCGTCAAGAGCTACCTGCTCAAGCCGGTAAAGGAAGGAGAGCTGCGCGAGGCCCTCGCCGGCATCGGGGACGAGTTGGAGGAGGACGAGGGCGTGGTCGACGGCCGCCTCTGCCGCGGCGAGGGCAGGCCCGGCGACGAGGACGCCGTCGCGGAGATCGAGCGCTTCATCAAGGGGCATTTCCGCTCCGAGGTCGATTTGGAGACCCTCGCGCGCGCCCTGGGCCTGAGCCCCTCGCGGATGTGCAAGCTCTTCCGCAAGCATCGCGACGAGACGCCGGTGCGCTACCTCAATGCCCTGCGCATGAACGAGGCGAAGCGCCTGCTCTCCCAGCTGCGCGACCTCGATATAAAGGCCGTCGGGGAGCTCGTGGGCTACCCCGACCAGTTCTACTTCTCGCGCACCTTCAAGCGGGCGACGGGCATGAGCCCCAGCGAATTCCGCGCCTCGAGGGAGGCATGAGCGGCCCTGGCGACAGGATCCGCCTCCTCGCCCCGGCCGAGTCCTGGGCCGAGGCCTTTCCGCTCGGCAACGGCTCCTCGGGAGCGATGCTTCACTGCCTCCCCGGGCGAGACCTCGTCGAGCTCAGCGAATCGACCTGCCTCTCGGGCTCCTCGCCCTCGCCGGTCCCGCCGACGGGAGCGCCCGGGGCCTTCCACGAGGCCCGGGCGCTGACCCTCGCGGGCAACTACGCGGGCGCGGAGGCCGCCATCGGCCGCTTCCACGGCGAGCGGGGGGATTACGGCAGCAACCTGCCCCTCGCCCGCCTGCGCCTGACCTACGCGATTCCCGAGGGCGGATTCCGCGCCTACGAGCGCAGCCTCTCCCTTGACGAGGCCCTGGCCTCGTGGTCCTTCGAGTCGGGCGAGGCCCGCCACGAGCGCGCCGCATTCCTGTCCCGACCCCACGGCGTCCTCGTCATCCGCGCCCGCGCCCGCCGCCCGGCCGGGGCGATTGCGGCCGGCGCCGACTGCGCCCTCG
>JANXYQ010000131.1 GCA_025355995.1 Spirochaetaceae bacterium | reverse complement strand
CTCTCGGCCCTGCCCGCTCGGCGGCTTCGGGCTTCGCTTCCAGCTCCGCCTTCGCAGCCGAGCGGGCAGGTCCTCTCCTGCCGGCAGGAACTAGGGGCGACAGGCAAGACGGAAACCGAGGTCGAAGTTTTGGATGCCTGGACCGGCGTAGCCCCGACCCGCTGACCGCAGGCCCCCCGCGACGCTGTAGTAGTTGCCGCCGCGATTCACTCGGGTGACGCCCGAGGACGCCCCTGTGGGGTCGCTCTGGCTTCCCGCTGAGTTACTCCCATACCAATCCCAGCACCACTGCCACACATTGCCCACCATGTCGTACAAGCCCAGGCTAGTAGGTGCCTTCTGTCCCACAGGGTGGGTCTGCCTGCCGGAATTCCCTTTGTACCAGGCAACCTGGTCCAGATTCGAACTCCCCGCGTATACCGCGTTCGCTGCCAGACTGAGTGCCTGTGGTCCTCCCTTGGCTGCGTACTCCCACTCCGCCTCGGTGGGCAGACGATAGCCGTTCGCCTTGAAGTCGCAGCTTACGCTCGTCCCGCTGGTCGAATAAACAGGAGTTTTCCCTTCCTGCAACGAGCGCCAGTTGCAATAAGCCACAGCGCCATACCAGCTCACGTTGATCACCGGACGCGAACCGCGGCCCCAGCGAGAGTCGCTCGGCTTCGCGACACCCATAGCCTGGCAGTAGGCGTCGTATTCGTCGAAGGTCAAGTCGTACTTAGCTATCGCGAAGCTCGATAGTGTCACCTGATGCTGGACTTCGTCATCGTTGCGCCCAGACTCACTCGTCGGGCTCCCCATCGTGAAGGTCCCGCCGGGCACCAGGACGAAGCCTGAGGATATTACTTGAGTTTCCTTGAGCTGGAGCTTGAGCGTACTCGTCTGGCCCTCGCGCAGACTCACGGCGACCGTGCCGGAGAGCTTCTTTCCGCCCACCATGGCTTCGGCGCTCAAGCTGTACTCGCCGATCAGGGCCTCGTAGTCCAGGGGCGCCTGGCCTATTTGTATGGACTGGCCTGGACCCGCGCTCGTTAGGCTCAAGGTTGCGTCGCAATCGGGATCGGTGGTCACTTCCAGGCTGCCCTTCCTTCCCTGGAGGTTGGCCTGGCGCTTTTCGGTAGAGCCCTTGGCTGCGGGCTGGACGGTGTCCGTCCATTCCTTGTAGCGGCTATCGGCGGCCACTACGCGCAAGGCTGTCGCGCGGAAGGGCAGCTTCATGGTCTGGGGCAGGCTGCCCCGGCTCTGTCCGTCCACATAGAGGGTGGCGACGAGGCCCGCCTCGGCGCTCACGCTCAAGGTGTAGAAGTTGGGCGATAGGCTGATCCTGACCTGGTTCGCCTTTCCGTCCTCGATCTGCACACTTATGCGCTTGGTGTCGTAGAGCTCCTTGCTCGCCACCAGCTCGTAGCTCCCCGACTTAAGGCGGTCTATGCTCAAGGCCGAGCCTGACAAGCTGCCCCGCTTCTCGCCGTTTAGGAGGATGTCCACGCCGTCCGCGGGGTCGCAGCTCACGCTGAGACTGCCGAAATTGGGCTTCAGGTCCAGGCTCACCACGGTCTTGCTGGCGCTTACGGTAAAGCTGGCGCTGTAGGGGTAGTAGAGGTAGGAGCGGTCCTGGGCTTCCACGCGGTAGCTCCCAGGCTCGAGCTTGTCGCTGAAGCTCGGGCTGTCGGAGTAGGTCTTGAGCTCGCGGCCTTCGCTCGAGAGGACTCGGATGTCAGCCTTCAGTCCGTCGGGCAGCTTGAACTGCACGAACTGAGCCTTGGCAGAAGCCTGGGGAATCTGGGCCGAGGTCGGCACGGCTCCACCTACCGTGACGCCGGATGCCTGGCCCGCGGAGGTCGCAGGAGATACCGCCAGCTTCGCGAGGGCCGGCTGCAGGAGCCCCGTACCTGAGTCGAAAACCGCGGGCTTCTGAGAGAGCCCGGCGGAGAAGGCATATTCAGCGACCGCGTCGGGCAGGTAGCGCTCAAGCTCGACCACGCTCAACTCGCCGTCGCGGTTGAGATCGCCCTCTCCGCCCAGGGCTGCGAGAATGCTTCGCGTAAAGAGGCCGTTGGCGCCCTTGGGATCCTCGAAGCTGGCCTTGCCCGCGCCCGTCGAGGTGATCACCACCGCGCTTCCTACCTGGTTGACGCTGTTAATGCCCACCACCGCGAGGCCCTCGTCCTTGGCCACGGTCTTCTGGCAGGCGTCTATCAGCACCACGAGGTTCTTGAGCCCCGCCTGAAGGAGTGGCCCCTCGATATCGTTGGCCAGGCTTATCCCAGTCCCCGTCGGATCCTTGATCTGCGCGTCGATTGGTAGAAGGTAGCTCGAACCCGACTTGTCGTTCACTCCATGGCCCGAGAAGAAGAAGAGCACCTGGTCGTCGGGGCGGAGGATATCCGCGAGGGAGCGCACCCGATCCTGAATCTTGTTTTTGCTGGGGAAGTCAGGGTCGGCATAGCCCTTGCCCCCGCTCATCACGGTGACGGCGCGGAAGCCCCCCAGGCGCGAAAGAGCGGCGCCCAGGTCCTCGGCGTCGTTCTGCGCCTTCTGGAGCTGTACGAGGCCCGAGTCCGCGTACTGGTTGATGCCGATGAGGATGGCGAAGCGCCTCGGCGCGCCCTGTCCCTGGGCTTGAGCCTGAGCGACGGTGATGAATACAAGCGCCAGCACGGCGAATAAGGCGAGCTTTCTTATCGGCGAGCGGGTGTCCATGTCGGCCTCCGAGCTATCTGGTCTTTTGATTGAATCCTTCCCTGTTGCGGTGGAATAAAACATCTTCTCCCCCAAAACCGGAGCGTTTCATGGCAACCTCAGGGTAACCTGTTCGTGAACTTGTAGTCGGTGCCCGCCCTGTCCCAGTAATCGCAATACAGCATAGCCCCGTTGCCGCTTTGGAACGAGGCCTTCGTATGGCCATAAGAAAGAACATCCAGCGATCCGCTTTTGCTCGCCTGGTTCGCGGGTACCACGACAATTACCAGTGGCTGCTCGGAAAGGTAGTAATAGAACTGTAGTACGCGGAGACTCACTTCCTCCGCCGATGCGGGCACGAAGGTTCCCCCCGCAAGCTTGACCCAGTGCCAAGAGATCGTAGCGAGGACTCCTGCCTGGTTGAAGGCGAAGGAAGACACGGGCAGTATCATGCCCTCGTTCGTCGCGGCGGAAGTTCCCGAGAATTGCAGGGATTTAAAGGAGTACGTCGACGAGCCGAGCTTGAGGGCATAATCGCCCGGAAGAGCCGGGTTGAAATTGGCGACATGGGCAGAGATGTTGAAATAGTACTGGCTGTATTTTCCCGAAGGTCCTTCGCTCGGGCTATCCCAGTCTGCGGTGAAACACGTGACGGGAGAGCCGTTCGAGTCGAGCCAAGTCGTCCCGGAAGGCAGCGTGAGACTAGCTTGGGAGGTAGCAGGATGAGGGAATCTCGACTTGTCCAGCCAAAACACCAAGGAGATGGTGGAAAGGTCGCCCGCCAGGCTTTGAGCGGTTTTTAATAAATTGCCGTTGGCATCGATGTCGGAAGATTGGATGGTCACATCGCGTAAGGCGGTGATGAGCCACGAGAGATCCTCATCCTGGTCCATGACGCCGTTCGCGTTGATGTCGGGATTCAGGATGCGTTTTGGCAACATGCCGTCAAAAGAGGCGAAGGCCTTGAGGGTCTCGATGTCGTAGCCGAGTCCGGCGGCAGTGTCTGATTGCGAAAGGCCGGAGTTATAGCTCGCGGCGACGGAATCGGGCTCAAGAGTGCCAAGGTCAAGGGTTTCGGAGGCGTCGCTGGAGAGTGGAAGGGAATGTAAGCCGGTCGTGGCCAGGTGGAGGGCGCCGATTGTCTCTATCGCGCCGCCTGATTGGCCGGCGAGCGAGGGGTCGTAGGCGAAAGACACGAGATAGATCTCACCTTTATTGAGATTGAGCACGTTGGTTCCCGGAGCCAAGGCCTGCTTTTGCAGCACGGGGTTTATAGCTGAATAATCGTCATGCTCTGCCGGGTCCACCTCCATGTAGAGGACCTCGTTCGGCGTATCGCCTTGGATCGAGGCATCTCGGGCGCCGACGCCTCGAATCGATTCGGACAGACTGAACTGGACCTTAGTCCTGTCTCCACCTGTCATGCCTCCATTGAGCCAAGAACAGGACGCGAGGACAAGTGTCGCGAGAACAAGGGAGCACAAGCTGGATGGTTTTTTCATATTGCTCCCCAGCCACGGTCGCCAAAAGCAGCCTGCCGAGGATAGACGATTCATCGTCCGATTCCTCCCGAGGTTGCCTAGTTGGCCATGGTCTTTCGGTGAATCCAGAATCAATGCTTTTCTTCCCCATTCTACCAACGCCATGCCGCAAGTCAATGCCACATCTCCGCTACATCAATTATTCCGACTCAAGAAAGCAGGTGATTTTTTCATTTCGGCCCCTCTAAACGCGATGGACGAACAGCTATCAAGTTTCTCACGGCGAAATCATCGGAAGTGAGTACGTCCTTGTAGTCCACCTTGTCGCCACGAACCGTATCCTCTACGATAACTGGGCGCTAGTCGCGCGGCACGATGACATAGCTCGCGATAGACTCGCTCCGCTCCCCCGCGTCCTTCGCC
Organism: Spirochaetaceae bacterium; assembly: GCA_025355995.1. Taxonomy (GTDB): domain Bacteria; phylum Spirochaetota; class Spirochaetia; order Treponematales; family Rectinemataceae; genus UBA1306. The sequence goes on along the minus strand of JANXYQ010000131.1, from coordinate 14,542 downwards.
GCGCCGACGGATTTGACTTGGAGCCCGCGGGTGATGATGCTCCTGGCGTCGCCGCGCAGGTCCGCAAAATCGGCCTCTCTATCGGCGAAGGGAGCGGTGGAGGCCACGACCTTGATGAACTCGGTCCCGAAGGGGGGCGTCATCTTGAAGGCGAAGCTCGCGCCCTCGGCGGGTATGCGGACGATCTGGCCGGGCTTGATCGCGCCGCTGCCCGAGTCGAAGCGGTTCGGCCAGATGAGCTGGACGACGCCGTTAACGTCGATGTGGTAGACCTTGACGTAGGACTCTTTCGTAGCGGTCATGAGGACGGCCATCGTCTCGCCCTCGCGATAGACGGCGCCGGGCCCTCGCTCGGTGCTTACCGAGACCTTGAAGTCGGCCGGGGAGGTCACGAGCTTCGAGAGGTCCTGCATGGTGGACAGTGCGGCTTGGCTCGGCCCCACCGACACGCCGCCCGGGATCTCCGCGCCGTCGAAATCGAGGTCGGCCGCGCCCAGGAGTTCTCCGGTCGCGAGCGAGGTCAGCTCGAGGTGCGCGCGGACTCCGCCGCGATCGGAGTAGTACCTGCCCGCCAGCAGCGCGTCCACGCTGTTCTCTTTGAAGAAGTCGCCGTACATCGCGAGAAAGGTCGGGTCCATGGCCGCGGCGGCGTCCCGATTGAAGAAGCGAAGCCGCTTGGAACTCGCGATCGAGGCGGATAGCCTCTCCTGCAGGTAGCGCGAGAAGGGTGTGGGCAGGCCGGTGTCGGAGAAGGTGAAGGTGCCAAAGGCCGTAAGGAGGCTCGGCTGAAAGGCCTTGGCCGCGAGATTGTCGAGGAGAGCGGGAACTCTCGAGTCCGCGGATTGCGAGAAGGAGACCGTTGCGAGGGCTCCGACGAGGAGCGCCAGTATGATCGCTTTCTTTTTCATGTCTATTCTCCGAGAATGATTTCCCGAAATATATCACGGCGACCGCGAGCGTGCGAGGTGCCCGACTTCATTCGGCGCATTGATAAAGAATGAGTATCCTCGTTCCCTCCCCCTTTACATAAATCGCGCAGTACGATACGTTCCCATCAACCCCCTCCATTGGGGAGGGCGTTAGCGGATCCTCGCGAGGACCCGCCGGACCCGCCGGTCCTAATCCCCTTCCCTTCGGAGGACTCAAATGATGATTTCCACGCTGCCCGCCGCCCTTGTCGGTCTTCCGGGGAATCGGGATCGCTAAAAGACAGTAGCGCCGGCCCGCCTTCGCGCGGCCCTAGCCGTTCTCCTTTATAGCCCCCCAATCCGCCGGCATCCCGACATCCTCGTAATTCGCCTCGTGATCGGCGCGCCTGCTCAATAGGCTCGCCCGATGACCCAGGCCAGCCGCGCCGTCGCGCAAGCGCAGGGCCCGTTGGCCGCGATTTAATAAGGATCCAATCGTGAGCACCGTATTCCACGTAGAATTCGACGAGGGCGCGCGTCCCGATGCGCTCGATGGCTTCGGCTACACTCCCCTTCTCGAGGCGGCCTTCTCGGAGACCGCCGAGGCGGGCGAGGTTCCCGCCAGGGTGGTCGAGGAGCAACGAGACCGCTTCAGAATCGTCCGCGCTGCGGAGGGCTTCGGCGTCCTCGAGGAGGAGGCCAAGGCCTCGGGCGCCCTCCGTAGGGAGGCCGATTCCGCCTCCCAGCTCCCCGCGGTCGGCGACTGGGTTTCGGTCCGGCCTGCGGAGGGGAGCCTGAGCGTGATCCTGCGCCTGCTGCCCAGGACCAGCGCCTTCATGCGCAAGGCGCCGGGCGACGTCCGGCATGACAGGATCGAGGCGCAGGTGATCGCCGCCAACGTGAACTTCGCCTTCATAGTCGCGGCCGCGGGGCTCGACTGGAACCCCCGGCGGGTCGAGCGATACGTCGCCCTCGCGCTGGCGGCGGGGACGACGCCGGTGCTGGTCATCGCGAAATCCGACCTCGCGGAGAATCCCGCCTCCCTCCTCGCCGAGGCGGCGCGGGCGGCGCCCGGCCTAAGGACGGCCATGGTCTGCGCGCCCGAGGGCTCCGGACTAGGCGAGCTCTCCTTCGCCCTCGAGAGGGGGAAGACCGTGGTCCTCCTCGGCTCCTCTGGCGCGGGCAAGTCGACGCTGCTGAATGCCCTGGCCGGCGAGGACTTGGCGGGCACGGGCGAGGTGCGCGTCGACGATCAGAGGGGAAGGCACACGACGACCCACAGACACCTGTATCGCCTGGGCTCCGGCGCCCTGGTGATCGATACGCCCGGCATGCGCGAGCTCCAGCTTTGGGCGGACGAGGAGGCGGTGGGCTCGGCCTTCCCGGAGATCGAGGCTCTGGCCGCGGACTGCCGCTTCAGGGACTGCGCCCACGGCCTGGAGCCGGGCTGCGCCGTCCGCGCCGCCGTGGAGTCGGGCGAGCTCGAGGAGGGACGCTTCGCGAGTTGGCGCAAGCTCTCGAGGGAGGCGGCCTACCTTCGGACGAAGGAGAACCACTCCGCGAAGGACGCCGAGCGCCGCAGGTGGAAGTCCATTGAAATGTCCCGGCGAAGCTTCGCGAAGGCATCGACGCGGACGAAAAACGAATAAACGTGAGGTTGAGAGATATGGAAAAGAAAAAGAAAAACTGGCGCGGCTGCTTCGCAGAGCGCCACGAGGCCCGAGTGCTCGGACTAAGGCTCTCGGACGAGGCCCTCTTTCCGCCCTTCGCGGTCCCGGGAAGCTACGCGAGCCTGATGACCCTCGTATATTCCGAGCCGCGGCTTAAGTGCGACGAGGAGGGGAGGCCTATCGACCCGCGCAGGCGCTGAGGCGAGGCAGGGCGTTCCCGTCATTCACGACGTGAACTTCGTTCCCATCGCGGCCAGGTAGTCCTCCAGGAAGCGCAGGGGCTCGGACTTTCGGTCGAGCATGCGGTGCACGCCGCTCATGATCGGCAGGTCGAGCCTGCGCTCGGCGGCTATGGCCGCGACGTGCTTGCAGGCGACGGCTCCCTCGGGCAGGTAGCCCAGCTCGCCTATGCGGGAAAGGAGGTCGTCGAGGTCGCGGAAGGGGCCCAGGATACACTTCTCCACGATATCTCGCCCGAAGCGGCGGTTGCGGCCGTGCACCGAGCGGCAGGTGACGTCGAGGTCGCCCACGCCTGCGATGGAGGTGAAGGTCTCGGGGTGGGTGGCGCCTAACGCGGTGCCGAGAGCCTGCATCTCGTTGAGGCCGGCTGCGAGGAGAAGGGACTCGGTATTATCGCCGAACTCGGCGGCGCCGCGGTCGCCCGATCCCCGGCCGGCTATCGCGTCGAGCATGCCGAAGGCTATGGCGACGACGTTCTTCGCGGCCGCGCAGACCTGGACGCCAACCGTGTCGAGCGAGGGGAAGACGAGGACGCGGCTGCCGCGGAAGAGCTCGCGGGTCCGGATGGCGTTCCGGCCGTTCTGGCTCGCCGCCACGAGGCCGGTGATCTTGCCGCGCGAGACCTCCTCGGCGTGGCTCGGTCCCGACAGGTACACGGTATTGCCCCGGTAGAAGCCGGGCAGGTAGTCCTCGAGGTGGTCGAGGATGAGGCGGGGCAGCGCCTGCCCCGAGGGGCCGCGGGCGCCCTTGGGCGAGGCCGCTCCGGGGACGAAGCCCTTGGTCACCACTACGAAAAGCGACTCCCCGTCCAAGACGTTAGGCGCGCTCAATATCCTCCGCACGACGCCCATGAGATAGGGCGAGGGGACGGCCAGGAGGATGACGTCCTTGCCGGAGGCGACCGCAAGGGGGTCGACGTCGGCGACGATGCCGCGGGGAAGGTCGACGCCGGGGAGGAAGCGCTCGTTGCGGCCGTCCCTGAGTATCCCCGTGGCCACCTCGGGCTCGTTGCTCCACAGGGCTACCTCGTGGCCGCATTCGGCCAGGACCTTCGCGAGGGCGGTGCCCCAGGCCCCCGCCCCTATCACGCCGATGCGTTCGCTCATATCGCCCCCGCGAATCCCTCGGCCCTAGATCCAGCCATCGTTGCCGTCCGACCAGGGGCAGATCTCGGCCTTCTCGAAGAAGAGCCCTATCTCCCGCTCCGCGCTCGCGCTCGAGTCCGAGGCGTGGATGAGGTTGCGCGGCGTATGCATGGCGAAATCCCCGCGTATGGTCCCCGGGAGGGCCTCGTCCGCCTTGGTCGCGCCGCAGAGCCTGCGCAGCTGGGCGATGGCGTCCTCTCCCTCCACGACCATCGCGACGACCGGCCCCGAGGTCATGAGGGAGATGAGGGTATCGTAGAAGCCCTTCCCGCGGTGCTCAGCGTAATGCGTCTCGGCGAGCTCGATGGGGATGGCCATCATCTTGAGGGCGACGATCTTGAGCCCTTTGCGCTCGATCCGGGCCATGATCTCGCCCGCGAGCCGCCTTTGCAGCACGCCCGGCTTGAGCATGGAAAAAGTCCTTTCGACTGCCATTCGTTCCTCCGTCGAGCGATAGTATCACGCGCCGCGAAGGAGCCAAAAGGGGAGCCCGGGGATCCCTCGTCTTGCGCAGGGCCGGTCCCGGGGGCCATACTCCAGCCTATGAACGCCGAGTTCCATTACTACTCCATCTATTACCTCTGCCTGCGCTCGGGGCTGCCGCCCGAGCGCTGCTCCGATATCGCCTTCGCCTCGCAGTACGTCGACAACGCGATCCTCGCCTACGACGTCGACGACGGCGGTTTCTCCTATCGCACCGAGGTGACGCAGAACTACCTGTTCTGGGACGAGGGCACGCTCAAGGATATCTACCTGCCCTTCCATTTCGTGCCCGGAGACTTCGAGGCGGCCCGGAGGGAGCGCGCGGACGGCGCCGCTTCCCGCTGGACGGTGACGCCCGACTCGCCGCTGGCGAAAGAGCTCCTCGTCGCCGCCCTCAGGACCGGCGACGATTTCCGGATCGGCATCGGCCTTCACTGCTACGCCGACACCTGGGCGCACCAGCACTTCTCCGGCAGGGTGGAGAAGGGCAACGCCGTCGATCCCGCCTCGCCGCTGCCTCCGGCGGGCCACCTGCAGGCTCTCCGCGCGCCGGACGACGCCGCCGGGCGCTGGACCGACTCGAGGCTCCTGCCGGAACTGGCCTCGGTCGACAACGGCTCGCGCTTCCGGGCGGCGGCGCGGAAGATCTATCGATACCTCCGCACCTATATGCGCTCGGGATTCGAGGAGGAGGAGCTCGTGCTCGACGAGCTCTCCGCCCAATGGGCGCGCTATCCCGGGGACATGAAAGCCAGGCTCGCGAGCTTCGCGGTCGACCTGGACGTCCCGCCCTACGACAAGCGCTACTACCTGTCCCGGGCGGGAATCGCGGACGAGCGGGGAGAGGAATCCTCCATGCCCGGCTACGACAAGATCGAATGGCTGCGCGGCGAGCTGGTCAGGCGCTCCGGCGCGGGCTCGGGCCTGCGGCGCGCGGAGACGCGAGGCCGGTTCCGCGGCTCCGAGCTGCACCGCTGGAACGAGGCGGCCCGCGCCCATCGCGCATTCGCCGCCTCCCGCCTCGCGAAGGAGGGCCTCGCTTGACCTCGCGCGGCGCGCTCGCCCTCGCGGCGGGCCTCGCGGCGACGATGGCGGCGGGCTGCGCGGTGCCGCTCAAGATCGCCGCGACCGCCGATCCCCTCGCGATCCTGGGCTCGGGCGCGATGGCCTACCTCCGCCTGAGCGGGGCCGCGTCGCGGGAGCTCGCGCCCTCCCTTCTTCCCGCCGCTGAGGCGAAATCCCTCGCTCCCCTGCTGGCGCGCACGAGAGTTCTCGCCCTCGCCCTGGGGGCCATGCCGGGGTCCGAGGCGGACGCCCCGCCCATCAGGGCCTGTCTGATCGGCGACTACCCCTTCCGGTCGGCCGCCCTCTCGCTCGGCGCCGATCCAGGCTGGAAGCGCGAGAAGGCTGGATACTTCAACGCGAGGCTCGGCCTGCGCGCCGCCCTGCCGGGACCCAACCTCGTCCTCGCCTCGAGCGGGGCGCTCGAGCCCCTACTCGCCGCTGCGAGGGAGCCGGGGCCCTCGCCGATCCCGGCCCAGCTCTCGGGCCCCGCCGGGAGGGAGCTCGCGCTGTGGCTGCCCGAGCCCTTCTCAGGCCTCGTAGCCTCACTGCTCGGGGAGGCTATGGACGTGCCCGCGCGGGGGCTCCTCGTATCGGCCTCACCGTTGGCCGAGGGAGGGGGCTACGACGCCGCGATAGTCTTCCTCATGGAGGACGCAGACGGGGCGCGCGTATACAGGCCGGCGCTCAGGCTGGCCTGGTACGCCATCGCTAGGAGTTTCTTCGGGGACGAGGCCGACGCGGCCCTGGGCGCCACTTTCAGCGCCGAGGGGAACGCGTACGGCGCGTCGGGAGTGCGGCTATCCGGCGTCGCCCTCGCCCGCGTCCTCGCCGCCCTGCGGGACGGGAGCCTCGGCGCCGGGAGCGTCGGGACCGGACTGGTCGGGGGACGCTGAGCCCTCGGCCGCCGGCGGGACCTCGCCCCCCGCGCGCGGGTCCTCCCCCGGCAGGGCTTCGCCCCTGGCGAATGCGGCGACCAGGTCGGCCAAGCCCGGCGCGAGCGGGATGGATGGATCCGTGAAGGACGCATAATTCGACTCCTCGTCCTCTCCCACGGCCTTTAAGGCATGGCTCATCGCGGGAATCGCGCGGTAGGAGGCGTCGGCCCTGGCCGAGGCGAGCAGCTCGGTCTCGGGGGGGGCCACCTGCAGGTCGCGCCCGCCTGCGACGACGAGGGCGCGGCAGTCTGCGGCGGCGAAGGCGGCGCGGAGGTCGAAGCGGAACAGGGAGGATAGATAGGCTCGGGCGCCGGGCCTGAAATAGTCCGCGAGATAGGGGCTGGGATCGGGGTAGCCGCTTCCCGCCCTCAAGGCCCGGACGATGTCCCGCGCCTCGGACTTGAGCTCCTCGGGCGCCGTAGCCAGCGCCTCCTCCAGGGCCTCGAGCTCGCTCTTCCCCGAGGCGCAGAGCGCCGCCAGCCCCGAAACCTTCGCCGCCCGCCCGGCTCCCCGGCCCTCGCCGCGCAGGCCCTCGCCTGCGACGGCGCCGGCGGCCACCGAGGCCCCCTCGCCGTAGCCGACGAGGGTCAGGCCGGAGAAGCGGGGATCGGCGCCGAGGAACGCGATCGCCGCGCGAGCGTCCTCGACGTGATCGTCGAGGCTGACCTCGCCCTCCCCAGAGGCGAGCCTGTAGGCCTCGCCCGTCCCGCGCCTATCGTAGCGGAGCGAGGCTATGCCCCTGTCGCGGAGAGCCAAGGCAAGATCGGCTAACGCGTCGCTTCGCCCGGGAACGGAGTAGTTGTCGCCGTCCCTGTCCGAGGCCGAGCCCGAGAGGAGGAGCACGACGGGAACCGGCCTGACTCCGTCAGGAAGGAGGAGGCTGCCGGGTAGGGAGCCGCGGCCGGTGGGCAGGCGGCAGTCGGCTCCGAGGGCGCTTCCGCGCGAGTCTAGGCCGAGGAAGGCGAGGGAGAAGGCCCCCTCGGACGCCGGCGCCGCATCCGCCGCCCCCGCCTCTATCCCATCCTCGGCGTCGGCCGCGGGCGCGCTCAGGCGCCGCGCGGCGCCGGCGACGGAGAAGCTCTCCCCCAAGGCGACCGGGGCGGGCGAGCCGCGCAGCTCGAAGGCGCCGGCGAAAGGAGCGCCTCCGAGCAGCGAGAATTTCAGGCCCTCGGACGAGCGCTCGAGGCCTCCCATCGGGTAACCGAAGAGCTTGCGCGCGGGCAGGTCGACGAGCCCGCCCGCCGCCGTTCCCGCCTCGGTATCGGCGGGGAAGAGGCGCAGGGCGAGGGGCTCGCTCCCCGATCCGAGATCAATGCTTCCTTCCCAACGGCCGTCCAGGAAGAGACCGGCTTCGCCGGAGCCGGCGAGGGCGGCCGCCCCAGCCTGCGGCCAGGCGGAGCCGAGGGCGGCGGAGAGGGAAAGGAGGGCGAAGAGGGGGGCGGCTCGCTTCATCCTAATTGCCGCTCAGCACGGTGAAGCGCCGAGAGAGGCTCCGGCCCGCCCCGTCCACGACCGTGAGGACATGCTCTCCCGCGCCGGGTCGGAGCTCTATCGCGTGGGGGGCTCTCGTCGAGCCCAGGTATTCGCCGTCGAGCTGCCAGAACACGACGGCTCCGGGATCGCGATGAGCCACGGTAAAAACCGCGGCTCCCGGCCTTCCCGTGATCTCCACGGGGATGTATAAGGAGGCGCCCTCCTCCGGGACGACGATCGCCATGCTTTTGTCGGAACCGCTCTGGGCCGAACCGGGCTTCCAAGGCGGCAGGCTCCTGTAGTTAAGGCTACGAGCGAAATACCGCTCCATCGCCGGCGGCAGCACAAAGCGTTTCTCGATGCGCACGCTGGCGGGCGCTTCCTCCTCGGCGCGCACCCTGTAGCGGCCGTCGGCGCTCAGCGCCACGCTGGCGCAATAAGGGCAAAGGGGGAGACTCTTCGCCGAGACGGGCACGAGGGCCGTCTCGACGCGCGCGCAGTTCGGGCCCGCAGCCCAGCCGGAATCCGCGCACACCTCTGTCTCGCGTAGCGCGCTCGCTGGAGGTAGGGCATCGCCTCGCTCGTCGTTCGCCTCGCTTCGCTCGTCGCCGGCGCCACCCGCCCCGAGGAGGCCGAAGAGCTCGAAGAGGATGGGAGCGGCTGCCGCAGAGCCCTTGAGCGAGGGCCTGCCCTCCCCGCTCGCGTTGCCGACCCAGACACCCGCCACATGTGTCCCGTCGACCCCTACGGCCCAGGCGTCGCGGTAGCCGAAGCTCGTCCCCGTCTTCCATGCGATGCGGCGGGCGGAGGCGTAGTCTTCCCAGGCCGCCTCCTCATCTGGCCGCGCGACCTTCGTGAGCGCGTCGAGGGTTAGCTGCGCCGCGCCGGGGGAGAAGGGATCCGGGCGGCGAGCGCGCGCGGCCAGCTCCGCTCGCGTGAGCCCCAGGTCGAAAACTTGGCTCGAGCCTCGGCCCGGCGAGGCGGCGCCGCCGGAGGCGGTACTGCCTCCGGCAGTACGGGCGAGGGCGGCGAAACGCCCGGATATCTCCCAGAGGCTCGTCTCGGCGCCGCCGAGGATGAGGGTGAGGCCGTAGTCCTCGGCCCTGCGGCGCAGGGTGCTCATGCCGGTCGAGACGAGGAGGTCGTGGAAGCGCTCGACGCCGAAGGACTTCAGCAACCGGACGAAGGGCACGTTGAGCGATCTCGCAAGGGCCTCGTCCGCCCGGACGGCGCCCGAATACGTGCCCAGGTTGTTCTCCGGTTCGTAGGAGCCGTAGCGCGTCGGCAGGTCGGGCAGGAGGCTCCTGGGGCCCAGCTCCCCGGCCTCCAGCGCGGCGGCGAAGAGGAAGGGTTTGAGTAGGGATCCCGAGCTGCGCTCCGCCCGGATCAGGTCGACCGAATAGCCCCTGCCTCCCCGGTCGGCGTCGCCAGAGACGGGGCCCGGTCCTCGGACGTTCGCTACATAGGCGAGGACCTCGCCGGTATCCACGCGAGCGACTATGCAGGCTCCGTTGTAGACGCCTCCGGCCGCGAGCCGCTCGACCCTTCGCTCCAATATCTCCGACGCCCTCTCCTGGAGGGAGGCATCTAGGGTGGTATCGACGCGGGCGGGCGGACCTCCCGGCTTGCCGGCGCCGCCCGAGGCGAAGCGGTCCACGAGATGGGGGGCGAGCCTAGGGAGCGGATAGGGCTCGGGCGGTAGGGGCTCGGCGAGGGCGAGGGCCAGGTCCTCCCCGCTCATCTCGCGGGAGGAGGCGAGGACGCGGAGGAGCCTGTTGCGCTTGGACTCCAGGAGCTCGCGGTTCTTGCCGGGGTGCGCGGCCGAAGGAGCGTTGGGAAGCACGGCGAGGGTCGCCGCCTCGGCCCAGGACAGGGCCTCGGGGCCCCGCCCGAAGAAGCGGAAGCTCGCCGCCTCGATGCCGACGACGTTGCCGCCGAAGGGCGCGTTCTCGGCGTAGAGCCTCAAGACGCCCCGCTTGCCGCGCAGGAGCTCGAGGCGCAGGGCCATGAGGGCCTCGATCGCCTTCTCCCCCATGGCGCGCTCGCTGCCGGGCCTGCCGAGCCGGGCCACCTGCATGCTTATCGTGGAGCCGCCCGAGACGACGCGGCCCGCTCGGGAATTCTGGATCGCCGCGCGCAGGATCGATGCCGGGTCGACGCCGTAATGCGAGAAGAAGCGCTTGTCCTCGTAGGCCGTGAGCGCGCGCGCGAAGCGCTCCGGGAGAACGCCGCGCGAGGGCAGGCGCCACTGCCCCGCGCTCGAGACAGCCGCGCCCAGGAGCTCGCCGCGCCGCGCGTAGACCGCGGCCGACAGGCCTTCGGGGAAGCGGGCCGGCGGCACGGCGAGGAAGAACAGGAGGGCGAGGGCCGCCGCGGACGCGGCGCAGGGTCCGCGGCGAACCCGGTCGGCCGGCGCCCGCGGGCTCCATCGCATGACTATGCGCGACACGCCTCCCTCTAGTGCCCGGGGCTCTTCGAGCCCGACTGCCCCGCGTCCAGCCACCGGCCGGGCACGAGGGCCTGGAAGCGTCCGTCGTACATCGCCGTGACCGAGGTCGCGGGAAGGAAGAACCTGCCCTCGTAGGCCTTGGTCGCGTAGATCTTGAATACCTTGGGGTCCTTGGTCCCGATCGAGAAATAGGTGAGCACGCGATCGTCGCGGACGTCCTGGTAGTCGTAGAGCGGCGGGGCGGATTGCGAGACGGGATTGCCTTCGTCCCCATTGTCGCCGCCGCCCTTCGCCTTCGGCTTGGGCAGGTCTTCCCCGAGCCGGAAATTGACTATCTCCCAGCCCGAGGGCAGGAGCTGCGTGAGCGCGAGGTTCTTCAGCGCCTGCCCAGAGCGGTTGCGCACCGTCGCCTCGACGATGAAGTCGGCGCCCGGTTCCGCCCTGGCCGGATCCACGGCCTTGCCGTCCATCCCCAGGTAGCGCAGCGAGAGGGAGAGCCCGTTTGAGAGAGGCCTTTCCTTGCCGGCCGCGGGAATGCCCTTCGCCAGGATCCTTGCGAACAGCGGCGACTTGCCCGAGTTGATGACGACCACCGAGGCTTGTAGACCCTCAGGCGCGGGCAGGTCCACCCTGGCCATGGGCCGATCGAGGGTGACGTCGGAGCTCTTGCCCGAGCCCTCGAGGGAAACGCGGACCGTGGGCGCGTCCGTCGACGCCGCGAGGATGGCGTAGGGCAGGACGGCGCCGAGGGCGGCGCCCAGGTCCTGAGTGGAGAGCCAGCGCCTCGAGTCGAGATCATCGGCGATCTTGTTATAGACCGGGAGGGCCCGAGCGGAGTCGCCCAACGCGTTCAGGGCGTCAAGGATGACCGCCCGGTCCCGGATCTCCGTGCCGTAGGTGTTGTCGGCCATGCCCGGGTAGGCGACGGCCTCGGCCGCCAGGCCGCGGGTGAGGGCGGCCGCGGCGTCGCGCATGCCGGCCATCGCGTAGGCCGCCGCGAGGCGGAAGCGCGCCGCCGTCGGCATGCCGGGGAAGTCGCTGAAGCGGTTCATCGCCGCGATCTCAGGAACGCCGGCGAGGGCCAGGTCGTAAAGCCTGTAGGCCTGGATCGACTGGGACCAAGGCTCGCTCGAGTTCCAGCTCCGGCTCGAGCGCGCGAGGTAGGCGAGCGCGGGGTCCGCGAGTCCCGAGGGGACTTCGAAGCCCTCCTTGCGCGCGGCGAGGAGGAAGTGGGTAACGTAGGCCGAAATCCAATCGTCCTCGTTGCCGTTGCCCGGCCACATGGTGAAGCCGCCGCGCGTCGTCTGGAAGCCGCGCAGCTTGTCGATCGCCGCCGCTACGTTGTCGCGGGCGGCTGCGGCCTTGTCCGCGGAGAGGGCCACCGCCTTGGGCAGATAGAGCTGGGGAAAGGCTCCGGAGGTGGTCTGCTCGGCGCAGCCGTGCGGGTACTGTATGAGCCAGTCGACCCGCTCGGCCAGGTCTATGGCCTTCAGCCGGGACAGCTCGACCGAGACCGAGTTCGTCCCCTTCTCGCCGGGGAGGTCGATCGAGGGCTTCCAGGCCTTGCCCGCCTCGATCACTGAGCCCGTCACGCTGGAAACCTGCGCGCCCACCGGCCTCACCTCGATGCTGATCGACTCCTCGGACCTCTTGCCCTCGATGGTCGCGACGAGCTTGAGGGTGCCTAGGCCGGGGGAATCCGCGGCCTTGACGCGGAACATGGCGGAGAGGTCGCCATCCTGCTTGAAGTCCAAGACCTTGGCCGCTTCGCCTACCACGGACAGGGCGCCGCTCGCCGTGAGGCTCACGATCGCCTTCTTCGCGCCCATGAAGGCGAAGACGGTCGCCGGTATCGAGGCCTCCTCGCCCGGCGAGAGCACGCGCGGGGCGGTCAGCTGGCCCATGATGTCCGCGCGCACCGGGACCGAGCGCTCGGTCACGCCGAAGGCCGCCCCGTTGGCGGCCCCGGAGGGCATGGAGCCCGCGACGACCATGAAGCGCAGCGCCCCGATGTAGGAGCCCAGCTTGAAGCTCGCCCGCGCCGTCTCGCCCGCCTTGAGCTCGCGAGGCGGGAAGTAGTACACGACGGCGGGGAAGCGGCTCGGTTTCCGGTTGCCGCCACCGAGGGCGTCGTCGGAGCCGCCCACCGCGAGGAGGGTCTCGAGCTGCCCCGAGAAGGCGCCCGCGACGTATTGGTAGAGGTCCCAGGCCGATAGGGAACTGGCCTCCTTCTTGTAGAACTCGTTCCAGGGATCCAGCGCCTGGTAGCGCGTGATGCCGAGCAGGCCCTCGTCGACGACCGCGATCGTGTAGGTCATCGGCCTGCCGGTCTCCTCGCGCACCGTGAAGCCTGCCTCACCGCCGGGCGAAAGGGTCGCCGCCGTCTCGATGACCGGCTTGATCCGCGTCGCGGGGTCCTCGACCAGGACGGGGATTATCCCGTAGAGCCTGATGGGGAGGTCGTTTGCAGTCTGCAGGTGGGGCTGGACGAAGGTTACGTGGACGTAGACGTTAGGCGCCATATCCGGCGTGACGGCGAACTCGTAAGCGGTGGTGTCCTTCTTCGTAGCGACCCACTCCTCCCGCAGTATCCTCCCGGCCCGCTCGATCTGGACGAGGGCCCGCCCCTCGGCGTTGGAGGGGAAGCTGACCGAGGCCCTGTCCCCGGGAGCGTATTTGGGCTTCCCGGCCGAGAGCTCGAGCATGGCCTGGGCGCCGCCCGAGTCGCGGCCTCGTCCCGCCCAGCCCGGCCAGTCGATGTAGACTATCTTTCCGGAGGCGTGGCCGCCGTCCTTGTCCTCCGCGCGGACCAGGTAGCGGCCCCAGCTCGGGTACTTCACCTGGAAGGTCCAGGAGCCGCGCCCGTCCTCCCCGACGGTCACCGTGCCCTTCTTGATGGGCTTCTGGAAGAGCTCGTCGGCCCGCTGCGCGAGGCTCTCGTCGCCCTTCTCCCACCACCAGCGCCACTCGAGCTGGTAGAGGGCGATGTCAACCTTGGCGCCCGCCTTAATGGGCTTACCGTCGCGATCGACCAGCGCGAGGTCGACGCGCTGGTCCTTGTCCACGAGGAGCATGCCTCGGGCGGCGTCGCCCTTGGGCAGGCGCAGGCCGACGTAGCGCTCGTAGGGATGGAAGTCCACGCTCGTGGACTCGCTCGAGAAGATGCCCGAGGGCTCGAATACGCGGGTGAGGACGTTGGCCTTGAGCTTGCCCGGGGGCCGACGGTCCGAGGAGAGGTCGATGCCGAAGCTAGTCTTTCCATCGCTCCCGAGGCGGCCGTCGAAGAGGATGGCGCGGTCGGAAGAGACGGTCCTGGTCGGGTCGTCGAAGGTGTAGTCGGGCAGGGTGGTGAAGGTCGTCGCCGCCGGGGAGAAGGTGGCGGACACGTCCGCCTTGAGCGCCCCGGCCTTGGCGCCCGTGAGCCAGGCCGCCTGGAGGGAGATCTCGCTCGTGTCGGTCGAGATGTAGCCGGTCCCTCCCCAGTCGAGGTCTATCTTGAGGCGGTTGGGCATCACGGTCTCTACCTTAAGATTGCGCGTGAAGGTCCTCCCCCCTGCCGTGACCCGCGCCACGTAGGGGCCCGTGGGGGCGTCCTGGGAGGTGCCCGTCTCGATCGAGTAGAACCCGTTCACCGAGTCCGTGTAGGTGCCCGTCCGCACGACGCGGCCCAACGGGTCCTCGAGTTCGAAGGATACCGGGTACTTGGCGGGCAGCTTGCCCGACCGATCGTAGAGGATGAAGCTCAGGTGCATCGCGTCGCCGGGGCGCCACACGCCGCGCTCGCCGTAGAGGAAGCCCTTGAGGCCCGAGTCGGCCTTCTCGCCCCCTATGTCGAAATGGCCAGCCGAGAGGCTCGAGCCCTCGTCCACCTTGAGCCAGCTGGTCTGGCCGCCAGCCTGGACTGTCGCGAAGGCTGGCTCGCCCTCGGCGCGAAGGACAAGGAGGCCCGAGGAGTCGGTCGCGCCGGACACGAGGGCCCTGCGCTGGAAGTTGTAGAGGGTGACCGTCGCGCCGCCCAGGGGCCTTGCGCTGCGCAGGTCGCTCGCCGCGACGTGCCAGGCGCCCTCGGCCTCGCGCTTGATCGAGGCCCCGATGTCCGAGACGACCACGTTGCGCCGTATCGTGATGTCGTGGTCGTAGGAAGGAAGGTAGTAGGCCGGGTGGAGGGGGTCGT
>JANXYQ010000129.1 GCA_025355995.1 Spirochaetaceae bacterium | reverse complement strand
ACGCGGCGTCGCTCCGTCAGACTTTCGTCCATTGCGGAATATTCTTAGCTGCTGCCTCCCGTAGGAGTCTGGGCCGTATCTCAGTCCCAGTGTGGCCGTACACCCTCTCAGGCCGGCTACCCATCATCGCCTTGGTGGGCCTTTACCTCACCAACTAGCTAATGGGACGCGGGCTCATCTTCGGGCAGCGCCGAAGCGCTTTTCCTCACCTGGTCGCAACCAGATGAACGTATTCGGTATTACCCACTATTTCTAATGGCTATCCCCATCCCAAAGGTAGATCACCCACGCGTTACTCACCAGTCCGCCGCTCTAGGGCGGGTTGCCCCGCCTTGCCGCACGACTTGCATGCTTAAGACACGCCGCCAGCGTTCGTTCTGAGCCAGGATCAAACTCTCCATGATATATACCAAAGGTCCGAAGACCTCTAGCTTCACAAAGAGTTGAACGTTTCGTTGTCCCGTTAGGAACAACCGGCATTCGATATCCAAACCAAGCGCTTTCGCGCTTGGCGTCAAGTGTCGCCCCGCTTTCGCGGGTCTTCACCTTACCTCGCTCTATCCCATCCCTATTTACTGTTAAAGAACTCTACCGTCTCCCTAGCAATTTTCGTGCCAGAAGACGTTTTTTATATCATCTCTGCCTAATCTCTGTCAATCAGCAATCAACCCTTTTTACCGTTAATTGCGGTTCCTCTTCTTTCCTTGGAACCCTTCGCATCTGCGTCAAGGCGATACTGACCGCCACCCGCTGCCTTGGCCTTTTTCACCAAGGATTGGGCACTGCCCGATTGCCTTCCGCTGTTTGATTATCTTCGGTCCGGCGCTTTCACATGCCACCGTGCCTTTAAGGCGCTCGATGAAACTATCGTAATTCCTCGTCCCCTGTCAAGCGCTTGTTCCCTTTTCTCTTCCCTTTTTCGCCGCTTCGTTTCCCGATTCCTGAAGGTAGCGGTACGATCGATTTTGCGCGAAACGCACTCTATCGAATTCGCGCGAAGGCGGTCAAGTGCCATTCCGCCTTGTCATCGGCATCCCAAAATAAAACCGCAGGCTTCGGCGAAACCGGCACCGAAAGGCCTCTGCGTGATGTACGCCGGCGGGTACTCCATAACATCGAAAAAGCGGCTCACGTTGGCGACGCCGCAGGAAAGCTCGAAGCGCCGGAACATAGGCTCGTCGTTCGGCGAGTCCCCGAAGAAGACGGTCTCGCGCGAAGACAGTATCGGATCCCATCCTAGGACGCTCGAGAGGAAAAGCTCGGACATCGAGAGTTTGTCATAATCCCCGAACCAGGCGTTCACGTGGATGGAGCTGACCTTGGCTCTCGCGCCCGAAGCCTCGCAAATGCCCTTGACGCGCAGGGCGTCCTCGAGGGGAAGCACGGGAGGCTCCTCCGCGAAATCCAGCGCGATGTCGAAAAGCCGGTAGGGCTGGTCCTTCGCGAGGCGCAGGCCGGGCACCTCGCGCATCGCCCGGTCGCCGAGGAGGGCGAGGCGTTCGCGCGATGAATCCGGCGATGGAGCCGCGGGATGAAAAAGCCTCTCGAGGCACTCCCCCTTCATATAGAAGGCGAAGGCTCCGTTCTCGCCTACGACCCCCGCGACCGGCCATTGCCTCGCAATCAGGTCGCACCAGCCCGCGGGCCGTCCTGTGACGGGAACGGCAAGGATGCCTGCCCTGCGGAGCGCCCATAGCGCCGAATAGGATTCCTCTGGAAGCGATCCCCCGTCCGTGATCGTGTCGTCGATATCGAAAAGCGCATAGCGGATCCCCGCGGCATCGGCGCGGCCCAGCTCGGAGATCGGCTTGGGCGGCCTCATCGGCGAGGAGCGGTCAGCTTGCGGAATTGAAGGAAGTAATCCGCGAAAGAAGCGACCGCGAGCAGGGCAGCGATGACGTAGATCGCCTTGATCGCGACGGCGAAGGGCGACCAGAGGCTCGGGAGGAGGCCGAGCCTCTGCGCGCTCACCAACATCAGCGAGGCGGCGCCCGCCACCATATAGGTCGCCGATTTCAGCTTGCCGCCCGGCCGCGCTCCCATGGCGATGCCCCTTTGCGCGAGCAGCATCCTGAGGAAGTTGATGGAAAGCTCGCGATAGAGGATAAGCACGAGGACCCAAGCCGGCATGAGGCCGTCGAGCGCGAAGCAAACGAAATAAGTAACGCGCGCGAACACGTCCGCGTAGGGATCGAAGAGCTTCCCGAAATCGCTGACGGTACCCGAACGGCGCGCGGCGAGGCCGTCGAAGAGATCGCTCAATTCGATGACGATGAAGAGAAGCCACAATAGCGCGAGATACGGAACCGGGCCCAAACCTCCCCCGTGACGATACGCGGCGAAGAAGACCGGCGCGAGCACGAGGCGGCTCGCCGTGAGTTTGTCGGCCAAAGTCATAGCCGAAGTATGGGTATTTGACAGCGACGATGTCAAGTTGTATCATTCCGCAACGAAATTCGAGTAGGCCTGGCCGGAATGCGGGAAGGCGGGGGCGAGCGCGATGGACAGACTCGGAAAGAGCATTCTCGCCACCATGGGCCTCTACATGGCCCTGCAATTGGCTATTTTCTGCTCGTTCGCCATACCCGCGCTGCCATCAGACGCGACCTTGCCCAAGGGATTCCTCTTCCGCTTCGGGCCATTGTTCCTCCTCGTCGCCCTTCCCTTCTTCGCCCTACTCGTATCTATGCTTTTCATCTTCAAGAACGACTTCGTCAAGGAGCCCTCGGGCGTGCGCCTCGACAGGGTCAATCTCGCGAACGCCATCACGCTGTTCAGGGTTACGAGCATGCCTACCCTCCTCTTCCTCGTGCTGGCGGCCAAGGAATACCGCATCCGCCTTCCGCTCCTATGCCTCGTCGTCCTGGTGTTCGCCACCGATTTCGCCGACGGCTACGTCTCGCGCAAGGCGAGCGAAGTCACGAAGGTCGGGAAGATGATGGACAGCGCGAGCGATTACGCCCTCCTCATTGTCCTCACGATCGTATTTTATTATTTTAAATTGGTGCCCCCATGGTTCTTCCTCCTCGTGACGGCGCGACTCGGCCTGCAGGTAGCCTTCGTGTTCATCCTCATCTTCATCAATAAAAGGATCGAGCCGAGGACGACCCTCATGGGAAAGGCCGCGGTCGCCTCGATAATGGTGCTCTACGCGATCGAGGTTACAAGGCTCATATTCGGCATCGGGAGAATAGAATTGGTCGAGGTACTGGAGTGGGCGACGGCGGCGATCGTGCTAGTGAGCATGGTCGACAAGGTAATAGCCTTCGCCCGAGAGCTTCCCAGGTCAAACTAGACTCGACAGGAGAATCAACATGGCAATGATCAAGAGCGCGCTCGAGATCGCGCTCGAGCGCTCGAAGGACATCAAAATAGATGAGGTCGCGCTCGAGGCCAACGCGCTGCGCGTGGAGGGAAAAAAGGCGGCCGGGCGCTATCTCGAGGACCCCGAGACGGCCTCGCTGGACGAGGCGCTGGGGAAGTACGCCAAGGAGAAGCGGGCGTCCGTGCGAGAAGGGATGTTCGACGTCCTCGCGTCCCAGATACAGCTCCCCGTCAGCGAGGCCTCGACCGAGAAGCTCCAGACGCTGTCCTCGGGCTTCTCCGCCCTCGCCTCGGGGTCGGGTCTCCTGGGCGGCGTCGGCGCCGGCATAGCGGACAAGCGGGTACAGGCCCTCTTCCAGCAGCTCGTAGGGTTCTTCAAGCAGTACCTCGAGGACATGAAGAACGTCGAGCAGGCCATCCGCAAGCAGTGGGGGCCCAAGATCCGCGAGAAGGAGCGCCAGATGGCCGCGAGGATGGGCCAGGACGTCCGCATCGACCCGATGTCCGATCCCGAGTTCGCAGCTTTCTACAAGCAGAACGTGAGCGCGGCGCGCACCCAGTACCAATCCGCCCTCGACAAGGCGAAAGAAGACCTCGCCGCGATGCTGGGCATAGTGAAGAAATAATCCCTAGCTCGGTAGCCGGTTATGGGCCTTTTCTCAAATAGCGGCGATCGAGTAAAGCAGGTCCGCCAAGGGACGCGGACAGAGCCGGAGAACTCATCCTCTCCCTTCGCGCCCCTCAGCGCGACTTCGCGTCAATGCTCTTTATTCAAGGGCATCAGTTGGTTTTCCTTAATATCGTCACCATCAGCAGCGCGGCGTCGGCGCTCCGGACTCCATGGACGCGCGCCGCTTGCCCGAGAGTCAGGGGCCGCGCCGATGCCAGCCTCTGCGCCGCCTCGGCGGAGAGGCCGGTGACGGCGCCGTAGTCGAAGCCCTCGGGGATTCGGAGCCGCTCGGAACGCTCCATCCTGCCCGCCAGCCGGGCCTCCTTCTCCGCGTAGCCGGCGTAGCGCGCGTCGAGCTCGGCGGTCTCGATCCAGCCGCGCGGGAACCGCTCCGATAGCCCGGGCAGGAGGGAGCCCAGGCAGTCACGGAGCGCGGGGTCGCGCAGGGCCGCCGCGGCGTTCTCGCCCGCGTGGCGCGCCAGGCCCGGATTCGCGGAAATGTCGTCGCGCGCTATGCGATGCCCGGCGATGAGCTCCCGTATTTCCCCGAGGCCCGCCATCTTCCGCTCGAATCGCTCGAGCCTCGCCGCGTCGGCCAATCCTATCGACGCCGCGATCGGCGTGAGCCGGGCGTCCGCCGTATCGTGCCGCAGCCCTAGGCGTCGCTCGGCGCGGCTCGTGAACATGCGGTACGGCTCGTCGACGCCGAGGGTGACGAGATCGTCTACGAGCACGCCGATATAGGCCTCGGCCCTGGAGAGGATCACCGCCCTCTCGCCCGAGAGGGACCGCGCCGCGTTGATGCCCGCGACGATGCCCTGCGCGGCCGCTTCCTCGTAGCCGGAACTGCCGTTAGTCTGGCCCGCCACGAAGAGGCCCGCCGCTACCTTGGATTCCAGCGACGCGTAGAGCATGGATGGGTCGAGGTAGTCGTACTCGACAGCATAGGCCGGCCTCGCGATGACCGCTCGCCTCAAGCCCGGCACGCTATGGATAAACTCGGACTGCAGCTCCTCGGGCAGGGAGGAGGAGAGTCCGTTGAGATACATCTCGTCGGTGTACTCGCCCTCCGGCTCCACGAAGACCTGATGCCGCTCCCTCTCCGGGAAACGAACCACCTTGTCCTCGATAGAGGGACAGTAGCGCGGCCCCTTGCCTTTGATGTCGCCGCGGTACAACGGGGAGAGGCTAAGCCCCGCGCGGATGGCCTCGTGCGAGCGCGCGTTCGTATACGTGATCCAGCAGGGGAGGCTCGGCCGAACGACCGCCTCGTCCGCGAAGGAGAAGGGCGAGAGTTCCTCGCCGTCCTGCCTCTCCATCTCGTCGTAATCGAGGGAACCGGCCTTCACGCGGGCCGGCGTCCCCGTCTTGAGCCTGCCCAGCCGGAATCCCCTTCGGCGCAGGGCGTCGCCAAGTCCCACCGCCGCGCGCTCGCCGAGCCTTCCGCCCGACGCGCTCCAGTCGCCGATGAAGAGCCGCCCCTCCATGAAAGTGCCCGTCGTCAGGACGAGGGCGCGGCAGCCTATCCTCGTCCCCCGCTCGGTGAGGACTCCCTCGACGCGCGTCCCGGAAGAGTCCAGCACGAGGTCGACGACGGTATCCATGAAGAGCTCGAGCCGCGGCTGCGACTCGAGTGCCCGCCGGGCGAGGGAGGCGTAGAGCGCCTTATCGGCCTGCGCCCGCGGAGCCTGGACTGCCGGCCCGCGCGATCGGTTGAGCACGCGGTACTGGATCATCGATTCGTCTATGAGCCTGCCCATCTGCCCGCCCAGGGCGTCGATCTCGCGGACGAGGTTCCCCTTGGAAAGGCCGCCGATAGAGGGATTGCAGGACATGCGCCCGATCGCGTCCAGGTCCTGGGTCACCATCAGCGTCCGATGACCCAGGCGGGCGAGGGCTAGCGCTGCCTCTATCCCGGCATGCCCGCCCCCGACGACTATCGCTTCGTAATCCAAGCTCCCCTCACTTGCCCAGGCAGAATCGGGAGAAGACGGCCTCGAGGATTTCCTCCGAGGCGATCTCCCCGGTAATTTCGCCCAACGCGTCCGCAGCCTCGCGCAGGTCGATGACTAGGGCGTCGAGAGGGATGCCCTCGTCGAGCCCGGCCAAGGCGGAATCCAAGGCGGCGACCGCCCGATCGAGGAGGAGCTTCTGCCTCTCGCTCGCGACACGGATGTCGCGAGCGGCTTGGATGTCGCGGGCGGGCCGCGCGTCCCCGTCGTCCCGCCCAAATCGCGGGGCGACGCTTTCGCGCAACGCGTCGGCGAGGGCCGGCAGTCCCTCGCCAGTCGCGGCGGAAAGGCGCAGGTAACCGGACGGCGCCTGGGCGCAGCCGGGCGAGTCCGCCTTGTTCCAAACTCTCAGGGCGTCGGGCCTCGACTCGAGAAAGGCCCGGTCCTCCGGCTCGACGCCGGAGGTCCCGTCGACGAGATAGACTACGGCCTCGGCCTCCGCGGCGAGGCGGCGGCTTCGCGAGACGCCCTCGGCCTCGATCTCCCCCGATGCGATGCGAAGCCCGGCGGTATCGATGAGCCTGATCGGGAGACCCCAAAGCTCGATCCCCGCCTCGATCCAATCGCGGGTGGTGCCGGGATCGGCGGCGACGATGGAGCGCTCCTCCCGCACCAGGAGGTTGAAGAGGCTGGACTTGCCGGCGTTGGGCCTTCCCGCTACGACGACCCTCGCGCCTCGCTCGAAAAGCCGGCCCGCAGCGTAGCTGGCGGACAAGCCTGCCACGAGGTCGCGGACCCCCCTGAGGGCGGCGAGCTCGAGGCCTCCGGCGGGCGCATCGTCGTCCTCGGCATAATCGAGCCTCGCCTCGGCCTCCGCGAGGGTCCCGACGAGGGCCTCACGAGCCGCGCGCAGCGCGCGGGAGAGGCCTCCCTCGAGTCGTCGCAGGGCTTCGGCCCTAGCGCCCTCGCTCCCGGCTCGGACCAATTCCTGGACCGCCTCGGCCTTGACCAGATCGGTCTTCCCGTTCGCGAAGGCGCGGAAGCTGAATTCGCCCGGCAGGGCGGGAGCGAAGCCCGCGGCCTCGAGGAGCGACAGGGCACGCCGGATGACGGCCGGCGAGCCGTGGCAGAAGAATTCGACGCCATCGTCTCCGACGGGGCCGCCCGGAGCCCGGAAGACCGCCGCGAGAACCTCGTCGACCGCCTGTCCCGAGGCCGGGTCGACGAGCTTGCCGCTCACCAGGGACAGGCCGCGGGCGGCCGCGAGAGCCGCGGGACGCGAGAAGACCGAGGCCGCGAGGCCCACCGCGCCGGGCCCGGAAGTGCGGATGACGGCCAGGGCCGACTCCCCCGGAGCCGTGGCGAGGGCGGCGATGGGGACGCTGGTATCCATGTAGGAGCGCTGCATAGCTTTGAGGCAAACCATAGCCCCTCCGGTCGAGCAGAGGCAAGGCCGGGCCGGCCCGTCGACGCCGGCCTTCTATTGACAGGGACGGCCCCTGGCGCGGAAAATAAGGGCTCAGGATTCGCGACGAGGTAACATCAGGAGGAATAATGAAGCGAACCAGGAAACTCATAGCCGGGCTCTTCGCCGCTGTAATATTCGCCGGCCCGCTCGCGGCGGCGACCCCGACGGTCAGCGAGAAAAAGGACGTTGCCATATTCGCCCTCGGATACTACGGGTGGTCGATTCCCCTCGAGTCCCTGGGCAGCATCGACCAGGAGATTCAAAAGGTCTTCGTCGACCTCGGGCGCTTCAATATCATCGGCGAGACGCAGCGGCTATCCTCCGGAGGAGTCGAAGCCTTCATCGCGACCCTTAAGAAGGCGAAGGAAGCCAACTTCGTGGTTCCCGAGAAGTACCAGTTCGGCGAGGCCGTCCTCACCGAGGCCGAGTTCAACAAGCTGCTGGGCGCCTTCATCATCGCTGTGCCCGTGGTCTCGGAGTTCAACTCCCGCTATAACTCGGACAAGTCCGAGTGGGAGACCGACATCAAGACCAACGTGACCTTCATCGACGTCGGCGGCGGCGGCTCCGTGCTGGGCATCGCCGAGGTCAAATCCTCGGGCAGCGACAAGGACAACCAGAACAAATCGATCTCGGGCGCGATCGAGGGAATCCCGATGCAGCTTCAGTTCGAGGTGCGCAAGATCGAGGCATTCCAGATCAACACCCGCGTCCTCGCGGCCAACGGAAGCGAGATCAAGCTCCAGCTCGGCAGGAACATGGGCATCAAGAAGGGCGACGAGTACTCGGTGATCGTCAGCGAGACGGTCGAGGGCTTCAAGAACGATTCCGAGAAGGGGCTCGTGCAGATCAAGGACGTCGGCTCCGAGGTCTCCACCGGACGCGTCGTCTACTCCTCGATCAAGATGTCGAAGGACGTCCAGCTCAAGGAGATCCCGCGCCTCGGCATCGACGCCGAGGGCTATTTCCACCTCGCCGGCGGAACTGCCATTCCAGGCCTCAAGGGAACCGCCTCCCGCGGCTTCTACGGCTTCAGGCCCTATGGGGCGATACAGGTCCCGGTCAGCGAGGTAAGCTCCTATTTCTCCGGGTTCCTGTCCGTGATACCTATCAACGGGATCGTCGGAGGCGAGTACGACCTCTATCTGGGCCGCCTGACTCTCACGCCCTACGCTGGGATCGGCGCGAGCTACGCGAGGGTCATCACGGTGTTCAACACCAACGACAAGACGGATTGGCTCTCGCACATCGGCGCCCAGGCCTACCTGCGAGCGTCCTTCCTCTTCACGCGCGAGCTTTCCGCCTTCGCCGAGGCGGGGATCGATTACTGGGTGTCCATGGATACCGTCTTCTTCAACAACTACGGCGGCGTGAGCCTCGGCGGCGGCATCTCCTACAAGCTCTGATGACGGACGACGAGAACCTCTCCGGCCTCGATCTCGAGGCGGCGAAAGAATACATCTTCGCCTACGCGGTCGACGCCAAGGGCCTGGAAAAGGAAATCGCCGACATCCAGGTCGAGCTCGAGCGCTGGAAGGGCAGGCTGGCCCTTGCCGAGGCCAAGGCCGCGGCGGGAGACCCGTCGATGGCGGCGCTCGTCCAGGCGGCGAGCGCCAAGGCGACCGAGCTGGCGGCCAAGATCGCGGCGCTCGAAGCCGAGCGCGCCGACCTTCGCGCCAAGGTCGCGCGCATGCGCGAGCAGCTGCCCATGATCAAGGCGCGCGAGCGCAGCATAGACCCCGACCGCCTCCTCGCGGAGCTGCAGATGATGACGGGCGAGCTGCTGGGAGACGATGCCGGCGGGCGGAGCGCCGCCGCGACCGAAGCGGACTTCGCCAAGCTCGAGTCGGCGGCCAAGGCCGAAGCCGACCTCGACGCGCTCAAGCGGAAGGCCGCCGAGGGGGAGGCGCCATGAGCCGGCTCGCGTTGTTCCCCGACCTTCCCCGCCCCCTTCTGTTCGCGCACAGGGGCGTCTCCTCCATCGCTCCCGAGAACACGATGGCCGCCTTCAAGCTGGCGCGGAACATGGGCATGCCGGGCATCGAGTTCGACGTGCACCTCACGAACGACGGCAAGCTCGCCGTCATCCACGACCACTCGACGGCGCGCGTCGCCGGCGCGGCGCTCGAGATCGAGCGTTCGACCTGGAAGGATCTCTCCGCCCTGGATATCGGGTCCTGGAAGGGGAGTAAATGGAAGAGCGAGCGCATACCCGAGCTGCGGGAGCTTTTCGAGGAGTTCGGGGAGTCCTTCTACTACGACGTCGAGCTCAAAAGCAGCATATCCGCCGACTACGGGCTGGAGGCGGCCGTCGCCTCCTGCCTGCGCGACGCCTTCTCGTCCAAGGGAGGCATGACGGGGAGGATACTCGTCTCGTCCTTCAACCCCATGGCCCTCGCCCGCTTCAAGTACCTCTCGCCCGCGATTCCTACCGCGATCATCTGGTCGGGCGACGAGGACGTCCCCGCCTACCTCCGCCACGGCGAGGGACGGTGGATAGGCAAGGTCGACGCGCTCAAGCCCGACAGGAAGAAGGTCGGGCGCCTATCCTCCCTCAGGTGGCGTAAATTCGGCCGCTATCCGATACTGCCCTGGACGGTGGACGACAAGGCCGAGGCCGCGCGCCTGCTCGCCCTAGGCTGCGTCGGCGTGATCTCCAATAAGCCCCACGAGCTGGATGTCCTCAAAAAATAGCGACAGCGGGTTCGCACAACAACGAGGGCCGCCCGGATGGGCGGCCCTCGTTCGCTCCGCGTCCAGTATTACGGAAGGTTCGAGAGCATGTCCTTGCCGATCGCGTTGAGACCTAGCTCGCGATAGGCCGCGGCCCTCGCCGATTTTTCATCCGAGCCGAGTCCAGTCGCGCCGCGCTCGGCGGAATACAGGATTTGCCCCCCGGCTATATCCAGCACCTTGACGACGGCCTTCCCCGTGGCGAGGTAATTCCCGCCGTCCTTGCGCACGCTCGTTATCGTCGCGGTGCCGAACGCGACCCGCTGGTACTTGCCCGCCGACGAGGCGGCGGCGGATACGGCAGCCTCGTCCATGGCGGCGATCGCTTCCTTCGGGATGGCGACGCTCTTCACCAGGAACTTCTCCTTGAGCAGGGCATCGATGAGACCGGCCTGCGCCAGCGAACCGACCACGGCGCCCGTCTCGTCGATGTCGAGGATCGCGACGGCCATCGAGACGCCCCGCGCGTTGGAGGCGACCTCGTAGGCGACGTCGACTATCTTGGCCTTGAGCTCCTCGGCGAGCGAGTCGCGGAAGGCGGCGTACTTGTCCGGGATCTTGTCGAGCAGGTCCAGGGTCGACTGGAAATCCAGCCGGAGATTGAATTTTGCCTTGCCCACGAAATCGGGAGCGGGCGGCGTGAAGCTTATCGCGCCCGAGCCGTCGGCCATGACGCTCTCGGTCTTGGAGACTAGACGAGTCCCGGATTTGCGCTGGTAGCTCATCAGTACTACGGCGCCGGGCACGCCGGGTGCTGAGGCTCCCTCGCCCGTCACGATCCTGGCCTTGAAGGGCTGCTTGAAATCCTGCCCGACCAGGCCCTTGTAGCCCCCGGAGGCGGAGGTATCGAAGCGGATCTTGGAGAGGGCGGTGCGCGCCGAGTTGATGTTGCGCTCGAAGTAGACGTCGGCGTTGTCGATCTTCGACCCGGAGGCCGCGACCGCCGCCTCGACGAATTTCCGGACCGCCTCGTAGCTTCGGTTCTGAGAGAGCATCCCGTTGCCCTCGCGCTCCGGGCCTTCCACGGCCTCCACGCCCTTCTTCATCAGGTCGGCGATCCTCGCCTTTTCCTTCTCGAGGTCGGCGGTCGCATAGGCCGCGAGCACGTATACGGTGACGCGCTTCGTCTTCTTATCCGTCTGGACGAAACGCTCCTTGACGGAGAAGCCAGAGACTTGGTTCTGGGAGGAGCTCGTGACGGTGGACTTGATCTTGGCCGAGTAGGAGTCGAGTGTGGCCTTGTCCTCGGCGCTCGTGGCGACGTTCACCTTAACGCCTATATACTGAGTGATGGATGACATGAGGTTGGCGGCCGCGTCGTTGGTCGCCGTTGCGACGTCGCCCGTGGCGTCCGAGGCCGAACCGACGAAATATGTATTGGTCGCGTCGGCCTTGGGGGTCGTGAAGATCCAATCCGGCGCCTTGCCCTGGGCCGGGACCGATGCGCAGGACGCGAAGGTCAGCGTTATGGCGGCCAAGGCCGAGAGTATGCTGCGATTCATGCGATCTCCTTTTGTCGAACCCCAAAGTAACAGAAAGCCGGCCGTCCGCCGATATAGGCGACGGCCGGCACGACTTTAGTTCCGCGGTTTCGCGCCAGCGAAACCGCAAAGCCAAGGCCGAAGGCCTTGGCTACGGATCAGAACCCGTCGAAGAAGGACTGCTGGACGAGGTCCATGGCCTTCTGCTTGGCCTCGGTCTTGGGCTCGGCGGCGGCGGCGCCGGCGAGCTGCTTCTCGACCTGCTTCTTGAGGGTGTCCTTATCGATGCCCCACACCTGGATGACGCGATAAACCTGCTTGTCGGGCTTCCCGTCGGAGGTGAAGGTCTGGAGCTTGGCCCACCAGTCGCTCTCCATCGCGAAGCCCGAGAAGGTGGCCTCGGAGACGCTCTTCACGGCGCGCTCCATGTAGGTCTCGATCTTATCCTTGTCGCCGACCTGGGCGCCGGCGAAGGTGTCCTTCACGCGGGTCGAGATGAGGGCCGAGATGGTAGTCTGCGCATCGAGCTTGCTCGCCGCGAGCTGGGCGCCGCTTAGGTCCGCTCCGTCCTGCTGGACCACGACGATATACTTGTTGGCGAAATCGGGAAGCTTCTCCACGGCCTTGGGCCCGTCGAGGGCGGCGTCCATCCACTTCGGATAGTCGCGGCCGAAGGCCGTGCCCTTGTGCTCGATGATCTGGGGCGGGTATGCCTTAACCGTCGGGGCGGGGGGGGTGACGCCTGAGGGCGTCGCGGGCTTGCTCGCGCAGCCGATTACGACGGCGAGGGTCAGGAGAACGACGAGGACTCCAAGAATCTTTTTCACAATGACCTCCTTAGGTCTTTTGCGGCCCGCCCGAGGCGGATGCCTGGAAAGGCCGCATAGAACGGGAAGGGCGACGCCCTCCCTAAGCGGCGCGCGCGGCGGGATTCTACCCCGTGCCGCCCGTACCGGTTGTTCACAATCCTGAATCGAAGGTGTAAGACTTCCCGCGCGAGTACACGAGATTGATGTCGTTCATACCGGCGGAGGATCCCGCCTCGTACACCGCGTCCTCGACCTTGTCTCCCTTTTGGAAAGTATACAGGTAGAGCTTGGTCGACCCAGGCGAGTAGGACACCTGCTCGACCTCGCGGACCTTCTTTGCCAGGGCTCGACGAAGCTGGCTTATCTGCTTGGAATCGGGGGTCTTCTGCAGGACGACCTCGTAACGCACGCCGCGCGCCAGCGAGTTCTTGAGGAGCTCCTTGGATTGGTCGATCATCTTGGGCATCGCCATCCACACTGTGCTTGCGATGGCGTTGGTAGCGGCCGCGTCGGCGGAGTTGGGGCTGAACGCGGTCTGGCTCGAGAGGACGATCGAGCCCAGGAGCGTCGCGGTGGAGGTGTCGAAGATCTTCATGGAGCCCTGGGCCGACGAGTAGAACTTGCCGTCCCGCGTCTCGTTCGTAAGGGCGAAGTCGATCTCGACGTAGACGTCCGCGTTGAATTTCTGCGCGAGATATTGGATGAGGTCGATGGACCCGCCGGTCTCGCTCTCGTAGGCCGTCTGCTGGTCCTTCTTGTTCTTCTCTATCTGGTCGAAATCAGTGACCGAAAGCCCGAGCTTCTCGAGTAGATAGCGATTGGCCTGGGATACAGCGACTTTCGCGTACTTGGGGTCGAGCTTCGCGTCCGCGTTGTAATAGACCATGTAGTTGAGGCGGGAGAGATAGGTTTGCAGGTAGGCCTGCTCCTCCGGCGTAAGCTGCCCCGGAGCGGGGGGCGGCTGGTCGGCGGACGCCGCCGATGCGGCCGATGCGGGCTGGGCTGCCGCGGGAGCGGGAGTCCCCGCGTCGGCGCCGCTCTGGGCCAGGGCCTTCGCGCGGTCCTTGGCGGCGTTGTCGCCCGCAGCCGCGCCCTGCGCCGGCGGAGCGGCCGTCGACGGCGCGCTCGCGCACGAGATTGTCAAAGCTACGATCGCGAATGCGAGCGCGACCTTTATTACCTTTCGCATCTAGTGCTCCTTAGCGACGCTCCGCAAGAGTTTAGCGCGGCGGCCTAGCTAAAACCAATTCCCAGGAAGATCGAGTTGAGGGCGAGGCGCTAGGTTTTTAGTATAGCTATATAAAAACTTGGATGCAAGGCTATTTGGGGATCGAGGCGACGGAGGAGACCCTGATCAATACCCTGTCGAAGGCGGCGGTACCCGAGCCGGCCGAGGCCCTCTCTAGCGAGAGTACGAAGCGCCCCGCCTTGCAGGGGAGGGCGAGGGCATCGGTACCGGCCCCGCGGAGGTAGATCGACCCGTCCTTCAGCTCCAAGGAAAAGGCCGTTTTGCCCCCGGCGGCGGGGATGGAGCCGACGGAGGCGCCTGAAGGATCCGTTACGTCGCCCAGGCCTCCGACCGCGAGGATGCGGGCGCCCTCCGAGCTGTATAAGGCGAGGGCGCAGGACGAGCGATCGCCCTCGATCTCCGCTTCGACGAGGAGGGAGGAACCGATACCGAAAGAAGGCCCGAGGGCGAGCGAGCCGCCCGGCTCGAGAGCCAGGCTCCCGTCGGAGACGGACACTCCGCCCTTGGCGGTCGAAAGCGGAGGCAGGACGCCGTCCTCGAAGGACTCGGCGATGACCAGCGAGGCCTTCCACTTCCTTCTCGACGCCAGGCGATACGAGGGAGAGGCGCCGCCGGCTATGAGGCCGAAGCCGTCGTACACTCCGGGCAGGGATTGATCGCCACCGATCGTGGCTCCCCCGGTGGGCGGGGCCGCGGGCAGGGCGAGGGAGGGCCCCTCGACGGGCTCGCCCTCGATCCTCCATGCGATCGCGAGCTTGTCGCCCTCGGGCTTGAGAATGGCCTCTATGGTGAGGGGGAAGCGAGGGAGGGAGGACGGAGCCGTGGAACGTTGCGCCTTGCCGGACTCTAGGGATTCTACGTAGGGCCGGGAATCCTGGATGCCGATGACGAGGGCCCAGGAGCCGTCGTCGGAGGCGTAGCGGACCAGGGTTCCGTCCGTCCGATCCGAGTCGAGGCGAAGCAGGGTAGAGAAGGCGCCGAGCTTACCGGCGGAGCCGGGCGGCATGAGACCGGGAATGCGAACGCCCGAGGAGGGGCCGAAGCGATAGCCGAAGCCGCTCGAATAGGTATCGAGGACGGGCGACCCGAAGGCCTCGGGCTGGGCGGTCCGCGGGCGGGTGCCTACGTCGTCGAAGGAACCGTCGAACCTCAGGAGAGAATAGAAGGCCAGCGGATCCGCGAAATCGTTGCCGCTGCCTCCCGCCGGCGCGATCACCATGACCTTGAGTCCTTGGCTTACCGGCGCGGTGAAGGGAAAGGATCCTCCCGCGGGAGGCGCGGAAGGAAACACCTCGGCCAACAAGGAGTAGGCGCCCTCGTTTCGCGGCGCCGCCCAGACGACCTTATCCAAGCCCTTGGAAAAAAGGCCTTCCGCGAAGGTACTGCCGTCCCGGCTCCACCTTATCCACGGATCGCGCGTTTCGGCGGGAGCCGCGGGGATCGAGGCCGAAGCCTTCGCGGCGGCCTTCGTCGGGGTCGACGCGGGGGGGGCGACTGCCGTGCTCGAGGAGCCGGCGGCGAGGGACTGCCAGGAAACCGTGAGGCCGAGTAGGACGGACGAGCCCGGCTCTACGGAGGGGGGGAAGATCGACACCGAATCTATGGCCGGTTGGCTGCGCCCGACGAACAGATGAAGGCTCTCTTTCTGTAGGATCGACCCGTCTGGGCCGGAGACCGAGACGGTAAGGACATAGAGGCCCGAGGCGGCGCTTTCGGGAATCGCGAAACCGGAGAGCTTGCCATCGATGGCGGCGACCGATTTGGAAGAGCCGCCGGGCGCGGCCTGCGCCGCCGAGGCGAGGAGCCGCAGCCCGGTCGTCGTCTTCCCGTCCTGGCTGGCGAGGGAAAATTCCAGACTCGCGAGATCGAGGGCACCAGATTTCTTGGCGACGATGGCCGAGATCTCGGTTCCTGGCAGGACCACCGCGCCGTCCACCAGGCCAGGGCTATCGGATGCGTTTATTTTTAAGGTGTAGAGCGTGCTACGCTCGGAATCGGAAAGGAAGCCCGAAGACAGCTCGCACGAAAAAAGCCCGACCGTAACGGCCAGCGCCATGAGGAGCCTCCGCGGGGCGGAGGAGCGTCTTCGAAGTTTCTTGACCATAAATATCCTATTTAATAATAGCACATGAATCTTCACTTACCAAGATTGAAAGATTCGAGCAAAAAAAGGTATATACAACGTATTTTTATTTAGGTCGAGCTATCAGGGCATCGAGCCGGGTGAGCGCCTCCGAGGCCCCGAGCCTGATGTGGATATCGCTCGCTCCCACGCTGAACTCGGTATCGCCGGGGTCGATTTCGATCACCACAGCGCCGGCACGCTTGGCCAAGATAGGGATCTGCGCCGCGGGATAGACGACGCCCGTCGAGCCGATGACTAGGCAGGCGTCGGCCATCTCGGCGGCGTCCATGGCGGCGGAATAGGCGGCCTGCGGTATGCCCTCGCCGAAAAACACGAAATCCGGCTTCAGCGCCTCCCCGCAGGACGGGCATCGCGGCGGCAAGGAATCGAGCAGGCCCGCGTCGAGGGCCTCGCTCGTCGCCTGCACGCGCCCGCCGCAGCGGCGGCAGAGCAGCTCGCGAATCGAACCGTGGAATTCCGCCAGCCTGCGCGAGCCGGCCGCCGAATGCAGCCCATCGATGTTCTGGGTGACCAGGAACGAGAGGAGGCCCTCGGCTTCCCACCGGGCGAGGATGCGATGGGCGGCGTTGGGCGAAGCCCGCCCGCCGTCCGGCGCGGCGGCGTAGAAGAGCTCGCGGATCGCCGCCCACGAGGCCCCGGGATCGGCGTCGAAGCGGCCGATCTCGAGGAGGCCGGGGTCCATCCGCTCCCAGAGGCCGCCCGCGCCTCGGAAGGTAGGAACTCCGCTTTCCGCGGAAATGCCCGCGCCCGTGAACGCCATCAGCCTGCGGCTGTCTCGAAGGATCGCGGCGGCGCGAGAGACGGAGGATTCGGGCGATTCGAGGCGCATAGCCGGAAGTATGTACGCCCGGGCCGCGGGAGGGGAAGGCCGCTTGCCGCATGCTTTCGACGAGGATAATGTAACGGGCATGAATAAAATCCTGAAGGTTTCGCCCATCGCGCTGGCGGTCCTGGCTTCCTGCTCGACGGCGAGGGACGGGGCTCGACCCGAGCGTCCCCTGCCGGAATTTTCGATCGAGCTCGCCGAGGACATAATCTTCGAGGTCGATCCGCGGATCGAGCTTCTCGCGGGAGTCCAGTCCATGACTTCCTGGGTACGGGACGGGGGGAGCCCCCGAGGCGCAGACGGCGCTTACTACTCGGCCCTGCGCTCCCGTTTCGCGCCTCTGGCGAAAGGGAGGGCGGTCAAGGCGTCGCAGGCCCTGACCGACAGGGGCTTCACCTATGACGCCCCGCCCACGATGGCCCTCTCGCTCGATGGCGGCGAGGCCTTCGACGCCCCGGCCGAGGGATGGTCCAGTTACCTTAAGGGAAGGGCAGGAGGCGCGCGGAGGCTCGAGAATTTCCGAATCGCCCTCGGCGAGGCCTACGACGCGAGCGGCTTCCGCGGTTTTCTTTCCGAGCACGAAGTCGAGTACCGACGATGGATCGAGGAGGCGAGCGCGGGTTTCGACGCCAAGGCGATTCCCTCCTGGTTGGAAAAATTCTACGGCCCCTCTACCAAGCCAGTCTACCATTTCGTCTTCGCCCCAGCCATGTTCCCCGGCGGCGGCTATGGCTTCAGCCGCCTCGCCGGGAAGGGAGCTGGAGCGCGGTTGCAGGTCTACCAGATCGTCAGGGCCCAGGGCTCGGGCGCCGATGGTTCCTCCCCCTTCCCCTCCGGCAAGGAGCTCGCGGCCCTGGGCCTCCACGAGTTCGGCCACTCCTTCGTGAATCCGGCCCTCGAGAAGGGCTCGGCAGACCCGCGGCTCGCGAGGATATTCGCGCCGGTAGCCGCCAAGATGAGGAGCATGGCCTACGGCCAGGTTCCGGTTTTCCTGAACGAGCTCGTCCTGCGGGCCGCCACCGTCATGGGCAGGAAGGCGCTCGGCCTCATCGCCCCGGAGCGAGTCGCGAGCGAGCTGGAATCGGAGCGGGCGGAGGGCTTCTATCCCATCGCGCGGGTCTACGCCATGCTGGAAGAGTACGAGGCCGATCGCGCTCGCTACCCCGATTTCTCGGGCTTCGGCCCCGTCGTCCTGGAGCGGCTCGCCTCCGAGGCCGACGCGATACTAGCCGAGGGCGGGAGGGACAACTTCGGGGGCACGGGCCTTGCCGGGCCTAGGCCCGTCGATTCGTTCAGCGAGGGTTTCGAGGGCGGCGATCCGCTGAAGGCCTTCGCCCTGGACGTCGGCTCCCGCATAGACGGCGGCAAGGGGATGAGTTCGACGGCCGCGATCGACGCCTCGGAGCCGGGCTCGGCCTCGCTGCGGCTCGAGGCCGATGCCGATACGAGCTCGTGGCGCTGGCTCCACAGGCCCATCGCGGTCAGGAAGGGCGTCCTGACCCTCAGCTACCGATGCAAGGGCGAGGCGATCCGCAAGGAAGCCGGCCAATTCGGGGGAAGCTACGTAGGCTTCGTCGTGGAGGGGACGGACGGGAACAAGCGCTTCGCCGTGCGAATGCACTCAGGCAGCTTCCCCTGGGGCGAATATTCGCTCCAGGAATCGATAGACCCGCGGAAGGTCGCGTCCATAGAATTCGCGGCCTTCTTGAACGAGTCGGGCAGGATGTGGCTGGATGACGTCGAGGCGGGCTATCGTTGACGCGTCGCGCGGATTATTTGGAAGGGGGAGGGCGAGGGGGAAACCTTTCTGAAAGGTTTCCCCCTCGCTCATTATATCTAGATCACTTCTTCTCGATGTTGTCCGCTGTGACGGTGCCCAGCTTCTTCAGGTAGGCCATCGTCATCTCGGCGTCGCTCGGGAATTCCTTGTACGCCTTTCCCTTGAACATCGTGTACTCGTCGCCGCCGTTGAACTCGAAGTTGAGCAGGGCCAGCACGTAGTCCTTGCCTGCGTCCACGGGGGCGCCGCCAATCTTGATGTCGGAGACGCGGCTTCCCGCGGGCTTGGCGGCGTCGGCGGCGTAGGTCAGGTTGGCCCAATGGGCGAAGCGGCCGTCGGCGGCCGGAAGCTTGCCGACCGAGTTCTCGAGGATGGCCTTGAACTCCGAGCCCTTGACGACCGTGGTCCAGATCAGGTTGCCGAAGGGCTGCACGGTGAAGAGCAGCCTCTTGGTGATATCGCCGACGGGAATGGAGTCGCGCACTCCCCCGCCGTTGATGAAGGCGACGTCGGCGCCGGTGGCGTCGCGCATGCCGTTGGCGATGAGCTTGCCGAGGTTGGTCTCCTGGGTGCGGACGATCTCCCGCTTGCCCTCGAGGGCGACCGCAGTCGACCCGACCTTGACGTCGAGCATCGGTCCCTGGGCCGCGGTGATCTCGTCGGCCAGGGCCTTGATCTTGGGATCGGAGGCGATGCTCGGGTTCGTGGCGAGGGTGATGGTCCGCGCGGTCCTGGCCGCGACCTTGCGGTCCGGGCCGACCGTGAGCTCGACGACGCCGAGGGACGTGTCGTAGGAATCGGCGCTGACGATCAGGGCGTTCGAATCGTTCTTGAGGACGGTGGCGGCGAGGCTCGAGTGGCTGTGGCCGTCGATCACGACGTCGATCTGAGGCACCGCGTCCGCCAGCTTCACGCTGGTGATCGCGCTCGAGTCGTCGATCCCGAGGTGGACGAGGGCGACGAGGACGTCGTACCTGCCCTTGAGCTCGGCCAGGACGATCCTGGACTCGATTATCGGATCGTTGAAGGCGACGCCCACGAAGCCCTTGGGGTCGGACTTATAGGCCGTCTCGGGGGTCGCGAGGCCGAAGATGGCGACGCGGACGCCGCCCACGTTGCGGATCACCCAGGGGGCGAATACGCGCTCGCCGTCCTTGTAGACGTTGGCCGCGAGAATTTTGAAGCTAGCCTGCTTCTCGAGCTCGAGGAGCCGGGCGAGGCCGTAGTTATAGTCGTGGTTGCCGGTAGTCATATAGTTATAACCGGCGGCGCTCATCAGCTTGACGATGCTGGCGCCTTGCTCGAGGTTGGCGAAGGGCAGGCCATGCAGGGCGTCGCCGGCGTCCAGGACGAGGAGGTTCGGGTTGGCCTTCCTCGCGTCGGAGATGAGGGTCGCGATGCGCGAGTAGCCGATCTCGGTCTTGCTCTCGATCGCGCGAGAATGCATGTCATTGGTGTGGAGAATCGTGATATGGACGTCGCCCGGGAGAGGAGGGGGCGTGGCCGGGGCGGCGCCCGCGGTCGCGACTCCGAGGACGAGCGAGAGACTTATGGCTAGGACGAGCGAAAAGAATCGTTTCATTCTTAGGCCTCCTTACGTAAACATGAGCGATTGAATGGAATCGGTAGCCCAGTGTAGCCCTAGCCAAAGGGTCAGGGCAAGGCACATATCGATTGGAATGAGTTTCTGCTTGCTAAACCGGTTTATTTCGATATAATCAGCATATTCGACGGAGGCGCTTCCAATGCGCATGGACAGATTATCCGGTTTACTGCTGCACCCGACCTCCCTTCCGGGACCATATGGAATCGGCGATCTGGGTCCAGAAGCCATGAATTTCATCGAACGCGTCGCCGAGGCCGGACAGCGCCTTTGGCAGGTTCTTCCCCTTGGCCCGACAGGTTATGGGGATTCTCCCTACGCGCCATTTTCGTCCTTCGCCGGCAATGAATTATTGATAAGCCCGGAGCTGCTGGCAGAAGAGGGCTTACTCGATCGCGGCGACCTGCACGGCGCTCCAGCCTTTCCGCGAGACCGGGTCGATTACGGGTCGGTCATTCCCTGGAAGCGAAGCCTCCTGGAAAAGGCTGCGGCCGCTTTCCTCGAAGGAGCACGTCCCGAGCGCCTCGCGGACCTCGCCTTCTTTCGGTCGTCCGAAAGCGCCTGGCTTCCCCGCTATTCCCTTTTCAGGGCGATAAAAGACGAATACGACTCCAAGGCGCAGGCAGAGGGGCGCCGTGGTGCGCTCTGGAACAACTACTGGCCCAAGGCGCTCGCGAAGAGCGAACCGGGCATACTCGCCACCGAACGCGGCAAGCGGTCCGCCGCGATCGAGCGCTACGAGGTCCTGCAATTCCTATTCAGCGAGCAATGGACCGCGCTGAAGGAAGCCTCCCATGCCGAGGGCATAACCGTCGTCGGCGACCTTCCCATCTTCGTGGCCGAGGACTCGGCCGACGTCTGGGCGGAGCCGGGGCTTTTCTCCCTGGACGGCGCAGGCCGGCCCCTCGAGGTCGCGGGCGTCCCCCCGGACTACTTCAGCGAGGACGGCCAGCTCTGGGGCAACCCCCTATACGACTGGGACAAGCATAGGGCGGAGGGCTTCGCATGGTGGATCCGGAGGCTGCGCTCCTCGCTCGAGCGCTTCGACGTCGTGCGCGTGGATCATTTCCGCGGCTTCGAAGCCTATTGGGCGGTGCCGGCGGGAGAGAGGACGGCCCGCCGAGGCGTCTGGAGAAAGGCCTCCGGCGTCGAGCTCTTCGCCGCCGTGAGGGCGGCCCTCGGCGACGAGGTGCCCATCATCGCGGAGGACCTCGGCTTCATCACGCAGGAGGTCAAGGACCTGCGGGATAGCCTCGGGCTTCCCGGGATGCGAATACTCCAGTTCGCCTTCGACTCCTCCGAGAGCGGCGCGGCCTTCGACCCGAAGAATTCCTTCCTGCCGCATAACTACGCCGAGCGCTGCGTCGCCTATACGGGCACGCACGACAACGACACCCTCGCCGGCTGGGTCGCGCGGGCCAAGGCCGAGGAGCGGGCCTACGTCGAGAGCTACCTCGGTTACGCGCCGGCGGACACCGCCCGCGCCCTGCTCCGCGAGCTTATGAAGTCGGTGGCGGCCTGGGCGATAGTCCCCCTCCAGGACCTGCTCGGCCTGGGCTCGGCGGCGCGGATGAACACGCCCTCGACGCTCGGGGGCAATTGGTCCTGGCGCCTGCCGGAGGGAGGGTTCACCCGCGAGCTCGCTAGCGGGCTCGCCGAGATGTCGCGCCTCTACGGGCGCAACTTAGTCTAGGGATACGATCAACTATTCCTTGCGCTGCAGACGGTATGGGCGTATCGTTAAATGATGCGAATTCGCAACCAACTCGTCATATTAACGACCATCACGATCGGGGCCCTCGTCGGAGTCTTCGCGATCGCCTCGATAACCCTCTCGCGCCTCGATAGATTAGCCCAGCTCCAGAAGGAGGGGCTCCGCACCCAAGTCGCGATGAGGTCCCTGGAGGCCGAATACAAGGAACTCCTCATAACGGACTTCCTAGCGAACGCCTTCCCCGGATTCAAGGCAGCGGCCGCCGAGCTGGCCAAGGCCATGCCGTCTTTCCTCGGCAACAAGCTCCTCCTCTCGGCGATCGCCGGAGCCGACGACGAAATAAAGACCGGGTACGCGGTATTGAACGACGCGATGCAGCGTTCGAGCGCCAGCGCCGCGGCCACAGCGTCGGCCATCCAGGACGCGTACGGCGACGAGCTCTCGGGCGTTCAGGGCCTCTTCCGCGAGATGAACCTGAAGAAATCGATCAAGGCTTTCGCCGGCTACGCCGCCGCGACCGAGGGGTACAAGGGCATCCAGGGATACGTCGCCGACAACATGACCTCGATCGTGAGCTACCTGGACACCAAGGTCGCGGCCCGCGAGCGCCGCGCGGCGATCCTCGTCCTGGCCGGCTTCGTCGCCGCGGTCGCGGCGGGCCTGCTCGCCTTCCTCCTGGTGTTCTCGCGACGGCTGCGGGGCCGGCTCTCGGCCTTCCGGGCGAGCGTGGAGGCCGTAGCCGAGCGCGACCTGGCCAGCTGCTCGGACCTGGATGGCAACGACGAGATCGTCGAGCTGTCCTGCAGCTTCGACTCCGCCATCTCCGAGATCCGCGGGATAATCGACTCGCTTAAATCGATGGCCGAGGAGACGGAGTCGGGCAACGCGGAGGTCGGCCGCGCCATCGAGGCCGTCTCCGCGAACCTCGAGGCCATCGCCGGGCGCGTCAAGGACTTGAACCGGCGGTTCGGCGAGCTGCGCGACAGCGTCTCTTCCTCCTCGGCCGCGGTCGAGGAGGTGTCCAGCAACATCTCGTCCCTCGCGGGGCTCATGGAGCGCCAGGGCAACCTCATCCTCGAGAGCTCCTCGGCGACGGAGGAGATAGGCCGCTCCATCGAGAACATCAATGCGATGACCAGGGTCAGGAGCGAGAAGGCCCTTTCGATAGCCGAGGCCGCCGCCTCGGAGCGGGCCAATACGAAGCGGGCTAACGAGCGCATACAAGGGATCCACGCCCTCGTCGGCGACGTGAAGGGCATCAGCGACATCATCGCGAAGATAGCGGCGCGCACCAACCTCCTGGCGATGAACGCCGCGATAGAGGCGGCGCACGCCGGCGACTCGGGCTCGGGCTTCGCCGTCGTCGCGCAGGAGATCCGCACCCTCGCCGAGTCCACCGCGTCCAACTCCAAGCAGATCCGCGACATCATCGCGAGCATCTCGGCCTCGATCGTCCAAGCCTCGGCGGAAAGCTCGGCCAACGCGGTCTCGTACGGGACCATAGCCGACGAGGTCTCCCTCTTCTCGGAGAATTTCCGCGAGATCGCGACGGCCATGGAGGAGATCGCCGCCGGCTCCAGGGACGTGGTCGGCATCGGGGCCTCGCTCTCCAACATCGCGGCGGAGGTGATGGGCGGCTACGGGGAGATGGAGAAAGGCGTAAGCTCGAACCGCGAGGAGATGACGAGGATCGACGAGGCCGCCGGGGCCCTGAGCGAGGGGGTGGGCGACATCGACGCCCGCGCCGAGGCGATCGCGGCGGAGATAGCGGCCATTTCCGGCTACCAGGCGCAGAGCCTCGCGTCATCGCGCGCCCTGGCCGAGGCGATCGGGGGATTCAAGACCAAGGCCGGGGACTAGCGCCGGACGACGATCGCCTCGATAGCCTTGCGGGGCCGCGGCGCTGGACTATCGCCGGGGTAGCCAAGGGGCGTGAAAGCCAACGGCTCCCATCCCGCCTCGAGGCCTAGTATCGCGCGCGCCGCCACGGCGTCGAAATT
Source organism: Spirochaetaceae bacterium (assembly GCA_025355995.1). Lineage (GTDB taxonomy): Bacteria > Spirochaetota > Spirochaetia > Treponematales > Rectinemataceae > UBA1306. Next base: position 68,431 of record JANXYQ010000129.1, on the reverse strand, counting down.
GGCGATCCAGCAGGTCCCGAGCCCGAGGGCCGACGCGGCGAGGATGAGGTGATCCATCGCGATGGTCGCGTCGACGTCGGCGTAGTTCTTCCCGTCCCGCCGGGACCAGGCCTCCCCGGGAACGGAGCACACGAGGAGGACCAGGGGCGCGGCCGAGAACCAAGCCTTGTCGTAGATCCTGCGGAGCTCCTCTCCGCGCCCCGCGGTCGGGACGACTACGACGCGGAAGGGCTGGAAGCCGCATGCGGTCGGCGCCGCCCTCGCGGCTTCGAGTACCCTCCGGAGCTTCTCCTCCTCCACGGGTTCGGGCCCGTAGGCCCGAATGCTGCGCCTGAATTCGATCGTCTCGAAATAGTCCATGTCGTGCCTCCGTTTCCCGGGGACCATTGTGGACGGGCGGGGGCCGGATGGCAAGCGCGAGGGCCGCGACCCTCGCGCCTTATCGCGACGCCATGGGCAGGGTATACTCCCTGCCCATGCCCTCCCTCTCCCTCTCGCTTTTCCTCGCCGCCCTGCCCGCCGTCGTCATCCTCCTATACTTCAGGCGACTCGATAAGGCGAGGCCGGAGCCCCTGGGCCTGATCGGTCGAAGCGTGCTCTATGGCTTCCTCGCGGTCATTCCCGCGGCGGCCATCGAGCTCGGGATAATGTTCCTCGCCCCCGAGAGGCCCAGCCTGCCCTCGCGGCTTTTCTACGCCTTCGCCGTGGCCGGCCTCGTCGAGGAATCGGTCAAGCTGTATTTCATCAGGCGCTATATCCTCCGAAGGGCGGAGTTCAACGAGAGGGCCGACGGCATCGTCTACGCCATCTGCGTGAGCATGGGCTTCGCCTTCGTCGAGAATTTCATGTACGGTTACCGCGACGCCGGCGTGCTTCTCGCGCGCGCCTTCTCCGCCGTTCCAGGCCACGCCCTCTTCTCCGGGATCATGGGCTACTACATCGGCCTGTCAAAGATCGAGCCGGGCAGGGCGCGCGCCTGGGCGCGCGGCCTCGCCTGGGCCGTCCTCCTCCACGGCCTCTACGATTTCCTGCTCTTCTCGGGCCAGGGCCTCGCCGTCGTCCCACTCCTCGCCGCGGGCTTAATCGCGCTCCTGCGGCTCTTCCGGAAGGCCAAGCGCGCCGACGACGCCGATTTCGGGGCGTCGGCCTGATACTTGCGAAAGACCTCGCTTATCAAAACCCCGGCTCTCCGATACTATAGGGAACGCTTTTCCCGCCACGGAGCACACATGAAGTTTCGCATCCTGGCCGCAGCCCTGGCCGCGGCCTGCGCCTTGCCCGCGCTCGCCCTCTCCGCCCAATCGCAGAACAACGCGCCCTCGGCCTCGATTCCCCAGGATTTCCTGGCAGGCTACGACGCCGGCCTATACAGGATCGAGGGCGGCGGGGATAGGGCGGTTCCTCTCTGGCTCGACGGCGAGGTGAGGAAAATCATAAAGTCGGGAGCCGGTTGGTATTTCCTGAGCTCGTTGGGCGTGCTCCACAGTTCGGACCTCGGCGTTTTCGAAGACCGTTCCTCGGGCCTGCCGACCAAGACCTATAAGCGCATCGAGGGAAGCAGGAAAAGCTTCACGACCGAAACCCAGGACCTCAAGGACCTCGAGATCGACCCGGCCGATCCCCTCACCCTCGCCACCTGCACGAAGGACGCCGCCTACGTTTCCAGGGACGGGGGAAAGTCCTGGAAGTCCTACGGCTCGCCGGTCGACAACATAACGGGCCTCAAGGCGATCGGCATCGCGCCCTATCCCGGCACGGGCGAGAGCGCGCTTTGGGCCTCCCATCCGATCAAGGGACTCTTCGTCCGCAAGCTGGCGTCCGGAGGCTGGGCGCCCGCGAACGCCGGTCTCGCGACGATACTCGGCACGACGAGCGTCGAGGAGATCGCCGACCTCGTTCCCGGGAAGGGCGGCGCGGTCTGGGCCTCGGACAGCTTCGTCCCGCGGGTCTATAGGATGGACGCCAAGGCCAGGGCCTTCGCGACCGCCTGGTCCGAGCCTGCCGACTTCGGCTGCGCCGAATCCCTCGAAAGCCTGCCCGACGGAAGCCTCCGCTTCGTGGCCGACGGCTACATAGCCCGCCTCGACCCGGCTACGGGGCGGGCCGAGCAGGACGATCGGGCCATGATGATCGCGCGCGCCGCGGCCCGGGCCAAGCCCGATTGGCAGGCCCTCTGCGTATCCTGGGCCGAGGACGGGCGGCAATCCTCGCTCTCGGAGCTTTGGCTCGTCGCGTTCAAGGACCGCAAGCCCTACCGCAGCCAGGCGGAGAACAAGCGCGCGATCTACCTGGCCACCGGCTTCGTCGTCAACGCCGCCCCTCGCGCGAAGTACGACGCGGTGATGGACGCCCGCCGCCTCGACGCGGTCGTCATAGACATGAAGGACGACTTCGGGCGCCTCCGCTTCGAGCCTCGGGACCCCCTCCTGCGCAGGATAGGCAAGGTCTCGAGCCCCCTCGACGTCGAGGCCTTCGTCAGGGAATGGAAGGCCAAGGGCCGCTACCTGATCGCTCGCATTCCGGTCTTCAAGGACGAGGTAGCCTACAGGTTCGAGGGCGGCAAGTACGCCGTGCGAGATTCGGGCACGGGAGATCCGTGGCAGGGCTACAACCTCGTCAAGAAAGCGGCGGCGAGCCCGACGGCCCTCCTTGCCCCCAGGGTCGGCGCGGGAGCGGAGGACGGCCCCCTGCCTCCGCAGCCCCAGGCCTCCCCGCCTGCTGGCGCCCAAGACGAGCGAGCCCCGATAAAGGAATTCTGGGTAGACCCCTACAGCGAGGACATCTGGGCCTACAACGCCGCGATCGCCAACGAAATGGTCGCCCGAGGCTTCGACGAGGTGCAGTTCGACTACATCCGCTTCCCGACGGACGGCGCGAACATAGGCTCCGCCTCGTATCGCTGGAAGGACGAGGGAATGGACAAGGAGAGCGCCCTCGCCTCCTTCCTGCGCTTCGCGCGCGACAACATCGCCGCGCCGATCAGCATCGACATCTACGGCGCGAACGGCTGGTACCGCTCCGGAGTGAGGACGGGCCAGGACGTCGAGCTGATGGCCAAGTACGTCGACGTGATCTGCCCGATGCTCTATCCCTCGCACTTCGAGCAGGGCTTTCTCGCGCAGGCTCCCGCGGCCGACAGACCGTACCGGATCTACAAGATCGGGGCGCTCCGCAACGCCTACATCGCGCGCAAGAAGGTAGTCGTACGGCCCTACGTGCAGGCTTTCTTCCTGAACGTCAGCTACGACCGGGCCTATTACGGCCCCGATTACGTGAGGCGCGAGATAGCGGGCGTGCGCGATTCCATCAACCTCGGCCTCACCTTCTGGAACAACTCCGGCCGATACGACGACCTGCCCGTCCTCGACGTCGGCCCGGACGGCAGGCTGGCCGCGGAGAAAAACGCCTTCGGGCCGAACCAGAAAATCCTGGACTAGGACGGGATTCAGGCTACAATGCTGCCATGAAACCCGGAACGAAGAAAGTCTCCCTGGCTATGGCCGCGGCGGCGGGCCTGGCGATAGCCGCCGCCCTCGCCTGGTTCTTCTCGCGGCAGAGCACGATCGGCCTATTCGAGTGGCACCCGCCCTGGCGCCGCAACTTCATCCTGATAGGCGCCGCGGGACTGCTTCCCCTGCTGCTGGCGCTCGCGGCCCTGCCCCGCCGGAAGGATCCCGCATGGAAGCCGGGCCCGGCGCTCGCGATCGCGACGATGGCCTTCTCCGCCCTGGCGATCCTCCTCGCGGGGGGCCTATTCGCCTACGTTTGGTCGTCCGCCCGCTCGGTCGCCCTGCCCATCCCCTCCCTGACGCTCGTCGATCCCGCCGTCGGCGTACCGGGTTCGGGCGGCGCCGTGCGGATCTCGCTATCCTCCGACCCGCACTGGGGAGTGGATACCTCGGACGCGGATGCCAGGACGGCCATCATCAAAGGCATAGCCGCCGCGCGGCCGCGGCGGGACGCCCTCATAATCCTCGGGGACAATGTCGAGATGGGCATGGAGGACACTAGCTGGCGCCAGGAGACCCTCGAGCTCTCTTCGGCCCTGGGCGACCTGCCCGTGCGCAGCCTCCTGGGCAACCACGATGGCCTCATCGACGGCCAGTACCATTTCGAGAAGTATTTCGCCCCCTCGGCCCAGAAGACCGATTCCGGCAACCCCTTCTACTATTCCATGAGCGCTGGCCCCGCGGAGATCGTCGTGCTCGATCTGCTGTGGGGAGCCGAGACCTTCACGCGCGCCCAGGCCGCCTGGCTCGAGAGGACCCTCGCCGCTCTCCCGGCGGGCAAGCAGGTCATCGCGCTCTCGCATTGCTTCCTGTATGCCTCTGGCGCCGACGACGAGTACGGGTACGGCTGGTACGACATGCCCTCGACCATCGCGAGAGTGGCTCCCATCCTCGAGCGGCACAAGGTCGCCCTCGTCGTATCGGGACACGACCACGACATGGAGCTCTTGAAGAAGAACGGCGTGACCTACGCCGTGATAGGCACGATGGGAGGCATCCTCGACGTCGAGCCCACCCACCATTCGCCGGCATCGCTGTGGTTCAAGGGCGGCGTCTACGGCCGGCTCGACCTCGATGTCAGCTCCGCGGGCATCGCCCTCGCCTTCCGCGACAAGGACGGCGCCGCGCTGCGGGAGGATTTCATACCGGCGCGATGAATGGGCTTCAGAAGCCCAGGCTTTCCCCTACGACGATGACCGTGAAATCCGAGAGGCTCGGCTTGCGCCTGAGTATCTGGTATATGCGGCATATCCTCGTCTCGAGCCGGCAATCCTCGCAGGTTCCCGTCTTGACGCAGGGGTTGGGGCGGTCGAGTCTCTTGTTGTTCATTGGCGAGGCCGTGGTCTCGAGCCGGGCCAGGGCCTCGTCCAGGTCGCGCACGATCTTGTTCGCGCCGACGACGACGATCGTCTTCTTGGGCCCGAAGGCCAGCGCCGCGACCCTGTTGCCGTTGCCGTCCACGTTCACGATGTCGCCTTCCATGGTCACCGCGTTGGAGCTCGAGAGGAAGAGGTCGCAGGTGAGCTGCCCGCGGAGTATCTCTAGCTTCTTGCCCGGATCCAGGCCCGGGGCGTTGTGGTCGAGCAGCTCCGCTCCCAGCTGCTTGACCCTCTCCTGGGCGCCGATGGCGCGCAGGGTCATCGATCCGCCGAAGCCGACCCTCATGCCCGGCTTCACGAAGCCGGCGATGAGCTCGAGGGCCTCGGCCCCGTTGGGGACGAATCGCGCGTCGAAGCCCGAGCGCCGAAGCGCCTCGCAGGCAGCCTTTCCGATGGTCTCGTAACGCCACTCTTCGACGGCAGTCATCTCGCGCCTCCTCGTCCAGCCATACGAAATGATACGCGCGGCCGCGGCCGCTGTAAAGCGATCTAGTAATATCGGCGGCCGCTCCTACCGATCTATATAGCGTGAGATCGAGCCGACCGAGCGCCCACTTCCTCGCCGCTGCCCTGCTCGGCGCCCTCTGCGCGACGGGCCTGCCGGCGACCTCGTCGGCGCAGGGACTAGCGATCGGCCCGAGCGACGTCCGCATCGAGGCCCGGGCCGACGGAGGCTACGACCTCTTCGTCCGCAAGAAGCCCGGGCTCGTTTCCGTGCTGCTCACCGAATCGACCAAGGACCCGGCGATGAAGGCGGATAATTTCGCCTATCGAGCCCCGGAGTACAACGAGGTCAACGGGAAGGAAAAGCGCATGCTCAACGGCAAGGCCCTGCCGCCGACGAGCAAGCTCTATTCGCTGATCTCCTCGACCCCGCTGCCGGACCCTTCCTTCGGCTCGGCCTTCCGGATACTCGTGCCCCCGGTCCTCGTATACGGCTACCCCTGGAGCCGCTCTGGAGCGGTGTCGGTGGGCAAGGGCACCTTCATCAACATTCGCGCCTTCGCGAAACCCTACGCCGACTACTCGGGCGCATTCGCCGACAACCCATACCAGATAGCCATTTCGACGGCCGCCCTGCCCCCGCCGCCAGCCGCGGCCCCTCCCCCGCCGCAGGAGCAGCCCCGGGAGGCGACGCCGCCTCCCGACGACCGCACTTCGGCCAAGATCGGCGAGGCCATCGAGGCCGATCCCGGCAAGACCCTCGACCTCGTCGTCTGCCTCGATACGACCCAGAGCATGGATCCGTACATCGAGGACATCAAGAAGAATCTCGGGCCGATAATCCGCTCGCGAGTCGCCGGCTTCAAGAGCTTCCGCGTCGGCCTGATGCTCTATAAGGATTATTGGCCAGAGGAGTACATCACGCGGAAATACCCCTTCACGTCCGACATCTCGGCCTTCGAGCGCAGCCTGAAGAGCATCTCGGTGTGGGGCGGGGGAGATATACCCGAGGCCGTGTACGAGGCCCTGCTCGCCGCGGCCACCGAATTCGACTGGCAGGCGGATAGGCGCCAAATCGTGCTCGTCGGCGACGCTCCCCCCCACCCCGAGCCGAGGGGCAAGATCGGCTTCTCCGATTTCGCCCTCGAGGCTGGGCTTCGCGGCATCGAGCTGGACGCGATAATCGAGCCCGCGTCGATAACGCCGCCCAACCCCTCCCACGAAGAGTTCGAGAACGAGGCGCGCAAGGTCGCTTCCCTGGCGGCGAGCGGGGCTGCCCTGCGAATCCTCGCCCTGGCGGAGGCGACCGACCCGAGCCGGGCATCCCGGGAAAAGGCCTCGATCGAGGAACGGCTACTCGCGTCCATCGCTCCCGACGCCAGGATCGCCTCCCTCGGGGCGAGGGTCTTCCCCGCGTCGACAGACGCGGCGGCGGTCGCGACGGCCGCCTCGGCGGGCGCGAGCCACCTCGTCCTCTCGAGGACCGCCGTCTACGGCGACGGAGCCATGTCCGAGACCGTGTCGCGGCTCCTCGAGGTAGCCACCGGGAAAGAGCTCGAGCGGGACGTCGTTTGGGGCGCCCTCTCCCTGGACGGCGGGAGCTCCAGGCTCGAGACCGAATTCGTGAACGGCGTCAGGGAGCGGTAGGGCAGGCGCCCAGCGGGACAGAGGCGCGGCGATCGATGAGGTCCCGCGCGGGGAAGGGACCGGCATCCAGCCGAGGAGCCCTCCCGCGCGCAGAGCGGAAAAGGGCAGAGAATTCCCCGCGCGACACGTTATGCGCTCCTATCGTAGCCTTGTAGTCGAGCGGCATGCCGAGGTCCCAGAGCGCCACGCCCGAGGCCTCGAGAAACCGCGCGGCCGCGACGAGCTGCACCGTCCCGGAGCCCGATTCGCGGCGGAAGCCCGTCAGGCTCGTGTAACAGGATCCCACGAAGACCCCGATCTCGCCCGCAACAAGTTCCATGTCGCGAGCGACGAGCCGTCCGTCGGGGCCTGCCGGCCCGGAGCGCGAGTAGAGCTCCATCGAGGCGAAGCGGCAGCGCCTTTCCTGCCTGGTGCGGAAGAGCTCCATCCAGGCGGCTTGCAGGGGCGGGCGGAGCCAATCGTCCCCGTGCGTCGCTACGCAGGCCTCGAGCACCTCGCCGAAGCGCGCGTCTAGGCCGAAGGAATAGCGGGAGCTCTCGCGGCGCGCGGTGCGCGTCACGGCGATATCGCGGGGTTCCATCACCGAGCGTACGGCGTGGAGCTTGGGGATGAGGTACTCATCCTCGCCCCCGTCGTTCATCGCCATCGGAATGAAGCCCGCAGCGCAGAGCGAGTCCACGAAGTCGGGCTCGAAGCTCATGCTCGCGCAGAACTCCTCCGGATACTCGGCCTCGAACCAGTCAGCTAGGGAATCGGCGTCCTCCGGAGGCATTACGAAGGGAATGCCTCGGCCAGAATACAGGAGCATGCCCTCGATTATACACCCGATTCGCCGTATTCCTCGACTAGGGAGTCCACCAGCTCGCCGACCTTGACGATCTTCTTCACGCGGTACGCGTTGGCCCCCGCGAAGGCGAAGCCCTTGTCCAGGTGGCCCTTCTGCGCGTTTAGCAGGGCGAGGGAGATGCAATAGGGAGCCTTCTCGTAATCGCAGGTGACGATGCACTTGAAGGGGCAGGCGAAGGGCTTGCGATGGCCTGATTCGACCTGGTCGAGAAAGTCGTTGCGGATGGCCCGGCCCGGCATCCCGACAGGGCTCGAGATGATCTCCATATCGCCTTCGTGGGCCTCGACGTAGCTATTCTTGAAGACGGGCGACGCGTCGCACTCCTCGGTGGCGACGAAGCGCGTGGCCATCTGCACGCCCGAAGCCCCGAGCTCGAGGATCCGGCGGATGTCCGCGCCGGTATACACGCCGCCTCCGGCGATGACGGGAATTTCCCTCTCGGCTTCCACGCCGAAGGGCCTGACCGCGGCCACGACATCGACGAGGATCTTCTCGAGGGCGTAGTCGCCGTCCTCGAGCTGCTCGCGCTTGAAGCCGAGATGGCCCCCCGCCTTGGGCCCCTCGACCACGACCGCGTCCGCCGTGTACGAATACTTGTCCTTCCAGCGCTTGAGTATGAGCGTCGCGGCCCGGCCGGAGGAAACGATGGGAGCGATCATCGTCGAGCTTCCCTTGACGAATTCGGGAAGATTCACCGGAAGGCCCGCGCCTGCGAAGATGATGTCTATGCCCTCCTCGACGGCCGCCTTCACGAGGTCGGAGAAGTTGCTCAAGGCGACCATGATATTCACGCCGAGCACGCCCCGCGTGAGCTCTCTCGCCCGCCGGATCTCCTTGCGGAGGCCGCGGAGGCTGGCGCCGAGGAAGTCCTTCAGGCCGTCCGGCTCGAGGAGACCGATACCTGCGGCCGCGATGACGCCGACCCCGCCCGCGTTGGCCGTAGCCGCCGCCAGGCCGGAGAGGGAAATGCCAACGCCCATCCCGCCCTGGACGATTGGGATTCTCGCAATGAGATTCCCAATCCGCAGACTCTTCAGACTTCTATCTATCATGCTATCTCCTGAATACACCTCGACATACGTACAAAGACTGTTTTTATGTCAAAAGGTTGCAGGTTTATCGACGAAATAATGAAAAAGTGTCGCTTATAGTGTTGTAGTTCCTAGGTCAGGACGAGGAGGAAAAAACTAAGGCACCAGATTTCTCCTGACTGAAGCCTACAGCAGGGGCAGCCTCGAACCTGTGCTATCCATTTAAATGCATCTATACGAAATTTTCGCGCATTGCGACCTTTCAATTCCTACATTATATATACAACATAAATATTTCGATGCCTTATAATTTTAATGTTACAGTGGCCATTTCCCTCTGGGTCCTGGTAGGATGTTAATGCGATGGCTGACACAGCTGGGGCGAAGCCGGCGCCCGTCCTAAGGAACCGGAACTACCTCCTCCTCTTCTCGGGAAAGATCGTATCCCAGCTCGGCGACCAGCTCTACGCCTTCGCCCTGTCCTGGTACATCCTGGACAGGACCAAATCCCCCATCCAGATGGCGGTCTTCCTTGTCGTCGACTCGCTGACGCTGGCCCTGCTGTCGCCCTTGGGCGGCGCGATAGCGGATCGCACGAGCAGGAAATCGATCCTCGTTGCGATGGATCTGGCCCGCTGGGCAATGGTTCTAGCCCTCGCCCTGATCCTCTACGCGGGAGCGCTGGAAATATGGATGCTCTACGTCGGCGCGGTCGTCCTCGCGGCCTGCGGGGCGGTCTTCAATCCCGCGGCCGGCGCCATCATCCCCAACCTGGTCGAAGCGGACCAGATCCCCGAAGCGAGTTCGATGAACCAGTTCAGCTGGTCCCTCTGCGCGTTCGTCGGCATGCTCGCGGGCGGCGCCCTTTACGCGTGGGCAGGCATCTCGGCGGTCTTCATCATCAACGCGGCCTCTTTCCTGGTTTCCGCCGGCCTCGAATACTTCGTCTCCGCCCGGGCGGCGCCCGCAGGCGCGCGGCCCCTCGAATCCCTCCTGACCGAAATCGAGCGGGCGGTCAGGGAGCTGCGCGACGGCTATCGCTATGTCAGGAAAGACCGCCTCATCGCGGCGTTCTGTATCATGTACGCGGCCTACAACGCGCTCCTCATGCCTATCGGCTTCGTCTACTTCCCCTACCTCTTCAACGTCATCCTCAAGGCGACTTCCTTCCAGCTGGCCCTCTCCCTCGGCTCTCTATTCGTCGGGACGATGATCGCCTCGATGATCATTCCCCGCGTCCTGCACAAGCTCGACCTGAGGAAGGCGATTATCAGGGGCCTCCTCCTCCTCTGCGCCTGCCAGGCATTCGCCATCGCGGTCCTCTTCACGCCCCTCGGGGCGCCGTTTCGGGCGAGCTTCGGGAACTGGGGCATCACGTATCTGTGCGTCTTCATCAGCTTCCTCCTCGGTTTCGCCACTACCTTCTTCAACGTTCCTATAACGATCATCCTCCAAAATCGCACGGCCGATGAATTCCGAGGCCGATTCTGGGGCTTCTTCGGCTCCATGTCCTCGTTATCCGTGCCAGTCGGCTATCTGGCGGGCGCCGCGCTCGTGCGAGCCCTCCCTCTCTGGTTCGCCTATGCCCTCTCGACGCTCGGCTTCCTCGTTCTCTGCTTCTGGCTCGCGAGCCTGCGGGAACTGCGCGGGATCAAAGTCTGACCCGGCCTGAATCCTAGCCCAGGGGGAAATGGTGAAACTATTTCTTACGGGTTCCGAAGGGAGCGTCGGCGAATATTTTTCCGAAATGCTAAGGCATAGAGGGGTCGCCCATATCGGCTTCGACAAAAAAGATGGCCGTGACCTATTGGATCTTCCTCAAATCAAATCCTCCATTTCGGGATGCGACGCTGTACTCCATCTTGCGGTTGCGACGGAGGGATCCGAGTCCCAGAGCGCCAATCCGTTGGCAGAGAATCTCCAAGGCCGGGGCCGCGCCTTCGAACATTACCTGGTTTCAGCTAATGACATTACCACCTCGGGCAGGACCAGTCTCGAGCTCGCCAAGCTCCTCCATCCTGGTATTACTTGGAAAAACCGAGAAAAATACGAGGAAGCACCGTATCGATCGATTATTTGCTGTGAGAATGCAATGTCCGATTTTGGCTGGACGCCGAAGTACTCGTGGTCACGATACCTCGACCTCAAGAATGCTCAATAAGCGAAGCCCTATCGCTTGCTCGAGATATTCGCCGCCCATTCATCGTGCCCAGTTCGAATACTACCTACGGCGTTTTTCGACTGAGCGCTCCCGTGGCAAACAACGCCCCTCCGATGATCAAGACGAAGCCGACGGCCGTCGCCGCGGTGAACGGCTCCCCCAGCAATGCGACACCGGCGGCCACCGCTACGGCAGGATTCAGGTATGTGACCACCGTCGCCCGCGTCGGCCCAATCTCGGCGATGAGCTTGAAGAAGACGATGAAGGCCACAGCGGTGCAAATCACACCAAGGCCGATGACCGCCCCCACGACAGCGGCCGAGGGCATAGCCCGAGGAAGTTGCGCGATACCAAATGGAGCGTAAATAAAAGCGCAAGCCAGGAGCGAGACCGTTACCACGTCGAGAGTGGGAAGGCCCGAAAGCCTCCGCGAGATGATCATCGGCCCAAGGGCATAGCCGATCACGACCACGACGATCTCCCCTAACGCCAGGATGTCTCCGGCCCCGATATTGAAGCCAAGCAGGACGACTACGCCCGCCAGTCCCACCAAAAGCCCCGACACTTGCTTGCCGCCGAGTTTGTCCGTGCCGCCGCCCAAGCGCGCTAGTACGGCGCCGACGAGCGGGACCGAAGCCACCATGAGGCCGGCCAGGGAGCTTGTCACCCTTCTTTCGGCATCCGAAAGCAGGACCCAGGGTACCGCCAACTCAACCGCGGTGTATAACAGCAGCGCGCGCCAGTGCGGCAACAGATCACGCAGCTTACGGCGAGCCAACGCGAAAGGAAGCAGAAGGATGGCGCCGATCGCCGTACGGAGAAACACTAAGCTCGCTGGGGCAAGTTCGCTCATCGCGACTTTGATGAGCAGGTAGGGAATGCCCCAGATGAGCGAAAGCGCGATAAATAGCAGTTTCCCGCGATTAGTCATGCATGCTCCCATTCCACAGTATCGCTATAAGATTTGGGTATTTCAGGCATTAGTCAAACATCTTTCGTTATTTCTTGCAATCGCCGACTTTCATTTTTCGGAAGCATCGTTTCGATGCTTGATGATGGGCGTATCCGTTTTCGAAATGCTTGAAATTTGGGTCGAGGGCTGTCTACGGAATCGGCGGAATTCCTTTCCCTTCCGTGAATATCCGCCCCGGCAGATTCCGTAGTATGGGGGCGAGGACCTGACCATCCCCGCCTTATTATTGTTTAGTCAGACATACAGTAGATTGGGCGGCGTCCATGATCAGTTCAATAGTTTGGCTTTTACTTCATCTCGTAGTTTTCGGGCACTGCATATCTTGCAAATACCTAGGGAAATATGCTCGGTTTCTGGAATATCAAGTCCGTCTATTACTCTACAGTTCTTGAAAAGATGGAAAATGTTTAACTGACGTAGCCATGCAACATATTCCTTCGATTATTAAAAGGTAAATGCCTGGTTGATTTACAGGGCCTTCATTCCAGCATTTTTCGTGTTCTCGCACCGTTGGCAGGTCTCATAGACGGTGTCATTTCTTTTCTGAGCAAGAACCCCATCGGAGATATTCGTTATTCTCGGGCATTTCCTGGCGTAATGCTTAATATAGTTATAGATTTACTGTTCCATAGAGCCTCCAACGCATAGCCCAAAAGTTACTGTTGAATCGTGCAATACCCAATCATTGAAACGCTTATTCATCAAAACTATGCCTTTGGGGTCGTAGCCGGATTATCGTGATGTGCATTAAGAGGCGTTCACGGCCGAATGGGAGCGAAGCGAGCGTTAGTGAACACAGGTAAGTCACTCAATGATCCTTTCCTTGATGTGGTTCTTGCAAGGCATGAATGCCAGGTTTACTCAATTCTTCCTAGAGGCTATCATATAGCCCATGCAAGCCAAGGTAGCGATCACCCGGTGTCCGGAATATGAGCTTGAAGCCGTTAAGGTCGCCGTAAAGCAGAGCTGCGACGATGCTGGGTTTCCGGATGTCGATGGGAAGACAGTCCTCCTCAAACCCAACATCCTTAGAGGCGCCGAACCGGATACCGCGGTATGCACACACCCCCATGTGCTCCGCGCCGCTATCGTATACGCGCGGGAGCATGGCGCAGCCCGTATTCTTGTCGGAGATTCGCCGGGGTTCCAAGTGGGAACTTCGACATTCCGCAAGAGCGGCCTCCTCGATGCGGCCTTGGAGGAGGGTGCCGAGTGGGTGGATTTCTCCGACGGAGTCCCGGTGGACAACCCCGAAGGGAAGGTGGTCAAGAACTTCATCATTGCGCGCGAGGCCGTGAAAGCAGATGTCCTTGTGTCCTTGTGCAAGCTAAAGAACCACACCCTTCTGTACTTCACAGGCGCGATGAAGAACCTGTTCGGCTGCGTGCCGGGCCTGCAAAAGCCTCAATTCCATATGCGCTTCCCCGACCGGCGATTTTTCGGCCAGATGATTACGGACCTCAACATGGCGCTCAGGAGCGATTTCTCGCTGATGGATGCGATCGTCGGCATGGAGGGACCAGGCCCTGGTTCCGGCGCACCACGGAAGATCGGGGCGCTCCTCGCCTCCCGAGACCCGTTGGCCCTCGACAGGACCGCGTGCCGAATTATCGGCCTCGATCCCAATCTAGTCGCGAACCTCGAGGATGCGCTCGGTCGCGGCGCGTGGATAGGCTCGGATGAAGACATAGAGATAATCGGGACGAAGCCCGACGATATACAAATCAAGGACTGGAAGCAGGTCCCTCGCGGAAACGCGGGCGAGCGCAGGATCCCCCCCGCGTTGCGGAACCTATTTGTCGGACGGCCCTTCTTTTCCAGGCAAGCCTGCATCGCTTGCAACGCTTGCGTTACCATCTGTCCCCAGAAGGCGCTCGAGCTTGTGCCCGACGCCAGGGGTAAGGCGAAAAAGCGGATCGAAGTCGATTACGATAAATGCATCCGGTGCTACTGCTGCCACGAGGTTTGCCCCGAGGATGCTATCGTCGTAAGGCGATTGAAGCCTCTCCGAATTGGCTGAATGGGACTATCCCCATTCGGTCTCCGCAGCCTGGGAAAGGGATCTAGAGGAATATCGGCTCCTCGCGCCGGCGCATACGTCGAATGAAGCTGCCGAGGAATCGTAGCTGTTCATCCTCCCAACCAGCGTACGTCCCGCAGGCGCCGGTAAAGAGCTTATTGCGAAATCTGATGCGCCAGCGATATGCGCCCATGCATTGAAATTCAGCCAGATTCATCGAAAGGAGCATTTCCAGGGATTGCCCAGGTCGACGCCATTCTTGCCGGCCTTGGGAGATTCCCTCGTCTCCAACTCCAGATCGCAGGGTCCGGCTCATCTCACCTTTGGTTCCTGATTTCGCGGGAAACCTTCGCGAGCTCCCAGCGGTAGGTCTTGGCGAAATTCCGGCCGAGGGCGAGCTCGATCCTGTCCCATCCCGTTACCCTAATCGCAGCCGCTCAGGATAGCCCGGTCTGGGCGCCGGCGCGGGCCACGAGAATGCCGGCGAAAAGCATCATCGGCATCGGGTTTCGAAGTCCTCGCGCAGCCATTCGAAGTCTCCTTGGCCTTCCGTATCGAGCTAAGCGTACTTCGCGTTGTCCAGCAGGCTAGGGGGTTTCTGATCCGTGGACTTGACCCTACAATGCCCGAATAAGCGAGGTTCCAATGCATGAATGCGAAGCGAGCGAGCGGCTCAATCAGTGCAAACCGAGGCTCCGATCGGCGATAGCAGCGCTCGAGAAAAGCTACGGCTATATCTCCGTCCTCGGCACCGACTCCAAAGGCATTTCCTTCGGCGTGACGGCGCGCGAGCGCCGGGTCGACGACTCGCAGTGGAGCGAGCGCGGTTTCGTCTTCCGCGCACAGAAGGACGGCCGGATCGTCGAGTACGCGCTCAGCGAGCTGCCGGAGGGTAACCTCGCCTCTCACGTCGCCGCGAGGCTGAACGGCCTATTCGACTCCGCGGGCGGAGCCAGATCCTATCCCTCCCTGCCCGACGAGGCTGCCCGGGCCTCCTGGTTCGCCAAGGTGGCCGTGGATCCTTTCTCCGCCGATCCCGAGACCATTCTCGACCGGCTCGACGCCGTAAGGAAGACCGTAGCCGAAACCAGCCCCGAGATCGTGTTCGCCCGCGCTGCCCTCGAGTATATGCGCGTGTCCAAGGTCTTCATTTCACCCAGGCGCGACCTGGAGCAGTCCTTTATCTGGGGACAGGCCTACGTAGTCGCCGTAGCCCGGCGGGGCGAGCTGACCAAGGAGAACTACGAGGCCTTCTCAGGGCTCAAGGGCCTCGAGATGCTGGAAGAAATGGCGCCCTGCGCCCAGCCCTTCGCGAAGGAGACTATCGAGCTGCTAGGGGCGGAAAAGATCGCGCCGGGAGAGTATGAGGTAATCGCGACCCCGGACATAACGGGGCTCATCGCGCACGAGGCCTTCGGCCATGGCGTCGAGACCGATATGTTCGTCAAGGGACGCGCCCTCGCCAAGGACTACCTGGGCAAGCGCGTCGCGAGCGAGATCGTGGACATGTACGACGGCGCCCAGGGCGCCGAGCAGTGCGGCAGCTATCTCTTCGACGACGAGGGAAGCTTCGCCACGAGGACCCTCATCATCAAGGACGGTGTCCTCGTCGCCGGCATCTCGGACATCCAGTCCGCGCTGGCCCTGGGTACCGAGCCCACGGGCAACGGGCGCAGGCAGGCCTTCGACCACAAGGCCTACGCGCGCATGACCAACACCTACATCCAGAGCGGCAAGGACAGGCTCGAGGACATGATGGCATCGGTGAAGCACGGCTACCTGCTCGCGAAGATGAACTCCGGAATGGAGGATCCGAAGAACTGGGGCATCCAGCTCGTGCTCTCGCTGGCCCGCGAGATCCGGGACGGAAAGCTCACAGGCAAGGTGGCGGGCCCGGTCGTCTGCGCGGGCTACGTCCCCCAGGTCCTCTCCGACATCAGCATGATCTCCGGCGATTTCGAGCTCCATGGATCGGGCTACTGCGGCAAGGGACACAAGGAATACGTGAAGGTGTCCGCGGGCGGCCCCTACATCAAGACGAGGATGAGGTTGGGATGATGATCGAACGAATAGTATCGGGATTGAAGGCCGCTGGCGCGGAGGACTGGAAGATTGTCGAGAAGCGGAACGACGGCCTCGAGTGGTATTTCATCGGCAAAACCCTCGATACCGCGCGGTCGGTAACGACGGCTTCCTACGATGTCTCGGTATATTCCGAGGGCAGTGTCGTCCCCGCGAAAACCCGCGGCGAGTGCGCCGTGAAGATCCAGAGCGGGGCAGGGGACGCGGAAATCGCGTCGATCCTCCGCAGGGCGGCGGCGACGGCGGCCGCGATGGATAACCCCTGGTATCCCCTGACCGAGCCCTCGTCCGAGGCTCCCGCGAGGATATCCAGCGGCTTCGACAGCCTTCCCAGGGGGGAAGGCATGGAGCGCGTCCGCGCTGCGCTCTACGCCCATGACGGCCTGGACGGCGCGACCATCAACTCCCTCGAACTCTTCCTGAGGAAGGTCTCCACGCGCATCGTCAATTCGAGGGGAGTCGACGTCGATTGGAGCCTCTGGCGGGGCAACGGCGAGTTCATCGTCAACGCCGGCAGGGGCAGCGGCGAGATCGAGCTGTACAGCGAGTTCGAGTTCTCGGAACCCGACACGGAGCGGCTCTCGGAGACCGTCCGCAGGCAGCTCGTAGCCGCGCGCGACCGGCTCGTCGCCGTGGCGACACCCGACTGCGCCGGCCTTCCCCTCCTTCTTTCGGGAGAGCTGGCGGAACAGGTATACGGCTATTATCTCGATAACCTCGACGGTCACGCCGTCTACGAGAAGTTCTCGAACTTCAATCTAGGCGACCAGGTCGGCAAGGAGGGCGGCACGGGAGACCGCGTCGAGCTCAGCGCCGTTCCCTTGGCGAAGGGCTGCCCCAACGGGGCGCCCTACGACGGCTCGGGCTTCCTTCTCAAAGGCATGAAATGCATCGAGGCCGGCCGCGTCGTTCGCCTCGTGACGTCGGTAAAATACGCCCACTACCTGAACCTTCCCGCGACCGGCATCCTTCCCCTGTTCGTACTCGCCCCCGGGAGCCTGGCGGAAAAGGAACTGCGCTCCATGCCCCATATCGAGGCGGTGACCTTCTCGGACTTCTTCGTCGACACGACTACCGGCGATTTCGGCGGCGAGATCAGGCTGGCCTATATCCATAGGGACGGCAAGCGGATTCCCGTCACGGGCGGCTCGATCACGGGCTCGGTGACGACCAACCGCGGCGAGCTGCTCCTGTCGAGGGAAGTGGAGGCGAAGTCTCGTAGCCTTTCCCCTGTCGCCTGCCTCATTCCCATTGTGAC
Organism: Spirochaetaceae bacterium; assembly: GCA_025355995.1. GTDB lineage: Bacteria > Spirochaetota > Spirochaetia > Treponematales > Rectinemataceae > UBA1306. Next base: position 51,080 of record JANXYQ010000129.1, on the reverse strand, counting down.
GGTGAGCCCCGCCACCTAGTGCGCAGCTCGGCGGACAGGCGAGAAGCGCCGCCGCGAGTCCGAAAATCGACCTATTGGACTCATGCCGTGAGGATAATTCGACTCGACAATTCCTCCGGTTTTATCGATCGAAGCGTATGGATACTGCGAGGGTGGACGAGATTCCGCTAGATATGCATTGGCCAATGTGGGTAGGCTGGGTTCCCTATCGGAAGGGCTTAATAGGACTTGAGATACGCAAATCGAGAAGGTATGCGGCGGACTGAAGCACCGAGTTCATGCTATCCTAAACCTTTCCTTCGGCTATCCGGGCGGAAATCAGCCGAAGCTGACTATCAAGATCGTGTGAGGCCTCCGTGGATTCGATTATCCTGACCGAGGAGATGAAGACGGCTATCGCCCTGCTGGAGGACGAGAAAGAGCGCTTCATTTGGATTTCCGGGCGAGCCGGTACGGGAAAGTCGACCTTCCTCCAGTATCTCAAGGCTAAAATTCGGCTACAGAACGCGGTCTATCTTGCCCCGACCGCCGTGGCGGCCCTCACCATCGGCGGGCAGACCATCCACAGCTTCTTCTGGATCGACCCCGCCGAAAAGGCCCATCTCGAGACCGCTCTCGATCCCGATCGGGAAGCTCGCCTCTACCCCCTCCTCGCGATCGTCGAGACGATCGTCCTCGACGAAATCTCCATGGTTCGCGCGGATATCCTCGATGAGATGGATCGACGGATGCGCAAGGCGAAGAGACAGCCGCGCCTCTCTTTCGGGGGGGCGCGTCTCGTGCTTTTCGGCGACCCATATCAGCTTCCGCCGATCGAGCCCGATTCATATTCCCTCGCAGGCGAGCGCTTCAAGGATCGCTACAAGAGTCCCTTCTTTTTCTCGTCCCAGGTCCTCCGCACGCGGGCACGCAAGATTAGGCGGGTCGAGTTCACCCGGGTCTTCCGCCAGAACGAGGCGGACTTCCTCGCCACCCTCGACCGCTGCCGTTCCGGCATGGTCACCGAGGCCGACCTCGACCTCCTCCAGTCGCGGGTCCTCCCAGAGGGCAAGAAGTCGCCTCCGGACTACCTCATCCTGACGGCGAAAAAAGACGAAGCCAGGAGCCTGAACCGCTACCGCCTCGACGCCCTGCCGGGCCCTGCCCGCAGCTACGCCGCAGTCGCCTCCGGGCACTTCGCGAAGGCCTTCGATGACGAGGAACTCCCCGTTCCGCGCGAGCTAGGGCTCAAGATCGGCGCCCGCGTCATGCTCACGGTAAACGATCCCGGTCGCCGATGGTCCAATGGAACCCTGGCAACGGTCACAGGACTCGAGGACGAGGCCGTCATCCTCCGGGATGAGTCGGGCGAGTTCCGCGTCGAGCCCTATGTCTGGAAAAAAGTTCGTTTTGCGTTCCGTTCAGGCCAGCTCGAGGAAGAGACAACGGACGAATATAGGCAATTCCCCTTCGTACTCGGCTGGGCCATCACCATTCACCGAGCGCAAGGCCGAACGCTCGAAAAAGTCTTCGTGGACCTCTCCCAGGGAGCCTTCGCAGGCGGCCAGGCCTATGTCGCGATCTCGCGAGTCATGCGACTCGATGGTCTTCTCCTCCGCACTCGGCCCCGGAAGCGCGACTTCTTCGTCCACGAAAAGGTAAGCGCCTTCCTGGATTACCTTGAGGGCGAATGACTAGAAGGGGTGGAAGGCCTGGCAGCGGTTTCTGCGGAAGTGTCAAAAAACAAAGGCCTCGGATTTCTCCAGGGCCTTAAAGTTAGGCTCCATCAGTTTTTACGCTGATTGATGCTACACGTTGTGCCGCACAGAAGCCTATAGCAGGGGAAGTACTAGAACCTTACTTAGTTCTACACATATGCTACCGCGATCGCAGGGAAATTCTACAAACTCCCTACAACGCTACTCACGGCGTCCCACGATACAAGCGCCATCCCTTTCCAGCTCAATTCTCGCTCTCCCGCGTAGACGAGGGTGACCTGACCCCCATTCCTAACCCACCAAGCGTGAGATGGTCGGGGTCATTTTCAGTTTGAATTCGAACGGGGTCAAGCCCGCCAACGCCGAGTGCTCCCGTTCCGTGTTGAACTCTTCCTTGAACCGACGCGATTGTTCTTGGGCATCTTTCAGCGTATAGAACCATTGCTCATTGAGGAATTCGTCTCGTGTCTTGCCATTGAGGCTTTCGACCATTCCATTCTGCATGGGACGCCCAGGCTGAATCAGAAATTGGTCGATGTTCCTTTCGTGGGTCCAGGCTATAAACCGTCTTGAGGTGGACTCGCCAGGGGCGAGAAGAAATTGGGCGGCAAAGTCGAGAAAATCGAACTCATTGCTGCTTTATCACTCGGATTTTATTCCGACTTCCACCAATCCACCGTCGTCGCGGCTATTGGCCGATAGTCGACATCAATCGCCTTAAAGTATTTTCTCGCGCACACGATCTTCCGCTTCTCGTGGTCGAAGCGCAGCTTGCGGACATCTTCTTGGCCCTTCGTCTCGCGGACGAGGTGCAGAGTCTGGCCCCCGTCCTGGTCCTTACGGATGATGCCCCAATCCGGGTTGTAGTTGCCGATGATGGATGGCAGGAAGAGCTTGAATTTCAAAGGGAACTTGAAGTAGAGCACTACCCTCGGGTCCTGCATGACGACTTCTTGGATGAAGTTCTTCTCGACATCCGAGTCGATCTGAACTTTCTTGTACATGAAGCGGGAGTCGACATCTGCGAGCTCGGTTCCGGCGAAGTCTTTGCTCTTCGGGAAAAACTCTTCAATAGGAGCGTCGAGGGTGTACTCGCTCTTCCGCCTTGGCGATAACGCTCCTCCCATCGCCGAGCCGAGATGGAACTCCAGCTGTTCCGCTATGTGATCGGCGTAGACCAGGCGAAGGGCTTTGAAGAACTCGTTGATAAAGCCCTCTGGGTTCTTTGTGACGGCGCGCTTCTTAACGGGATGAATACCTTTGAAGACTTCGAGCACTGTCCTTTTCGTAAGGCCAAGCTCCATGCTTATTTTCTCGAGGAAATTTGGGACTGCAAAGTTCAGGTCCGCGAGGTCGACAGGCCTCGACTCACTGGCCCTTTCGGCTGCCACCTGATAGCGCGTGGACTCGCCGATGAACAGCTTGCGCTTGTCGGCGAACTCGACACAGGCCTGGCCAGGGTCTACCCTCACGATCATAAAGGCGCGAAAGATCGAGTCCGAAATGAAATGAGAAAATGGAATTCCTACGGGTACAGCCTTGAGCGAGTACGAACGCTCGACTAGCTCATTCTCGGTCGTATCCTCGATGCTCACCTTTAGGCGTGCGGTGGGAGCCTCATCAGGGTTGATACCAAGAAGCTCGATAGTGATCTGATCGATGCCAAATCGACCCTTTTTCGAGTAGAGCCGCGGCTCGGGAAAATTAACGTGATCGTTGATGTAGGCGACCGCCTCTCGAATGAAAGCCCGGCTATCGACTTTAATGTCGTAGTCGACGCTCCTCACCAACCGATTCCAAAACTCCTGAAAGGCGCCTGAAACAAAGACAGCCTGATTGCGTTCCACAGGCTCCTTACGAGCGTTGCCGATACGTGGACTATCCAGGCTCCCGTCTTCCTCGTATTCGGTCTGTAATGTTTTCACATAATTTTCGTAGCTCTCATTGGCCACTACCGTAAGTACCGACTCATCCAAGCCCTTGAGACGGTCCCCAGATTGGTCGACGGGCAGGCGAAGGCCGCGCCCGATCTCTTGGCGTTTCTTTATCTCCGATACGCTTGTACTTAAGGTGCAGATCTGGAACACGTTGGGATTGTCCCAGCCCTCTTTCAACGCCGAGTGAGCGAAGATAAAGGAGACCTGCTTCTCGGCGTATATGTCTTCAGGATCGCCGGGGGCGGGGAAGGAGAGGAGAATCTCCTTCTTGCGCATGATCAGTTCGTATGCTGCCTTTTCTGCCTCTTTCTGATCGGCTCCCGTTATCGTATCGAAGTATTCATCTTCATTGGCCTTCGTCCCCGGCTTCTTGGCGAAATAGCCGCGATGCACATCCTCAGCCTTGAGCTTCGAGAGGATGGGAGAGAGGGTTTTTAACGACTCGAACTCCTCCTCGAAGATCCTTCGGATGAATCCATCAGAGGGTTGGTAATTGGCCACTCTGTCAATGAAGATGAGCGAAAGCACCTTAACTCCCCTCGAGATGAGTCTGTCCTGCCTATTGATGTGGGCGCGGATCGTCTCGCGCAATTGGGCGCGAAACATGTCCTGCTTGGACTTCTTCACGGAGAAATCGAGGCTTAACACCTGCTCATTGCTTAAGCTGATTCCATTCATGCCCCGGTCGATGTTGGTTACTGTGAGGCCGGCGTGGTGGCTATTCTTAGTGTGCTCAGAGATGTCGTCTCCCGTCCTAACGGTGATTGCGTCCGAGAAGCGGAATAGTCCGTTGTCGTACTTGTAGCCTCGCAGCGTTGCTTTCTTCCCGCCAGCATCGATCTTGATAAGTTCGAGCTCGCCGAAGCTTAAATCCTCGAACTCGGAAAAGCCAAAGACCTGGATCTTCTTCACCAGCCCGTCGCGATAAGCTTCGAAGGGAGAGAGCTTGTACACGGGATTGATGACTTCGCGGTGAGTTGCCGAGTAGCGCAGGGCGAAGAGGGGATCGAAGCAGCGTAGAGCTTGCTTCGACTTCTCGCTGACCATGTTCTGTGGCTCGTCGAGTACTAGGATTGGCCTCGTCGCCGCGATGAACTCGAAGGGGCGGAGGCTTGTGCCTGGCGTGTCTCCCGTTTTAAAGATCCTGTTGCTCGCCTTATTGAAGGAATCCAGCGTGAGGAGGAGAATTACTGGATTGTTGGCTTCGGCGAAGGCCTTGGCTGCTCCCGAGCCCGCCTTGTCGAAGGGCACAAGGGTGAAGTTCGGCTTGTCGTAGATGCTATCGAAGTGGGCCTTGGTGTCGTCGAAGGACTTGAGCACGCCTTCGTAGATGGCTCTACTCGGTACGACTATAATAAACTTACGGAAATTGCAGTTTCGATAGAGCCCGTAAAGAGTCTTGAGATAGACATAGGTTTTACCCGTGCCCGTTTCCATCTCGATAGTAAAGCTCGGGTATTCGACATGCGTGGTACCCGCGATCTCCAAGGGGTAGCCTGAGTCGAACTCGAGTTTCGTCTGGGCGTCGTTACCCGACACATCGCGACTTATCTCGAGGTAGCGCTCCTCGACATCCTCCCAATCCAGGTACGCGCCTTCGGAGAGATTGGGCTTGATCTCGCTCGTCAGCGAGAAGTCCTCTTCATCCTGGGCAAAGTCCTCGAAGAGCTCAAGGATGGCATCTACAGGCTTGCTCTGGTGCGGAAGGTTGGCTTCGAACTGAAGCTTCATGCTCAGACTACCTTTAGCCTGAGCATATCGGCCAGCTTGGACTTGAGGGCATCCGTGAGGCTCGAGTCCAGGAAGACCACTACGTCCTCGCTTCCGATGCCGAGGGTCGCAAGATCCTTTTGCGTGAACGATAGCTTCTCGTCCATACAGACCCAGAGTCGGAAGCTCATTCCTTCATCGGTGACGCTGACAAAGTTGTTGGCCCCCGCCTTCTTCTTCTCTAGAGCACTCGTGAGCGAGAAGCCCTCCCAGAGAAGAATCTCGACGAGGAGGTCTTCTTTCTTCCAGCCAGGCTTTAGGGGATCGGTGAAGAGCTCGAGCTCTTTTTCGAGGCTCGAAAGGTCCGTAGCCTTTGCTGGGTCCCAGGTCTTCAAGTTCGACTCGGCCAGCTCGAGGACGCGGAAGCCGCGGTCTTGTGTCCTAGCCTTTCCCGCGGCGTAGGTGGCGCTCTCGGCGACAAAGAGCTCCGTGCTGGCCTTTTTTTTCTTCTCATCCTTGTGTTCTTCGACCTGCGCCTCAGCTAGCTTGGCGATCACTCTGCGCACTCGCTCCTTGGTGATGTCGGCTATCGTGGGGTAGTCAGTTCTGCCTGTGGGTTCGGGAATCTGCACGAGTATAAATTTGCGGTCGCCTCCATCTTCTTCATTGAGTTCAAGCACCGCTTGGGCAGTCGTTCCTGAACCAGCAAAGAAGTCGAGTATGAGGTCTGACGATGAATACGTGAGTGAAGAAGTAGAAATATCAGGTTTTATAGAAGTGGAGATTTGCAGCATATGCTTTATTAAGCTTGGTGGTTTTGGCGTGTCAAAAACACTATCACCAAATAGATCCTTTATTATATTTCCTCCATCATCAGTTGTACCAACCTCAGTATATTTCCATAGATCTATGGGAACTATTCCATCATTTGCATTTTCAACATGCGTCTTTAATCTTGGATAAACAGCTGCACCATCTAGACCCCAGTAAAGTAATTCCTCAGAAACATGTCTTTGGTGTTCTTCAAATGAGTATTTCCATGCATGCGTGGGGTGATTTATTATCCGCCCATCAGGTGAAGTAATTGTGTAGACGAGATTGGGACGTTCGAATTTTGTTGCTGGATTCACATAAGAAGAACTAGCCCATTTACCTCTAGGATCATTATCTGGATTAGAAAAGTTCGCATTACTTTTTTCTGTTCTCTCTTCCTTTATTGTGGTAAGAGCAGGAGATCGGCGATAAAGAAGGATTTTATCTACCAACGAATAGAACATTTTTGCATTATTGCTTCGAGTGTATCTCTTCTCCCACGAAATATTTGCTATAAAGTTTTCTTCCCCAAATAACTCATCCATTATCTGCCTAAGGTGATGCGCTTCATTGTCGTCAATACTAACGAAAATCACTCCATCATCCCGAAGAAGATTCTTGGCCAGAGATAGCCGCGGATACATCATCGAAAGCCAGTTGGAGTGGTAGCGGCCGCTAGTACGGGGATTGGTGGCTAAGGGCTTCCCATCAGTGTCGAGCTGGCCTGTCTTGCGTAGGTAGTCCTCTATCGTATCGGTAAAGTTGTCGTTATAGACGAAGTCGTTCCCGGTGTTGTAAGGCGGATCGATATAGATCATCTTTATCGATTGGAAGTAAGATTTCTGGAGGAGCTTGAGCACTTCCAGATTATCTCCCTCGATGATGAGGTTCCCAGTAGTATCCTCATTGATGCCTTCACCCTTCTTTACCCGCAGGGTAGCCTTAGGCGGTACGAAGGCCATTTTCTTGGCTTCGCGTTTGCCGGCCCACGATAAACCGAAGTGTTCCTGCTCCGTGTCTTCCAGGAACTCCGCAAGGGCTTCTTTCAAGCTCTCCCAGTGGATGGAGCCGTCCGCGACTGCCTCCGGCATTATCTCCTTCAGTTTCGCGAGGCGATCATCCTTAACGACGAAACTGGGACGTATCTTTTCAACCATAACGATTACTCCTCGGCCGGTTTCTCGAATGCCTTATCTTCATCCTCGGCGAAAGAAAGAGTCTTAAAAGCCTGGGCATCCTTTTCATCACCCAGCTCTCGCAGCAGGCCAAGGAGATCGTCGGTGGAAAGCTTCCGCTGCCTCAGCGCGTACTCTCGATAACTATCGCAGGCAAAACGGATGTCGCAGTTACGGCATATTTGACGACCGAAAGTCGATGATCCGGAAAAACTGGCTTCGAGTTCGGCAAGCGGTGCTGGATCAAAGCAACAGGATTCTATTGCGTCGACTGTTTTTCCGAATTCCTCCAAGGTAGTCTGTACGCCGCTGTCATCGTTTGTTATTGGGATAATCGGGTCCCACTCTTCGATGGCGCGATTGATCTTCTCAGGGGATCCGTCTTGTAGAGCATAGCGTAGTTTCCCTGGCACAGGGGTAGCAATGACAGCCGTGCTATCGATCCTTTCGCCGCTTCGCTCGGACCAAACCTTGGCGTAGATGTTGAGCTGGGCTTCGTAGCGCTTTATATTATTCCGTACAAAGTCCGGGTCGTGGGTCTTGATGTCATAGAGGACGTTCTTGTCGCCCTCTTCGATGACGTCGGCGACACCCTGGATTGTGTAGCTGCGCCCTTCCTTGGTCTTTAAGTTCGAGAGGGAGATTGGCACCTCTGATTGAGTTACTCGCAAGGCCAGATCCTTGAGCTTTACCCAGTAGAGCTTGACCTGGAGAAGAGCTTGCTCGCGAACGAAGGCATTGAGGCGTAGCTGTCCTTCCGCTTCAAGGACACTTAGGTTGTCCGCGAAGCGTTCCTCGAGGAAGGCTTCGATTTCGACGTCAAGATCTTCTTTCAGACTGCTATCAGCCATTATGGGACACCTTTCTGGCTATCAAGTGCTCGTGCAGGTCGTCGAGAGTTTGATGCACGAGGGATCCGAAGGCCATGGTCTGGGACCGAGAGGGCGGGAAGGCGAACTTCTTAAAAATCTGGTATTGCATGGGACATTGGCGATAGAAATTAAAGTCGCCAGTGAAGGAGTAGGCTTTAGGCAGTGGCTCTTCGTGTTTCTCCTTGGCCTTCAGGCTATCGATGTCCAGTTCGCTCAAGACAGGAAGGCTCGCGACGAATTTCTTGAACTCGCTCGAGACCTGGTAGGAGCAGTCATGGACGATTAGTAGTTTTTGGGCACGGCTCATAGCCACATAAAACTTGCGCATCGCGTCGAAGCGGGGTTGTAGCTCGAGTGGCTCCTTATCCTCAAGCACAGGTTCAAGAAGCTTGTCTATCGTGGACTGACGCTCGATTTTCTTGAGCGCTCCGAGTACGACTACGGGGAATTCCAGCCCCTTGGATTGATGGATGGTTAGGAATGGGATCCTCCCTTTCGGGAATGGATTCTCATCGTTCTCGAACTCGCTTTCGCCCCGGCGGAACAGGGTGAAGAGATAGGAACCGAAGAAAGAATTGACCAGGTGCTTCTCGCGCAAGTCGAAAGCGCTCACCATGGACTTGAATTCCTCGGCATAGGTATTCACATAGCGGCCTACGAGTGCCAAGTTATACAAGGGCCCCTCATCGATTTTCGCTCCTTCGATGATTGCCTTGATTTCCTTGAAGCCGCAGAAGCGGTAGAAGAGGTCCAGGAGGGTCCAATCCAGGGCTGTGGCGCTCGATACCACATAGAGGATGGAAAGGGCCCTTCCCTCGGCCTTGCGCTTGCGGAGAAGCTCGTTCATAGACTTGCCGGATAGGGTCTTTCGGCAAGCGGTAGAAAGTTTGGTAGACTCTAGCAGACGCCTAAGCGTCGATTCACTGGCTTCCGTGGTCAGCTCCCAGGCCTCCGCCTCCACGATCTCCATCAGTGCCTCGTGATCGCCCTTGGCCGTCTTAATCTCGTCTCGCTTTTGTGACACGAAGGCCTGCGCCAAAGGATCTTCGGCCATTATTCGCTCGCCCAGGGCCAAGGATTCGACAAGCCAAGCCTGAAAATTGTCGATTTCGCGACCCTTAAATCCCGGTTTATACTCTCCAAGGATCTGAGCGAAGAGACCGAAGATAGCCTTAGCCTCGTCCGTCTCGAGAAAGCTCCCAGCCCGCGGCGCGTAGACTTTGAGACCTCGTGCCTCGAGCCCCGCCTTGAATGACTTTACCAAGTCAGTCCCCAGGCTCGAAAAAAGAAAGGCGATCTGATTCGGATCCGATACAACCTTGCCCTCTATAAGACTTTTCACGCAGTCCAACACACGGGGTACTGTTTCATCCGAGCTCCCGCCTTCGTTCCTGAAGACGCTCTTGTATTCGTTCGAATTGAAGGCGCTTATGTTTTTATTTACTCGATAGCTTGACTGCCCTTCCGCTGTGGACCAATCTATTTGTTCGATAAATTGCGCATAACGCGTCACGATATCCTTCTCAGAGCGATAGTTCACGATCAGCGGTATCGTTTTCGGTTTTTTGCCCAGGAACTTTTCCGAGCGCTCGGGGAATCGCACGAAGTTCTCTACCGTAGCGCCACGGAAGCGATAGAGTGCCTGATCGTCATCGCCGACAACGCAGAGGTTGCCGCTCCCCTTGGCCAAGGCGAAGACAATGCGCTCTTGTACCGCGTTCGTGTCCTGGTATTCATCGATAATAACATGACTGAATACTTCACCCGACCTATCGCAGCGCAGAAGGTAATTGAGAGTCTCCTCTTGCAGCGATGATAGGTCGCTCCTCCTCGGTGAGCCGGCAAGCGATGTTCGGTACGCCTGGTACAGGTTCAGCATCTTCACGTATCCCAGATGACCGCTTTCCTGTCCTAGCCGAGCGAATGTTGCCCGCCATTCATCCAGAACAGGCGCTTCCTCGGAGATCCGGTTGAAAAAGGTAATCAGGCGCGTAATCGCTTCATACTTCGATGCCGATTCTTTGTCGAAGAAGGCGTTGATCTCGGTCCAAAGGATTTGCGGATTGGGAACGTTCTTCAGCTCAGGCTCAATTACGTCCTTATAACCCTTGCCCTGATACAGGTAGAAGAACTGCGAAAGCTCATCCATAAGGATAGGCGATCGAGCTCGAGCACGCGACGACGAGAAGCGCCTATCCTGGAGCATCTTCTGGCAGAGCGAGTGGATCGTCCCCACATACATGTCATTGATCTCGTAGGGCCTGCAACGATCCGCGCTCGCGTACGACAACAAGGTCTGCAAGCCATCCTTGAGCTGCTTCGCTGCCTTCTGTGTGAACGTCGACAGGAAAATGGAGGCGGGATTAACTTCCTGGAAGACGATTAGGTTGAAGGTTCGCCAGAGGAGGACTCGTGTCTTGCCCGAACCTGGTCCAGCCGGTAGGTAGAGCGGGCCGCTTTCATGCAGTATCGCATCACGTTGCGCATCGTTGGGGGCAAAGCCCGCGTCTGCCATGAACATCTCAATTGTTTTCATATAATACCGGAATCTCGAGTCATAAATTGGAGATTTTTGAATCCTATCCTAGCGACCCGCGGCTGTCAAAGAAAATCAGTAGTGGGTCAGACCCCGACCCGGTGCGACGACTTCGTAGCGAGGGAACCCTCCGAGCCGAGCGGAGCGGAGCGAGAGCTCGGCGAGGCGCAAAATCCTAGGTTACGACCGTGGCGGAGCTTTGGTCCTCCCCCTTTTTACCTTTCAAACCAAAAAACAAAGGCCCCGGATTTCTCCAGGGCCTTAAAGTTAGGCTCCATCAGTTTTTACGCTGATTGATGCTACACGTTGTGCCGTACAGAAGCCTATAGCAGGGGCAGGACTCGAACCTGCGACCTCCGGGTTATGAGCCCGACGAGCTGCCAACTGCTCTACCCTGCGACGTGGTAGGAGGAATCTATAGAAAACGTAGAAAAATGTCAATAGATGCAAAAACGGTTGGTTTCCTCCATGCAAAACCGTTGCTCATCCGACGCATATGTAACCTCGACTTCAGAGGAAGGTTACAAAGGGCATGGCGAGCACGAAGAGCACGGTGAAGACGAGGGCAGGCAGGAAATCCCCGGTCTTCAATTTCTTTATATCCAGGAGGCTGAAACCGATCATCAGTACGAGGGCCCCGCCGATTCCGGTGAGTTCTGCGAGCATCAGCGGAGTGACGTAGGGTTTCAGCCACATCGAGGCCAGGGTGAGAAGACCTTGGTAGGCGAGGACGGAGAGGGCCGAGAAAACGACTCCGGCGCCCATTGCGCTCGCGAAGAGGATCGAGAGGGCACCGTCGAGGATGCTTTTCGTGAGGAGGATCGAGTAATCGCCTTCGGTGCCGGCCTTGAAGGAGCCGATGATGGCCATGGCGCCGGAGCAGTACAGGACGGACGCGGTAAGGAAGCCGAGGGCGAAGTTGCCGCTCTCCTCGCCGCGGGCGAACCGGTTCTTGAGCTTTTCGCCGAGGCGGAGGACGGCGTCCTCGATCTTGATTGTAGTGCCGAGGAGCCCGCCGAAGATGAGGGCGAGGGCGAAGGCGAGGATGTGCGTCGTCTTCAAAGCCATCTGGATGCCGATCACGATGGTCGTAATTCCGGTAGCGGTGAAAATGGCGGTTTCGAAGCGTTTGGAAAGGCCTTTTTTTAGCAGCAGGCCTACTATCGAGCCCACGACTATGGCGAGGGCGTTGATGAGCGTCGCGAGCATCAAGTTCTCCGGGTTGTGTCGGCTAGCGCCGCGACTACTGTCGCGTCGCGATTACTGTCGCGCTTGACCGCGCGGACGAGAGTATAGCATAATCGCGTAAAGAGGAGGCAAGCGGGCATGGAAGGCTACGAATACCTCTCTCCCACGGTCGTTCAGGCCGAAACCGAAAGACTCGACGCTGCCGGGCGCGTCTTTTGCGCCAACTGCATCCACTGCAAGCTGGTTCCCGCCCCGGCGGACGCCGAGGGCAGCTATCGCCTGCGCGTTCGCTGCGACGCGGGCAAATGGCGCAAGAAGCTGGGCGACGAGAAGATCTACAAGTACTTCACGGTCGCGCGTCGAAGCATAGAATCCTGCGACTCGTACGAGGACATGGGCGAGGCCGACGAGTTCATGAAGGACCTCCGGAAGCTCCTGCCCACGACCGACGAGCTATACACACCCTGACGGAAGGCCCAATGAAAACCAGATTCATCGTCTCCGCGGCGCTCGCCGCCTCCCTTTTCGTCGCGTGCGCCGGGGCGCCGAAGGTCATACCCCAGGACGTGGGCGCCCGAGAGCTCGTGCAACGCGCCCAGGAATCGACCGACGCGTACAACTACGACGCGGCCATCGCGTACTACAAGGCCTTGAACGAGCGCTTCGGTTCCGAGCCTCTGTACAAGGCGACCGCCGATTACGAGATCGCCTTCATCGACTACAAGCAGGGCCATTACGCCGTGGCGAAGGAAGGCTTCGAGAACCTGCTCGCGCGCTACTCGGGTCCCGACGGCGGGACCCTCCCTCCCCGCTTCGCCGTCCTCTCCAAGAAGATGCTGGAGACGATCGCCGAAAAGACCAAGGCTAAGAAGTAGCAAAGCCCGCCGAGGGCTCAAAAAGACTAAGGCCGCCGGATCCCCCTTGGGGAAACGGCGGCCTTCCTATTCGCCCTAGGCGGATAGAGGGACGATTACCACCACTTGAAGGCGGAGCCGCAGCGGGTGAGGTACCAGACGAAGACGATGGAGACGATCACGCCATAGCTGTTGAACCACACGCCGAGAGCCTCTCCGTTCTTCCTGGAGGTAAAGCCGTTGAAGAGGGAGGCGGCGATGCACACGACATAGCCGATGAGGGCCAGCACGCCGTAGGTCGTGTTGGGGACGGCGAGGGCGTCGAGGCAGAATACGAAGGTAAAGACGGCAAGCAGGACGAAGATGCCGAATGTTAAGAGACCGTTCCTGGATTCCATACGGCTGCTCCTTGAACTCTGATTTCTCAGTTAATTGTACGTCAGTATAGACCGGTGCTTGGGAAATGTCCACAATCGTAAAAAAAAATGTGCTCGGGCTAGTCGTCCGAGGCCAGCTCGCCCGCCACGAGCTCCCACTCCGCGTTGAGCGCCGCAGCCTCGCGGTCGAGCTCCTCGACGCCGCCGGCGAGGCGCTTCATCCTGGCCCCGTCGGAGTAGTTGGAGGGGAGGCTCATCTCGCGCTCGGCGGCGGCCTTCTGCGCGCCGATCGCCTCGAGCCGGGCCAGGATCTCCTCCTCCCTCTTCTGGAGCTTTCGCGAGCGGGCCTTCCGGGCCTTATCCTCGCCGTAGCTCGCCCCCCTCGGCTGGGCCCCGTCGCCGCCCCCCCCGTCCGAACGGGCAGAAGCCTGGGGCCCGGAATCGCCCCCGGCATCCAGGGAAGCCTTTTTCTCCAGGAAATAGCGGTAATCCCCGACATACCAGCGGGGACTCGCGCCGTCCTCCAGCTCGAGCACGCGATCGGCCAGCTCCTCGATGAACAGCCTATCGTGCGAGACGAATAGGACGGTGCCCGCGAAGGACTTCAGGGCCTCGAGGAGGACGTCCTTGGAGGTCAGGTCGAGATGGTTGGTGGGCTCGTCGAGTATGAGGAGGTTGGCGGGACGGAGGAGCATCTTGAGGAGGGCGAGGCGGGAACGCTCCCCGCCGGACAGGACTCGCACGCTCTTCTCTACGTCGTCTCCCCGGAAAAGGAAGGCGCCCAGGAGGTTGCGTATCTTGGGCAGGAGGTCGGTCGGGCAGAGCGCTTCCGCCTCCTCCTCGACCGTGCGGTCGCTGACCATGCGCTCGGCCGTATCCTGGGCGAAGTAGGAGGCCTCGACGCCGGAGCCGAAGCGCAAGCTCCCCTCGAACTCGCGGTCCAGGCCGGCGATGATGCGCATGAGGGTGGACTTGCCGGCACCGTTCGGCCCGACGAAGGCCACCTTCATCCCCCGCTCGATCTCCAGGTCGAGGCCCTCGATGACGCGATGCGCGCCGTAGGCCTTCCGGAGACCCTCGATCCTTACAGTCGCCTTGCCGGAATGGGGAGCGGGCGGGAAGCCGAAATGTATTTTCTTCATCCCTTCGGGTATCTCTATCGGGACGATCTTCTCGAGCTGCTTGACGCGGCTCTGCACGAGGGAGGCCTTGGTCGCCTGGTAGCGGAAGCGGCGGATGAAGTCCTCGAGCCTCGCGACCTCCTCCTGCTGCCGCTCCCAGGCCACGAAGGTCGCCTCGAGCTCCTGCGCCCGCCTGGCTTCGTATGCCGAGTAGCTGCCGGGATAACGCGAGAGCTTGCCGTTCCAGAGCTCGTAGACCTCGCGCACGGTCGTGTCCAGGAAGTAGCGGTCGTGCGATACCACCAGGACGCCGCCGGCGTACTTGGACAGGAACTCCTCGAGCCAGCCGCGCGCCTCGATGTCGAGGTAGTTGGTCGGCTCGTCGAGGAGCATGACGTCGGGGTTCTCCAGGAGGACCTTCGCGAGGGCCACGCGCATCTGCCAGCCGCCCGAGAACTCGCCGGCGGGCCGGTCGAGGTCGCGCTCGCGGAAGCCCAGGCCCATGAGCACGTCGCGGACCCTGTCCCTGCGCCGCCAGTACCCGGAGCCCTCGACCGCGTCCTGGATATGCGCGTGCTCCTCGAGGAGCCGGGAGGTCGAATCGTCGTCGGCGGTCGAGGCCTCGAGGAGGCGGCCGATCTCCTCCTGCCGCCCTAGCAGGTCGGCGGCGAAGCCGTAGGCCTTCTCGGCCTCCTCGAAGACGGTATTCTCGCCCGCGACGACATCGGTCTGGGGAAGGTAGGAGATGCGCGCTCCCTTGGTTATCGCGCGCTCCCCCGTATCGGGCATTACGAGGCCGGCCGCGATCTTCATTAGGGTGGACTTGCCCGCGCCGTTGGGGCCGGCGAGGGCGGCGCGGGTGCCCTCGGCCAGGAATATGCTGGCTCCTTTCAGGATGTCGCGCGCGCCGAAGGCCAAGCCGACCTCGGTGAATTGGACGAAGGCCATGTCTTACTGGGCCGCCGGCTCGAAGACGATCGGCTCGGATCGGGGGTCGGCGTCCTGGACGATGAGGCTCTCGGGGAGAGGCGCCGCCGGGGCCAGGACGAGGCCCGCGGGGCTGCGCCTGTAAAGGAAGTCCAGCCATTTATTCGGGCGCTTCCCGGACTCGAGCTGGTCGAAGCGGAGCGAGAAGGAGCCGCTCCAGGAGGCGGCGAGGGCGGGATCGAGGAAGAGCCTGAAAGCGATCTCGCCGTTCTCGCCGGAGTCGGGGGGGACGAGGGCGACGGCGGCCTCGCCGCGGCCCGACCAGGAAAACCGGCCGTTCTTGGTCAGCGCGAGCAGGCCGAGGCCGGGAGCGTCCTTCGTCGAGGCCCAGGAGCCGCCGACCGAGTCCACGAAGGCCGAGAGGAGCTTCTGGCGGCGCAGCGCCTCGAGGCGGATGGCCTCGCGCGGCTCGGAGGTGAGGACGGCGAAGGACGCGCTGCCGCTGGAGCCGGTCGTCGAGTATCCCTCGACCGCGGCGCTGGCCGAGTCGTCCGCCGGCTGCTGCGCGGCGCCCTCGTCGACGGGAGAGGCGGCTTGGCCTGGCGTGACGGCAGCGGGAACCGCGTCCTCGCCCGTCCAGTAACAGGTCATGCGCGTATCGCTCTCGATCTTGATCTTGAGCGGAGTCCCCTCGAATACGTAGAGGCCGCCCGCCTCGGAGACGCCCGAATAGTTGAAGACCTGCGAGGCGGCCGGGAGCTCGATCCTGACCTGCCTGCGTATCGCGTCGACGAATACCCCGAAGCGGAGGTTGAAGTAGTCGAGATCGATCCGGGAGTCGTCGAGCATCTCCTGGAAGAACTCCGGCCGCCACGAGCGGGAGAAGATGAGGTCGACCCGGCCGGAAAGGGCCTGCTTCGCGGAGGCGAGGACGGGAGGGCCCTCTTTCGCCTCGTCGTAGAGGCGGAGGGCGAAGCTGTAGATGTAGCCCTTGGTGCCGTCGTCGGTGAGCACTTCGTACCAGGCGCCGGGCAGGACCTGGCTCCCCGTGCTCACGGCCTCGCCCTCGACCTTCTGGAGCACCTTGACCGATTGGCCCTGGCGGAGTCGGTAGACTCGCTTGACCCCGGTCCCGTTCGACGGCTTTTCGCGCAACGGGAGGCCGTCCTTCGCCGCGATCATATAGAGGCTGACGTTCTCGCCCATGGCCTTGACGCGGGCCGCCGCCTTGCCGCGCGTCGAGTAGAGCTCGACCTGCCAGAACGGGAGCTCGACCTTCTTGTTCCGGTCCTTGCCCTTGAGGCCGGGCACGCCGACGACGTAGACCTTCTGGATATTCGACTTTATATAGACCGGCACGATAGAGCCCGCCGGGAGAGGCCCCTCGGGAGCCGACCAAAGCACAAGGCCCCAGCCCAGGCGGGAAGTGCAGGAGCCGAGGATGAGAAAGACCGCGAGGCCGAAGGAGGCCGTCGCGAGGCGCAGGTGCCGGCGAGTCATAGGGGCCCCAGTTTACACCGCTACTCGCCCCTTCCGCAAGGAACGCCCGGGGCCACCTCCCGGGATGCCCCGCCCGCGGCGGCAGGTGGAGTATTATCGAAGGTATTCGTATAATCGATCCATAAGCCGGATATAAGGAGAGCTAGGATGGCCAAGGACGAGCGGATCTACGTCGGAGTCGACCTGGGCGGCACGAAAATACTCGCGGTGGCCTTCGACTCCAAGCTCAAGGTCCTGGCCACCGAGAAGGCGAAAACGCCCCGTGAGGCCAATGCCTCGTCCGTCGTCGCCGCCCTGGCCGAGGCCGTGCGCCGAGTCATAGAGGCCGCCGGGCCGGGACTCGCGCTGGGAGGGGTCGGCGTCTCGGTCCCCGGGCCGCTGGACAGGGCCAAGGGCATCGTGCGCTATACGCCAAATATGGGCTTCAAGGACTATAAGCTGGGCCAGGAGCTCGCCGGCATGTTCGGCGCCCCCGCATACCTGGAGAACGACGTGCAGGCCGGCGTCTACGGCGAGCTCAGGGCGGGCGCCCTGCGAGGCAAGCTGAACGCGGTCGGGGTCTTCGTCGGGACTGGGATCGGCGGGGGCATCGTCATAGACGGCAAGCTCTACCGCGGCGCTACCGGCTCGGCCGGCGAGGTCGGCCACATGATCCTGCACGAGGGCGGGGCGGCCTGCGGCTGCGGCAACTACGGCTGCCTGGAGGCCCTCGCCTCGAGGACAGCCATGGCGAAGGACGCGATCGGGCAGGCCGCCACGGGCAAGGCGCCGGCCCTGTATTCCATAGCCGGCTCGGACCTGCGAAAGTGCCGCAGCTCGGTGCTCTTCGACTCCATCGAGTCCGGCGACAAGGGCGTGAAGAAGGCGGTAGACCGCGCCGCGGCCTGGCTCGGCGTGGGCCTGGCGAACCTCGTCCACGTCCTTAACCCCGAGGCCATCGTCGTGGGGGGCGGGGTAGTCACGCGCTTCGGGCAGAAATTCCTCGACCGCGCCATCTCCTCGATGGAGGATCACCTGATGCCCGGCCTCGCCGGCACCGCCCAAGTCCTGCTCTCGGAGCTCGGCGACCTCGCCGTGCCCACCGGGGCGGCTTGCGTGGCGATCGAAGGCGCGGAGGCCTCGCCGGCGAAGGGGGCTACGCGTTGAGCGATTCCGCCGCAGTTCCGCGCGTCGTCGCGGTGATCGAGATCGGCTCCACCGGAATCCGCCTCGTCGTCGCCGAGGTGGACGGGATCGGCGGGTTCAAGGTGCTCGACCGGGCGGGCAAGCAGAGCCGCATCGGCCGCGACGTCTTCACCTCGGGCATGGTGAGCAGGGAGGCCGTGCGCGAGTGCATGGCCGTCCTCGCCGCCTTCCGCGAGCTCATCCGCGGCTACGGCCTCTCGCCCAAGGACGCCCGCGTCATCGCTACGAGCGCGCTCCGCGAGGCGCAGAACAGGGACACCTTCGTCGACCGCGTCGCGCTCCAGACGGGGTTCAGGGTCACGATAGTCGAGGACATCGAGGAGAACCACCTCATGTACCTCGGCGTGCAGCACGCCCTCCAGGACGAGCGCAAGCTCCTGTCGCGCTCGAACGCCCTCATCCTCGAGGTGGGAGGCGGGTCCACGGAGATCATGCTCCTGCGCCGCGGGAAGATGGCGGGCGCCCACTCGCTGCGGATCGGGACGGTCAGGATCGACGAGCAGGTGCGCGGGGCCGGCGTCTCGCACGCCTACCTGCGGCAGTTCCTCGAGGACAACGTGCGCACCGCCTGCGACCACCTCAACGCCGAGCTGCCCCTCGAATCGGTCAAGACCTTCATCGTCATCGGCAGCGACGCACGGCTCGCCGCCTCGAGGCTGTCGCCGGCCGGCGGCGTCGGCGAGGGAGGGGACGACTACGCCATCGTCGACCGCGCCGCCTTCATCGCCTTCGCGGACGAGGTCGCCGGGCTGTCGCCCGAGGACTGCGTGGCGCGGCTCCGCGTGCCCTGGGGGGACGCCGAGGGCATCGGCTCCTCGCTCTCGATTGAGCGCCTCTTCCTCGAGCGCACCGGCGCCGAGACGGTGGTCGTGCCCAACGTATCCATACGCGAGGGCCTCCTCCTCTCCACCTCCCTCGGCCCCGACGCGGGCATCGAGGCCGAGATGCGCGCGCAGGTAGTCGCCAGCGCCGCCTCCCTCGGGCGGAAATTCCACTACGACGAGGCGCACGCCCGCCACGTCGCCGACCTCGGCCTCGGGATATACGACGCCCTCGTGCGCGAGCACGGGCTGGGGATGCGGGAGCGCCTCCTCCTCGAGGTCGCCGGCCTCCTGCACGACGTCGGCACCTTCATAAAGACCTCGGGCCACCACAAGCACGGCGAGTACATAGTGGCCAACTCCGAGATCTTCGGCCTCAACCGCGGCGATCTCACGATCGTAGCGAACGTCGTGCGCTACCACCGCAAGGCGCCGCCGGCGAGCACCCACGTCAACTTCATAGCCCTGCCCCGCGAGGACCGGATCGTCGTGATGAAGCTCGCGGCCATAGTCCGCGTGGCCGACGCCCTGGACAGGGGCCACGACCAGCGCCTCCGGGACGCGACCTTCGAGCGACGCGAGGAGCGCTTCGTGATCCGCGCCCCCGGCGGTGCCGACCTCTCCCTCGAGAGGCTCTCCCTAGCCGAGAAGGGCGACATGTTCGAGGACGTATTCGGGTTGGAGCCCGCTCTCTCGTGAACCGGGAAAGGAACGTAAGCATGCGCGAAAACTATTACTTCAACCGCGAGCTCTCGTGGCTCGAATTCAACGCCAGGATCCTCGAGGAGGCCCTCGAGAAGTCGAACCCCCTCCTCGAGCGGGTGAAATTCCTGGCCATAGTCTCCTCGAATTTCGACGAATTCTTCATGGTCCGCGTAGCCTCGCTCAAGGCCCAGCTCCGCGCGGGCGACGCGACTCCCGATGGCTCGGGCATGGGCCCCGCGGAGCAGCTCGCGGCCGTCTCGCGGCGCGCGCGGGAGATAATTGGCAGGCAGTACGATTGCCTCGCCGAGATCCTGCCGGCCCTCGCGCGCGAGGGCCTCGCGGTGGTGCGGCCCTCCGGGTGGACGGGGAGCGACAGGCGATGGCTCGAGGACTTCTTCACCGAGCGGATCTTTCCCCTCCTCACGCCGCTGCGCGTCGGGACCAGCGGCGAGGACGGCCGCCCGGGCTTCCCCTCTACCGGGTCCCTGCGTCTCCACGCCGCCTTCCTCCTGTCCCGTGAGGGCCCGCGCGGCGCGGAAGCGCGCGGGGAGGACGAGCCGGGCCTCGCCATCGTGCAGGTGCCGCCCAACCTCGAGCGCTTCGTCAGGATGCCCGCCGAGGGCACGACGGCCCGCGTCGCCCTGATAGACGACGTCGTGGCCTTCTTCGGGCCCAGGCTCTTCCCCGGCTATTCGGTGATGGAATCGCTCCTGTTCAAGGTGACGCGGGACGCAGACTTCGCGGTCGACGAGGACAGGGCCGACGACTTCATCGCCGCCATGGAGGAGGTCGTGGTCGACCGGCAGAATTCCTTCCCGGTGCGGCTCGCGGTTTCCAGCGATTCGGAATCCATCGCCGAGCGCATCAGAATCGCCATCGGCCTGGACGCGGACGACGTCTACGCGGTATCGGGCCCCATCGACCTGCGCGGGCTCATGGAGCTCGCGCAGTCGGACTACCTCCCCCCGGAGCGGACGGCCAAGCTCCGCGACCAGCCCTGGCCGCCCGTGCAGAGCCTGGTCCCTGCGGAGGGCTCGACCATCTGGGACGAGATAGCCGCGGGCGACAAGCTCCTCCACGTGCCTTACGAGTCCTTCGATCCCGTCGTCCATTTCCTCGAGGAGGCGGCCGACGATCCTTCGGTGATGGCCGTCAAGATGACCCTCTACCGCACCTCGGGCAACTCGCCCATCGTCCGCGCCCTCACGAGGGCGGCGCGCAACGGGAAGCAGGTGGCCGTGCTCGTCGAGCTCAAGGCGCGCTTCGACGAGGAGCGGAACATAGCCTGGGCCTCCAGGCTCGAGCAGGCCGGCGCCATAGTCGTGTACGGCATCGCCCGCCTCAAGGTGCACGCGAAGGCCGCCCTCGTCGTGCGCCGCGAGGAGGACGGCTCCGTCCGGCGCTACCTTCACCTGTCGACCGGCAACTACAACGACCGCACCGCGAGGCTCTACGCCGACCTCTCCCTGTTCACCTCCGACGACGACCTCTGCCGGGAGGCCTCGATTTTCTTCAACATGATCACCGGCTACTCGGCCGTGCAAGAGCTGCGCAGCCTAGCCGTCGCGCCTTTCGACCTGAAGTCGCGCCTCATCGCCATGATCGAGCGGGAGGCCCAGCGCTCCACTCCCGAGTCGCCCGGCCTCATCATGGCCAAGATGAACGCCCTCGCCGACATCGACGTGATCAACGCCCTGTACAAGGCTAGCCGCGCCGGCGCGAAGGTCCTCCTCAACGTGCGCGGCATCTGCACCCTCGTCCCCGGCGTGAAGGGCCTCTCGGAGAACGTCACCGTGGTGAGCGTCGTCGGCCGCAACCTCGAGCACTCGCGCATCGTGTACTTCAACAACGGCGGCGCCGAGGAAATGTACCTCTCGAGCGCCGACTGGCTGCCGCGCAACCTCGAGAAGCGCATCGAGCTCATGTTCCCCGTGCGCGACGAGGCAGCCAGGACCCGCATCCGCGAAGTGCTCGGCGCCTACTTCATCGACACGGCCAAGGCCCATAGGCTGGGCCAGAACGGCCGCTGGAAGAAGGTGAAGCCAGCCGAGGGCGAGGCGCCCTTCTCGGCCCAGTCCTTCTTCTACGAGACGGTCAAGCGGCGCAAGACCCTCGCCGAGGCGCCCACGGAAGAGCTGGAAGTGCGCAGGCGGCCTACCTGAAACCCGGAAGGCACGGATCCGCCTCAGGCGCCTTCGGCTATGCCGAGGATCCTATACGCGGTCGGCAGCCATAGCTCGGGAAGCAGGGTGGATATATCCTCGACCGCCGTTTCCTGCGAGTCGAGGCCGCTGATCAAGTAATCCCTCGCGAGCCTTGCCAGGCCCGCGGCCTGGAAGTCCACGTAGAGCCGGCGGCGCGTCGGCGAGCACGACGGGCGAAAGGCTTCGATCCTGGAATCCAAGATCGCCTTGATCGCCTCGAAGAGCGAATCCTCGATCCTCATGATATGTGCGCTGGCGGAAAGCCAGGCGAGAAAGGGCCGCTTCGGCTGAAGCGCGTAAATAAAGGCCAGCAGGTTCCTCGAGACCTCCGACAAGGCGCCAGAGTCCACGCGCGGAGGCAGCATCGCCGCGTACGCATCGAGGAAAATCGAGCGCAGACAGTCTTCGGCGAGTTCTCCGATGCTCCCGTTGTGGGCGTAGAACGTAACTCGATTGATATCGGCCCTCTCGGCCACGGCGGATACGCTGAGCTCGGCGAGGGGCAGTTCACCTTGAAAACTCTCGAAAGCCCTGCGTAGAGCTCGATCGGTCCTTTCGACGCGCCTATCCTTGCGCGACGGTAAGGCCCCTTCTGTCGTATTGGCGACACTCATTGCCCGAATATCTCCTCGAAGAACCCTGCCTCGGTATTAAGCAACAATTGTAGTATATATTCCATTTGTATCTAAAATCCAGCTGCCAACGCGAATCGCAGAGGAGGTCGAAATGAAAGAAAATGAAGCGATCCTCGAGCGCCAAAAAACCAGGATTCGTTACAAGAACAAGGATATGGACTTAATGTTCAACTGGGCGATCGGTATTGCGGCCCTTATCGGGCTTTCGCCAGGCCAGGTTTTTTACGCCGGCCAGTCGATCAAGGACGGGGATCCATCTTCTTGGTTCGATTCTTTCAAGAGGCTTTCGGAAAGCGAAGCCCTTCGCGGAGAAATGGCTTCGTCGGAGGGGCGAGCTGGCCAGGCTCTCCTCGGCTCCGCCTATGCGCTGCGCGCGGCCATTCAGTTCTGCCGAGTCGAGGATCCCGCCTTCCGGTCGTCGGTCTCGGCCATGGAAGGTCGCTACCTGGAAGGAGCGCGGCTTTTAGGAGCCCCCATCGCGGCGATCGAAGTCCCATTCGAGGGCAAGAGTCTAGCCGGCTACTTCCTGAGCGCCCTACGATCCTCATGGTCGGAGGCGGAGACACCTTCCGCGAGGACCTATTCTATTTCGCGGGCCTCCCCGCCTGGAAGCGCGGCTACGACTGCCTCATGGTCGACCTCCCCGGCCAAGGTATGATGCCCGACAGGGGATTCGCCTTCAGGGTAGACATGTGCGCTCCGCAAAAGGCTTGCATCGACTGGCTCGCCAAGGCGCGCAGCGGGGATCCCGGCCGGCTCGCCTGCTACGGAGTCTCTGGCGGAGGCTACTTCAGCGCCCAGCTGGCCGCGGCCGATACCCGCGTCTCAGCCTGGGTAGCGGCCACGCCGATCTACGACATGAGCCTGGTCTTCAGGAAGGAATTCGGCGCCGCGATGCACGCGCCCGGCTGGCTCCTCGGCGCGGCGCTCAAGGCGGCCGGCAGGCTGAACAGGGTCGCCGAGGTCAATCTCGGGAAGTACGCCTGGCAATTCGGCACGGCCGACTTCAAGGCCGCCTTCGACGGCGCGATCCGCGATGCGGTCGCCGTGGATCTCGATCGCATAACCTGTCCATCGCTCTTCCTCGTGAGCGAGGGCGAAGGCGCAGAGCTCAAGCGCCAGGCCGAGGCCGCCCGCGATTCCCTCGTGGCCCGCGGCGTCGACGTCCGCCTGCTCGAGTTCACGGCCGCCGAGGGCGCCGACGCGCATTGCGAGCTCAACAACCTGCGCCTCGCCCATACCCGCGTATTCGATTGGCTCGATTCCCTATTCTCCATGGAGCAGGCGGATAGGAGATTCCTCGTATAGACCCGAAACCCGCCGTTGCCGCCTCCGGTTGCGCCGTAGTACTGTACTCGTAACGGGGGTATTGAAAATTGAAAACAGCCTGCGTTCTCCTGGCCGACGGATTCGAGGAGGTCGAGGCGGTTACGCCCATCGACTACATGCGGCGCGCGGGAATCGAAGTCCACATCCTCGGGGTGACCGGCAAGACCGTCTCGGGCTCCCACGGCATCAGGATAGAGGCCGGACTCGGCGCGGAAGGCTTCAACGCCGACTACGATTGCATCGTCGTGCCCGGCGGCGCCCGCGGGGCCGACAACATCGCCGCGAACCCCGCGGCGGTCTACCTCATCAAGCGGCATTTCGGCGCCGGCAAGCTCGTCGCGGCCATCTGCGCCGCGCCCGCCGCGGTCCTCCACTCCGCCTGCGGCATCCTCGCGGGCAGGCGCTTCACGGGCTTCCCCGGCACGGAGGCGAAAGTCGAGGGCGCGATATTCAGCGAGGAGCGGGTCGTGGTGGACGGGAACCTCATCACCTCGCGGGCGGCGGGCAGCGCCGGGGAATTCTCCTATGCCATCATCAGCGCCCTCGAGGGAGAGCGCGCCGCGGCCGAGGTGGCGAACAAGGTGCTGCTTCAGTCCTGAGGAGGCTCAGGCGCCTCGGGCTCGGCCTTTTTGTCCTCGAGGACCTCGGTGCAGGGAATGCGGAGGGCCTCGATGGAGATCGCGCGGCCGTCGTCGCCGACTTCCACGAGGCAGCCCTGCAGCTCGAGTCCCTCGGTCCCGTCCTTGGCCCACGCGGAGATCCCCGTCAGGTACTCCGCGATCCGGGTGGCCGGGTCGAGGCCGCCGACCGATTGCAGGCTGCCGGTCCTGCCGGCGTCCGTGATGTACGCCGTGCCGCCGCGCACGATCCGCGCGTCCGCCGTCTGGGCCTTCGTGTGGGATCCGATCACCGCCGACACGAGCCCCGAGGCGTGGAAGGACATGGTCTGCTTCTCGGCCGTAGTGGCCGCGTGGAAATCGAGGATGATAACCGGAGTCTCCTCGCGGAGCTTTCGCGCGAGGTCGGTGATCGCCTGGTAGGGATTCGCCAGGTGCACCCGCGAGAAGCCGGCCTGGCCCAGCAGCTGGACCACGGCCACCTTCGCGCTCGCGCCGGCAGCGGGGCACGCGAACACCTTGTATCCGCGCCCGGGATTCCCGTACGGGTAATTCGCCGGCCGGAGGAGATAGGGCGCCTTGGGCATGTGCTCGACTATGTCCCGCTTGTAATAGCAGCACTCACCGGTCGTAATCGCCTCGATCCCGAGCTTGCGCAGGTACACCGCGTGCTGGCGCCCCAAGCCCGCCCCGCCCGTCGCCGAGTCGGCGTTGCCTATCACGAAATCGGCCCTCAGGTCCCGCCGCGCCGAGGCCAGCAGCTTCTTGACCGTGAAGACCCCGGCCTTGCCGACGATCTCGGCTACGTATAGGATGCGTATGCTCACGGGGGACACTGTAGCCGCGGGGGTAGAGAGACGCCAAGGGGGGAGCACGGAAGCGCAGCCCACACCGGCGCCTTGCCCGCGGCGTTGACTAATGCGCGAAGCCGACCTAAGCTCGCGCCAATGAAAGCGCTCACCCTGATCGAATTCTCGCCTACGGGCACGACGCATAAAATACTCCGATCGATCGCAATGGGATCGGGGATGAGGTGCGTTCAAACCATCGACCTGACCTCCCCTATCGTCAGGGGGGCTCCTCCGCCCGAGATCGAGGGCGATTTCGCGATCATAGGCCTACCCGTCTACGCGATCGGCATACCGGCTATAATCCTTCCCTACCTGAGAAGCTTGAGGGGCGAAGGCAAGGCCGCGGCCTTGGTCGCGGTCTTCGGCAACGTGTCGCCGGGGCTGGCCCTAGCCCAACTGCGCGACATCGCCGAGACCTCGGGCTTCCGCGTAGCGGCGGCTGCCTCCTTCGTGGCCGAACATTCCTTCTCCACGGCGGCCCGCCCCGTCGCCGCCGGAAGGCCCGGCGAGGCGGACTTGAGAGAGGCCGAGGAATTCGGAAGGCTTCTCGCGGCGAAGCTGGATTCGGCCGTAGGCGTGGCTCTCGGCCCCATGGGCATTCCCCGATCGCCCGCGATCCTGCTCAGGATCAAGGGCAGGATGACCTTCAATAGCGCGCGCCTCTACGCTCGGGCGCCGAGGCTCGACGAGTCCCTCTGCCGCGGCTGCGGCATCTGCTTGAGAGCTTGTCCTACCGGCGCTATAGATCCGCTGTCGCTCGCCGTCGCCGCGGGCTCCTGCATCCGCTGCTGCGCCTGCGTCAAGCTCTGCCCTGGCGCCGCCCGCGCGATTTCCTTCAGGATGCGCGCCCCCGTGCCTTGGCTACTCGCGGCAAAGAGCAAAAAGCCGAAGGAGCCGCGGCTCTATCTCTAACCCCGCTCTAGTATCACGAAGCCCGCAGCGGGCAGCTCGAGACGGACGGCGGCGACTCCGCCCGATTCTCCCTTGCCCTCGACCCTCAGGGTCGAACCTTCGTCCTCGTGCCGCGTCGAGTAGACCAGCCTCATGGAGGATCCGACCGGGCTCAGCCCGGAGTCCACTACCGCCCATGCCGCGCGCGGGCTGTCGGGATCGGTGTTGACGGCGAGCAGAATTTCCTCGGCATCGAGGATCCGCGACCAGGCCACGATCGAGAGCATCCGGCCGCCGATCCTCCGCGGGAGGCCGAAGCCGAGCCCGTCGCCGGAAATCTCCCTCTGGTACTGCCGGCCCCTCCTCAGGGCCATCCTCGCGGCCCGGATGCGCAGGATCGCGGCGAGCTCGCGGTAGGCCTCGCCGCCCTCGTCGAAGAAATGACTGCCCGTGGAGCGGAACGCCCCGAACGGCCCTCCGAACATCGCCTCGCGGATATAGCGGTCGGCTCCGCCTCCCGAGCCATGGCCGTCGAAGCCCTGCTCGGTTCCGTAATAGACGCAGGGAATGCCGAGCGTGGTCGCGTTCAGGCCGAGGGCGCCGACGACTAGCCTGGCGCCTGTTCCCGAGCAGAAGCGGGCCTTGTAATCTCCCTTGCAGACCTGGTCGTGGTCGTTGATCATCGTCACGACCTTGTCCTTGAACCAAACGTGAGAGCTCTTGCGCACGAGGGCCGAATTCCGGAAGAGGTCGAAGTACTCCTCGGGATTCGACTCGCCCTTCATCAGGCCTTCCAGCTTGAGCTGCACGTCGTCGATGCCGAGGGCGGCATCGAGGCCGGTCTCCTCCATCGTGTCGACGGCGCGCTCCCTTCCGCCGGTGATCTCGCCTACCAGGAGAAAATTATCCTTGCCGAGGGCCTCCGCGAATTCCTTGATCGCCGCTACGAAGAAGCGGGTAGCCCCGATGTCCATGTGCTTCACCGTATCGATGCGATAGCCGTCGACGTCGGCGGCGGCGATCCAGTACTTATAGACCTGGCATAGGTCGAGGAGGCCCGGGGAGGGGCGATAGACGTCGGCGGGGCCGAAGCCATGATTCAGGTCCTTTAGGTCGAAGAAGTCCCCTTCGCGGAATTCCTCCTCGTCGTCCCAGTTCTCGATCCGTCCCTTTCGCGTGAAGCGCTCCGGGTCCTGGAATTCCCTGGGCCAGATCGCAGCGTCCTTTCCCGCCGGAGAGGGAGTGCGGGAGCGCGAGTAATCCAGGAAGGGTATGCTCGCCTTCCCCTCCGCGTCGTTGTAGCCGGCGACCGGATAGGAGGCCCCCCGCCACGGCGGAGAGCCTCCCTCGACCGCGTAGGAGAACACGTTCCCGCAGTGGTTGAGGATGATGTCGAGTATTACGTAAATCCCGTTCTCGTGGGCCGTTTTCACCATCGACTGCAAGTCGGGCAGGCCGCCGAAGTGCGGGTCGACCGAAAGGAAATCCTGTATCCCGTAGCCGTGGTAGGTCGCGCAAAAGGAGACCTGCTTGAAGACGGGGCTCAGCCAGAGGGCGGTCACGCCCATCCGCTTCAGATACCCGATTTTCGAGCTAAGGCCGCGGAGGTTCCCGCCGCACCAGCTCCCCCCGGCCTCGCGCCAGGCGGCCGCCGTCGCGCTCGAGGCGAGGACGCTCTCGGCGTCGCGCTTCGGGTCGAAGGGCGGGGTGCGCCCGCCCGCGACCGTCCTCCCGTCGTTCCCCTTGTACCCGCCTTCCCTACCGTCGGAGAACCGGTCGAGGAGGAGGAAGTAGAGCACCTGGTCCTCCCAGGCGTGGGGGGAGGCTCGGAATTCCCTGCTCGTGCGCAGGGCCTCGAAATCGATGTCGCCTAGTCGTTCGATCATCGCGGGCCTCCCGGGCTGGCGTCGTCCTACTGCTTCTCGTACTGCTGCACCTCGTCGTGGACGAACTCGAGCCTCAATCCCGCCAAGCGGAACATCTCCTCGCTCTCGGCCCCCGCGTGGTAGCGCCGCTCGGCGACCACTCGGACCACGCCGCAGTTGATGATCATCATCGCGCAGGTGCGGCAGGGAGTCATCCTGCAATAAAGCGTGGAGCCCCCGATGCCGACGCCGCGCTTGGCCGCCTGGCAGATGGCGTTCTGCTCGGCGTGGACGGTCCGAACGCAGTGCTGGCTCACGCTCCCGTCCTCGTGCACAGTCTTCTTGAACTGGTGGCCGGCCTCGTCGCAGTGGGGCAGCCCCGCCGGCGCGCCGACGTAGCCCGTCGCCAGGATCTGGTTGTCGCGCGCGATGACGCAGCCGGAGCGGCCCCTGTCGCAGGTCGCGCGCTTCGCGATCGCGTTGCAGACTTCCATGAAGTATTCGTCCCAGCTCGGCCGTCGGTATTCTTCGTCGCTCATGCGTCGATGATCCGCCGGTATCCGGCTCCCGTCAAGGGCGGCGCGACGCCGCGACGGGGTACGGCAGGATTGCCAATTCGACCCGATCCGGTCTACCCTCGTGGCTACTCATCGATTGGAGGATCTATGCGAATCATGCGCATCAAAAACATCATGGCCGCGTGCATCTTGGCGACCTGCGTCGTCTCTTGCGGCAAGGGCGGCGCCGCCGGGTTCCCCGACGGCCTTTACGCCCGCCTGACCACCGCCAAGGGCGAGATCATGATCCGGCTCGAGTACGCCAAGGCGCCGCTCACGGTCGGCAATTTCGTCGGTCTCGCCGAGGGCAAGCTCGACGCGTCGAAGGGCAAGAAGTACTTCGACGGCCTCACCTTCCACCGCGTCGTCGCCGATTTCGTCGTGCAGACGGGCGACCCCAAGGGCGACGGCTCCGGCGGCCCCGGCTACGAATTCCCCAACGAGATCGCCGCCGACCTCAAGTACGATTCCGAGGGCGTGGTCGGCATGGCCAACGCGGGACCCAATACCAACGGCTCGCAGTTCTTCATCACCATGAAAGCGGTGCCCGACCTCGACGGCGGCTACTCGATCTTCGGCAAAGTGGTCAAGGGCATGGAGGTCGTCAAGCAGATCGCCCAGGGCGACAAGCTCCTCAAGGCGGAGATCCTGCGCAACGGATCGGCGGCGCGGGCCTTCAAGTCCGACCAGGCTGCCTTCAACGAGCGGCTCGCGCCCCTCGCCAACGCCATCAAGAAGGCGACGGACGACAAGCGCGCCGCCGACATCGCCGCCTTCACGCAGCGCTGGCCGGGACTGGTCGCCGACGCCGACGGCATCTACCAGAAGACGCTGAAAGCCGGCTCGGGGGCCGGCCCCGCCAAGGGGCAGACCGTCACGGTGAGCTACAAGGGCATGTTCGTCGACGGCAAAGTCTTCGACCAGTCCGATTTCCACGGCGGCCCTGTCGATTTCCAGGTCGGCATCGGCAAGATCATCCCGGGCTGGGACAAGGTCGTCATGCAGATGAGGAAGGGCGAGAAGCGCATGGTCGTGCTCCCACCCGAGCTCGCCTACGGCTCGCGCGGCACCCCGGGCGGTCCCATCGCCCCGAACACCTGGCTGGCCTTCGAGGTCGAGCTGGTTTCGCTGAAGTAGAAACGAGCCGGGCCTATCCGCGGGCTTTTCACCATAGGCGGCCGTCCCTTCCCCGGGGGCGGCCTTTTTTTTCGTTCCATCGCCTGCGGTAAAGTTATCTTAACCGCAGCGCCGCGCGACCTGATACTGTCGGGAAAGCTCGCCCGAACGGAGGTACAGGTGAACAAGCGAAGCGTCTCTATCGCCCTGCTTTCCCTCATCGTCCTCGGCGCTATCTACTCCCAGGCGCTGCGGATGTCCATCATGGACTTCGAGGTAGTCTCGGAGAATCCCCAGTACAAGAGCATCGGCAAGCTGACCGGCAAGACCATAGCGGCGGCGAAAACTGCCGATAGGCCTCTGGCCAAGGCGGCGCCGGTCGAGAAGCAGGCGGTGGTCCTGCAGAGCTTCTCGAAGGCCGTCGACGCGATAGACCGAAAGGACGAGAAGACGGCCAAGGCCAAGCTCGACGAAGCAAAGGCCATCGACCCCGCCAACCTGGCCCTCATCGACAAGGACAGCGCATTCTTCTATGCCGCCTTAGGAAGCCCCAACTACCTGACTGACAAGTCCAATTTCGAGGCCTGGGTGCCTCTGGCCAAGCAATACGGAGGCAAGGACTACTATCTCGGCGAGCGGGATTACAGGGTGATGCTCGGCTATTCCGCGCCTATCGGCGGGAAGGCCGGCATCGGGGTTCAAGTGTTCGGGTCTGGTAGCGGGCAGACCGTCCGGCTCTCCACAATACACCGGACCATAATTCGGCGAATACATCCTCAAATAGCCCAGGAGTCGTCGTATCCCTGGGCTACAGCCCCGTGCCCTGGCTCTCGCTCGGGCTGGGCATGAACGCCGGCCAGTCCATCGACGGCGACCCTGCCCCTCCCGACCGCGGATTCACCTTATCGGCATCAGGAGGAACGGGACCTTCGCGAAGAGATAGTGGTCTGGTGGCGGCGGGCCTGCCGCCCCCTCGCTCGGCCTCAGCCCTCCGCCTCGCCCTTCTCCTCTTCCTTGACCTGCCAATGCCCTTCGGAATAATGGAAGCGAGCGGCGGGCATATCGAGGAGCCGGCCGTCCTCTCCGGACATCTTCACGGAACCGTTCAGGGCGTTGACCTCTGTGACCCTGAAGAGCACGCCGTCGTACTGGAAGCGCACGCCCTCGGCCGGGAGCTCGCGGCGGGCGTCGCGATAGAAACCGTACTCGTAGGCGAGGCAGCACAGCAGCCGTCCGCATGGGCCGGATATCTTCATGGAATTGAGGGAGAGGTTCTGGTCCTTGGCCATCTTGATGGAGACGGGCACGAGCTTGTCGGTGACGCCGTGGCAGCAGAGGACGCGCCCGCAGACGCCGCAGCCTCCGGTAACCCGCGCCTCGTCGCGCACGCCGATCTGTCGGAGCTCGATGCGAATCTTGAACACCGAGACCAGGTCCTTCACGAGCTCGCGGAAATCGACTCGGGACTCGGCCGAGAAATAGAACAGGACCTTCGGCTCCTCGAGAAGGTAGTGGGCCGATACGAGCTTCATCGGAAGGTTGCGCGCCACTATCTTCAGGCGGCAGGTCTCGAAGGCCTTGCGCTCCCGCTCGCGGTTGGCCTCTACCTTGCGCAGGTCGTCCTCGGTCGCGATCCTCTCGATGGGCACGATCTCGTCCTTCCCCACCTGTCCCGGCTCCGCGACAATGCCCTGCAGCTCGCAGACGTCCCGGCCGTAGCGCGTGGGGACTACGACCATGGTGCGGGGGGCGATCCAGCCCAGGGCCGCGATGACGGCGGGGTCGAGTATCTCTTTCTCGTCGTCCTCCGGTTCCGCGGCCCCTGCCGCCGGGGACTCGGGCGCCCGTTCGGGCGGGGCGGCCGGCTCGGCGGGCGCGGCTTCGCTCGGGACCTCGCTCGGAGTCTCGCCCTGGGCGGGCTTCGGGAAATACGCGTAGAAGGTCTCGTTCGAATGCGAGGCCTTGATTCGGTACAGGGGTTTCGGGAGGTCCCGGGGGTCCGTCGCCCTCGAACGCGGGCGTTCCCTCTCGCTCTCGTGCGAGTCCTCGAGGTGCCCCAGCTCTTCCTCGGTTTGGGCATTATGATCGTCGCGATAATCGCTCATCGAATTCTCCTGGGTTAAGGTCAGCTGAACAGGTCGACGAGCATTCCGTTGATCTCGTCGACTCGCCGTAGTATCTCTAGATTGTCCCGTTGGTTGCGCAGGATCTCCGCCGCCAGCTTCTCCAGCGACGCGTCGATCACGGAGACCCGGAAATAGACGTTCCGCTTGAGAATGTTGCGCCCGGACGTCTTCTGCTCGACGGAGAACGAGCGCTCGACCACGAAGTGGACGAAGTCCCGAACGGCCTTCTTGTAGGCCTGGACGAGATCGACGCTCGGATTCTCCTTTAATGCGTCGCCGCTCTCGTGCACCTCGTCGAGGAGGGACTCGAGCCCGGCTTGGGAGAAATCCGCGGAGCCGGCCGAGGAGGGAGCGCCGCTTCCCTTGGCCTCGTCGACCGCCTTCCCGAGAGCGGCCCGGAAGAGCCCCTTGCCCTTACCGGCCTTCTTTTCATCTTCCTTGCGCCTCGGGACGTAGGAAGGTCCGAACGGAGTGATGCCCTCGGGGAAATCGACGCTTGCCATGGCGCCTAATCCCCGTGCAAGACGGAGTCCGTCGCCTCGGCGGTCCTGGATGGGCCGCCCTGGGCGGGCGGCTCCGCGAAGCTGCCCTCGCGGAAGGCGCCGAGGAAGCGCCGCGCGTCGCCGTGGCCTCGCACGAAGGCCGCGAGGTCCTCTTCGGCCCCCTCGCTCCTGCCCGTCACGGCGACGTCGCCGTGGACGACGGTGCCGTCCTCCGCCTCGAAGCGCGGCGCGAAGACATTGCCGATGACCACGCCTCCCGTGAGGATTCGCAGGCGCTCGGACACGTAGACGTCGCCCTTCACCGTACCGCCTATTATCGCGGACTTGGCGCGGATAGGCGCTTCGACTCGCCCGGCGGACCCTACCACGACCTTGCCGGTCACGCGCAGGGTCCCGCGGACGTCCCCGTCGATGCGCAGGAGGCCGTCGACGTCTATGTCCCCGTCCACGGAGGAACCCGCCCCGATTATCGAATTTACGAGAGAGTCTCGCGGATCTGCCATGGGTGACTCCGGGTCGTAAGGGTCTACTCGGTCGCCGTCGCGGCGGCCCTGATGTTGAGGAACTTTAGCGGGTCGATCACGCCCGTCCCGAGATGGACCTCGTAGTGGAGGTGCGGGCCGGTCGTGAGCCCGGTATTGCCGAGGAGGCCGATCACCTGGCCTTGCTGGATCTTCTGGCCCTTGGATACCCGGAACGCCATGAGGTGGCCGTACCTCGTTATAAAGCCGTGGCTATGCTGGATGATGATATAGTTGCCCAGGCTCGCGTCGAAGCCTATCGCCACGACGCGGCCATCGGCCGTGGAGACGACCGGGTCGCCCGAGCGGTAGGTCGAGATGTCGACACCCTTGTGTATATACCATTGCCCCGTGAAGGGGTTCTCGTTCTGCCCGTAGTACATCGAGATGTGGCTAGCGCCCTTGACCGGCCAGATATTCGGGATCTCGGTGAGGACGGCGCTCTGGTTCTGGAGGAGGGAGCCCAGCTGCTTTAGGGGATCGACCGATTTCTCGAGGTAGTCGGTTACCCGCTGGAGCTCGCCGATCTCCCGCACGGAGCCCGTGCTCGAGGCGTCGCTCTCCAGGAAGGAGGCGAGGTCGCCTGACTGCACTGGCGAATTCGGCC
The DNA here is from genome assembly GCA_025355995.1 of Spirochaetaceae bacterium. Taxonomy (GTDB): domain Bacteria; phylum Spirochaetota; class Spirochaetia; order Treponematales; family Rectinemataceae; genus UBA1306. Next base: position 17,840 of record JANXYQ010000129.1, on the reverse strand, counting down.
CCGAGGGCTTGGCGCCGATGCGGCCGAGGGTTCCCGAGAGGGCGCTCTCGAAGCGCTTGGCGGCGGTCACGAGCTGGCTCGTCTGGTCGCGGATGGAGTCCAGCCGGCCTTGGGTGGAGGCCAGGTCGCTGGATCGCGACTGCAGCTTATTCGCGGTGTCCGAGAACCGCGCGGCGGAGAAGATGAAGGCGAAAAAGATCAGTCCAGCGGTAAGGACGATGCCGCCGAGGGCGAAAAAGCTCAATTGCACGTTGAGAATCTTCTTCTCTGTGTGAGGAATGAGCATAATGGTGAGTTTTTGGCGCCCGGCCGTCTTGACCCGGGATAGGAATGCCTTGAAGGCCCCGAAGGCGGCCGCTATTCGTGCGGAAACCCGGGCATAGAGGGCGTTCTCTATCTTTTTATATTTTCTAAGGGTAGACACCATGGTCTCCTTGGCCCTTAATCCGAAGACAACGCCTTCGACGATACTTTAGCATTATAAGTATCGGCATGTCAAAGGTAAACGCCCGGGCGTACCCCCGCTCGCGAGGATACTCGGGCGAGGATATGCCGACGAGTATACGCGACGCGGGCTTTGTACCAGGGCGCCGCCTCTGCTATACTTCAATGAATGAGCACAGCGCGGGTCGGGAAGGGCCCTCCGGCACTTCCCCTAAAAAACGGCGGAGACCTCGAACTCACCTTCATCGGCGCCGGCGGCGCCTTCTCGAAAAAGTTCTTTCAGAACAACCTCCTCGTCGTTAAGGGCGATTCCCACCTCCTCGTCGATTGCGGGACGCGGGCTCCCGAGGCGCTCAGCCTCCTCGGCCTCTCGGTGGGCCAGGTCGGCAACTACCTCATCACCCATACTCATGCCGACCACATAGGCGGGCTCGAGGAGGTTATGCTCGTCAACCGCTACGGCCTGCATCGCAAGACGACGATGGTCGTGGCGGACAAGCTTCGCGGGTCGCTGTGGTCGATGAGCATGCGCGGAGGCGCCTCCTTCAACGAGCTGCGCGGCGGGAAGTACCTCGAGTACGAGGACTTCTGGGACAGGATCGTCCCCAAGCGCATCCGCGGAGGGGCGAGGGAACTCTGCGAGGCCCGCGTCGGAGACATCGAGGCGCGGTTGTTCCGCACGAAGCACATCCCCGACTCCGCCCCGGACTGGAGCTCCTCCTTCCCGAGCTACGGGCTGATCCTGGACAGGCGCATCCTCTTCACGAGCGACACCCGCTACGACCCCGAGATGGTCTGTTCCCTGGACGCGGAGTACGGCTTCGAGGCGATCTTCCACGACTGCCAGCTCTTCACCGGCGGGGTCCACGCCTCCCTCGAGGAGCTTGCCGGCCTTCCGCCCGGGATCCGCGCGCGGACCCGCCTCATGCATTACGGCGACAAGATCGAGGACTTCGCGCCGAGGATAGCCGAGCTGGGCTTCCTGGGCATCGCCGAGCAGTGGAAAACCTACAAGTTCAAGAAGGTCAAGGATCGAACCGGTATTGCCTAGGGCTCGTCCGAATAGGTATCTTAAGTCGTACATCGATATCCAATTTCAATCTGGAGATGGCTCATGCCCCAGCACCACTTCAAGACGGAGGTCTCCCGCCTCCTCGACCTCATCGTCCACTCCCTCTACTCGCACAAGGAGGTCTTCCTCCGCGAGCTCGTTTCCAACGCCTCCGACGCGATCGATAAGCTCCGTTACCTGTCCGTCTCCGACGAGGCCTACAAGTCCGTCGCCTTCGAGCCCTCGATACGGGTCATCATCGACAAGGGCGACAAGACGATAGTCGTCGAGGACAACGGCATCGGCATGGACGAGAAGGAGCTCGAGGACAACCTCGGCACGATCGCGAGATCGGGCACCCGTCGCTTCCTCGACAAGCTCCCGGACGACGCGAAGAAGGACTCGAACCTCATAGGCCAGTTCGGCGTGGGCTTCTACTCCGCCTTCATGGTCGCGGACAAGGTCGAGGTGACGAGCCGCAAGGCCGGCGGCGAGGCGGCGTTCACCTGGACGAGCGACGGCAAGGGCGAGTACTCGATCGAGGCCTCGACCCGTGTGGGCCAGGGCACCGAGGTCCGCGTCCACCTCAACGCCGAGGGCCAGGAGTACCTGGGCCGATGGAGCGTCGAGTCGGTGCTGAAGAAATACTCGAACCACATCGCCTACCCGATCGTCCTCGTATCCGAGGAGCCCAAGTACGGCGAGAAGGGCGAGAAGGACGGCGTCGAGAGGAAGGAGGAGACCGTCAACTCGGCCTCGGCCCTCTGGCGGCGCCCAAAGTCCGATATCAAGGACGAGGACTACCTCGATTTCTACAAATCCTTCACCGGCGCCGGCCTCTCCGATTTCGGCTCCGCTTCCGAGGAGGAGGCGCCCCTGCACTGGATACACACCAAGGCCGAGGGCACGATCGAGTATATCACCCTCTTCTACATCCCTTCCAAGGCGCCCTTCGACCTCTATCGCGCGGACTACCGCCCGGGCGTGAAGCTCTACGTGAAGCGGGTATTCATCACCGACGACGAGAAGGAGCTCCTGCCCGTGTACCTTCGCTTCGTGCGGGGCGTCATCGACTCGGAGGACCTCCCGCTCAACGTGAGCCGCGAGATCCTGCAGCAGAACCGCGTGATGGCCAGCATCCGGCAAGCGAGCGTGAAGAAGATCCTCGGCGACCTCGCGGAGCTGGCCAAGACGAACGTCGACAAGTACGCAAAGTTCATAGGCGAGTTCAATAGGCCGCTCAAGGAGGGCCTCTACTCCGACTACGCGAACCGCGAGGCCCTCCTCGGCCTAGTCAGATGGAAGAGCACCGCCGATATCTCCGCGCCTGGCGGCTGGACGAGCCTCGCCGAGTACAAATCGCGCATGAAGGAAGGCCAGAAGGCGATCTACTACATCGCTGGCGGCGACGAGGACAGGCTGCGCAAGTCGCCCCTCCTCGAGATGTACCGCAAGCGCGGGATCGAGGTCCTCGTCTGCGCCGAGGAGATCGACGAGATCGTCCTCTCGGGCCTGGGCCCCTTCGAGGGCGTCGAGCTCAAGAGCGTCAATCGCGCCGGCAGCGAGTCCGAGCTGGGCGAGGATGGAGCCAAAAACGAGTCGAAGCCAGAGGCCGGCAGCCCCGCCGCCGCCGCGATCGAGAAGGCCAAGAAGGCCCTCGGCGAGGCCGTGAAGGACGTCAGGATCTCCAAGCGCCTCGACGAGAGCCCCGCCTGCGTCGTCGTCGACTCCGACGACCCGAGCCTCCAGCTACGCGAGCTCATGAAGCAGCTGGGCGGGAACGAGATGCCCGAGGTGAAGCCCATCCTCGAGCTCAACGGCGAGCATTCCCTCGTTAAGCGACTCGCCGCCGCCGACGAAGCGGAGGCGGAGGATCTCGCGAAGGTGCTCCTGGGGCAGGCCCTCCTCGTGGAGGGAGCCAAGCTCGCGGATCCGGCCGATTTCGCGATCCGCCTGACCCGACTGCTGAAGTAGATCGTCAGCTTTCGAGCTCGCGGAGCTTGTCCCTGATGGCGGCCGCGCGCTCGTAATCCTCCTCCGCGACCGCGGTCTCGAGCTCGGCGCGGAGGCGCTCTACCTCCCGGGCCAGCCCGGCCTCGCTGGCGGCGGGCACAACGATGCCGCCCTCCCCCTCCACGGCCGCGGCGAAGGCGCCGGTCTCCCCGATCTGCAGCCCGGCCACGAGGTTGACGGAGATTCCCGCCTCCTCTATGACGCTTTCGGCTATGAAGACCGGGCAATGGGCGCGGACGGCGATGCCGATCGCGTCGGAGGGGCGCGCGTCGACTACGAGGTCGCGGCCCTCGACGCGCAGCAGGATCCGCGCGTAAAAGGTGCCCTCGCGGAGGTCGTGGATCTCGATTCGACCTATCTGGGCGCTCAAGGAAGCCACCAGGCTCAGGATAAGGTCGTGGGTTAGGGGCCGCGGCACGTCGACTCCACCCATGCCGATGAGGATGGACTGCGTCTCGAGCTGCCCGATGAAGATGGGGACCGCGAGGTCGGAGCCTTTGGGCCTGACGAGGACCACATTGCCCTGATCCGTTTGAGCGACGGTCCAAATATCGGCTTCCACGAAGGTTTGCCCCTCCACGTAGTGTCCCTCCCCCCTAAGTATACTCTCCCGCGCCTCCTATGCAACGAGCCCAGGACCACTTCAAACGGGGGCCGCCTGTCACCTATACTTGGGCGTCGCCCCGAGGGGCTTCGGAGGCATTTCCGTGGGGAATTACGATAAGCCCGATTTTTGGGCGCTTAAGGCCAAGAAAGAGGGCTATCCCGCGCGCTCCATCTACAAGCTCATGGAGATCGACAAGAAATTCGGCCTCATGAAGCAAGGAGCGCGGATCCTGGACATCGGCGCGGCCCCGGGCTCGTGGAGCCTCTGGGTCCTCCAGCGCCTCGCCGGGAAGGGCTTCCTCGCGGCCGTCGATCTCCAGGACCTCGGCATAAAGCCCGCGTTCGAGAACTTCCTCTTCATCAGGGGCGACCTGTACGACGGCGAAGTCCGCTCCCGCCTCCTGGAGAAGGGCCCCTTCGGCCTCGTCCTCTCCGACGCGGCGCCGGGAACCACCGGCAACCGCTTCGTCGACCAATCCGCCTCCGAGGCGATCGTCGAGGCCGTCATCGACTACGCGGAAGCCTCGCTCGCGCCCGGCGGCGCCCTCGTTACGAAAATATTCCAAGGCGGAGCGGAGGCTGAATTCCTCAAGCGCCTGCGCGGCCGCTTCTCGCAGGCCAAGGGTTTCAAGCCCGAGGCCTGCAGGAAGGGCTCCTTCGAGACCTACCTCGTCGCGACGGGATTCAAGGGATAGCTACTCGTAGAAGCCGATGTTGGAGACGGCGTCGGCCGAGGTCATCACCGAGACGGGGCTGTATGACTGCTGGGTCCCGTTCGCGTCTATGACGTATAGCTTGTCGACGAATGTGACATAGTCGCTCGTCTGCGCGACCGGAACGTACACGAGGCCGTCCTTTGCCGCGATGTCGAGGCTGCCGAAGGACGCGCCCCCGACCTTGAGCTCGCTGGCCGCGGCGGACGCCCCCGAGAGAGCGACGAGGTAGGTCTTGCCGTAGCCGGTCGCGACCAGGTTCCCGTTCGCGAGTTGGACGAGCCGACCGGCGAAGACCGAGGGGCCGATCACCGTCGTCGCCGCGGCATTGCCCGCGACGCCGGCGGGGATGAAGTCGATCGTGCCGCCCGTGTTCGCCACGAAGACGCCCGCGCCGCCGTTGTATGTCCCCGAGACGAGGCCGGTCGTACCCGAGGCGCTTGCGGCGACGGTCGCGGTCACCGCGTCGGTGGCCGGATCGATCACGAGGACTTTCTGCGAGAGGTTCTCCGCGACATAGATCTTGCCGTCGGGGCCTACGATCACCTCCTGCATATACTTCGTGGCATCGGAGGCCGCGACCTGCGTCAGCCCCAGGCCTAAATTCGAGGGGTTGAAAGCATAGAGCCCTCCCGTATCGCCAAAATAATTGGAGGCAACGCTCACGTACGCCTTCGTCGCGCTATAGAAAGCGAAATATTGGGCCGCGATGCCGGATCCTATCTTCGAAAATGTCGGGTTAGTCACCGAAGGGTCGAAATAATAGACGCCCTCGTCGGTACCGAAACCTACTGCCGTATAGCCGATGCCCTTGTAGAATTGGATCTCCCCCGTACCGTTCTTGCCCGTCGCGGCGATACTGGCGTTCAATCCGGAATGGGCGGCGGGATCATATGCATAGACCTTCCCCGAGTAGGTATCCGTCATGTACAGGTAGCCTTGGTACGCGGGGAGGTCGCCGGCGCCCGCGCCGGCGCCGCAGCCCGTGAGGAGGGAGGCGGCGAGGATCGCCGCTGCGAGGACCGATGAGAGGAAGCGTTGATTCATGTGAGACTCCTTTTACGCGATTGCATCAGAACTTCATTTCGATCCCGATCCGTATCTTGGTTCCCGGCATGGGGTAGCCGTCGACTATCTCGTACTGCTCGTCGAATAGGTTGTCTACCGCGACATAGGTCGAGGCGCTCTTCGTCGTCCTCCATCGGGCCAGGGCGTCGAGGGTGAAATAGGCCGGAAGGTAGTCGACGTTCGCGGTCTTCAGGTAGCGCAGGCCCGCGTAGGAGCCGGTGGCCGACCAGGAGAGGCGCTCGCCTTCGTAGGAGAGACTGGCCTTCAGGCTGTGCAGCGGCGTCATCGGAAGGCGCTTGTCGTCCGACAGCGAGAAGCCGCCCGAGAGCACGCAGCTGTAGAGGTACGAATAGTTGGCGGATATCGAATAGCGCTCGGATAGCCGCGCCGCGATCTCCTGCTCGATCCCGGGGTAGAGGGCGGCCCCGAAATTGCTCGGCCTCCATATCTGGTCGGCCCCCGGCTGCCAGAGGATCACGTCCTCCGAATAGCGGAGGTAGCCGGTCGCCGCGTAGCGCAGGGAGCCGAGCCTCCGCTCGAAGCCGAAGTCCGCCTCGTAGGCGGTCTCGGGCATCAAGCCCGGGTTGCCGGCCGCTCCTCCCTCGCTCGGCCAGTACAGATCGTTGAAGGTAGGCACGCGGTAGGCGCGCGATAGGTTGAGCTTGAGGACATCGGCCTCCGACAGGCGACAGGAGACGCCCAGCGACCCGGCTATGCCCCCGAGGGGACGCAGGGGCGAGAAGTCGGAACTGTAGTCGTAGCGGATCGCGGGCCTGATTGAGAGGCCGCCGAGCGCGAAGGCCCCTTCCGCATAGGTCCCCCCGGAGAACCGAGACGGCGAGCCGACTGAGTCGCTCCGGGCGGACGCGTAGTCGCCCGAGGCGCCGTAGGCGAGGGTCAGCCAATCGGCGGCGTAGGCGCGTTGCGCGATCTCGAGGCCTGCCGCGAGGATCTTGTGATGACCGTCGCCGGCCGGGGCGCTCGAGTCGATATAGTCGATGCCCGCGTATTCGGCGTGGGCGACGGCGTCAAGGGATAGCAGGTCGGACAGGAAGCGCTCCGCCGAATACCGAATCGTCGCGCGGGCCGAGCCGTCCACCTCGGCCGCGCCGAGGGTCGGCTCGCTCTCCGATCCGGGCGAGCCCTTGCTGCCGTAGCTAAACGATGCGTCGGCCGAGAAGGTACCCGAGCCGACCGGCGACGTGAGGCCCAGAGAAGCGTCGGCGCCGAGGAGGGAGGCGTTCTGCCGTTCTCGCTTCTCGCCGTTCGCGTCGATGAAGGTGAATGCGTTGGCGGCGCGCGTCGCGCCGCCCGAGAATCGCAGCTTCGCCGCGCCCAGCAGGGGAGCCCAGGACAGCGAGGCCTTCTGCGAGTCCGCCAGGGTCCTCGCGTCCATGCCGCCCTCGGCCTTGTTGAAGCCGAAGCCGGAGACGCGGCGCGCCGGCAGGTAGCTTCCGTTCTCGAGCATCAGGACGAGCGGAGAGCTCGCCCTCTTCGTGATGATGTTGACTACCCCGCCGACGGCGTCGCCCCCGTACAACGAGCTGCCGCCGCCGCGCATCACCTCGATCCGGTCCACCGAATCCAGCGGGATCGCCGAGAGGTCTACGAGCCCCGTGAGGGCGTCATTGACGCGCACGCCGTCGATCAGGACAAGGACCTGGTTCGTGGTCGAGCCGCGCAGCGAGACGGCGACCAGGGAACCCTCCGGGCCCTTGGCATTGAGGCTCAGGCCCGCCACTCCGCCGAGGGCGGCCGCCACCGTTGTAGCGCCGCGCGCCTCGATGTCCGCGCGCGTCACCACGCTCATCGCGGGAGGAGTTTCGCTCGAGCTCTCGCTGATGCGGGAGGCGGTCACCGTCACCGAGTCCAGCTCGAGGCTGGGCTCAGGCCAGGCGCCTACGATCGCGAAAGAGACGAAAAGAGCCGCCCAATAGGCGGCTCTCCGAGTACGGACTGCCATGCCTGTTCCTTTGCCGCGAGGATAGAGGTTTTCGATCGGTATCCTGACTCCCGGATCAGCTTACTCGCGATGCCTTCTCGCGCTTCACGCGCAATGGCCTAGTATCGCTTTCATCCCCGGTTACAGTGGCGCGACCGTTACGGCATTGAACCGTATTCCTCGGTCGAAAACCTGGCGAGCTCTTTGTACTCTCTCTTCGTCCGCGTGTCAACGCGTCAGCCGATAGCCTATTTCTATCCTGAGCTCGAGCCGTTTCCCCGCGTCGTTCTCGACGGGGAAGACGCTCTTCAATAATTCGATTCCCGCAGCGTCCAGGAGCTCGCTGCCCGAGGACTTCTCAACGCGGGCCGCCACGAGCGCGCCCCCCTCGTCGACGGTAAACGCGGCAACCAGGCTTCCTTCGAGTCCCCTGCGCCTCGCGGCGTCGGGATATACCAGCGCCGCGCCTATCCGTCCCGACAGAGTCGACAGGATTCGAGCGCTCGCCTTGGCCGGATCGGCGTCGGTCTCCTTCGTCGGAGTGGCTGAAGGCGCGGCCGCATCCGCAGGCGCGCTTTCCTGGGCCGGCTCGTTCTCCGGTGGAGCGGCGAGAGCCTCGATCGTCGCCTCGATATCGTCGAAATAGGCGTAAAAGGATCCGTAGGATTCTTCCGGATCGAAGTCGAGCTTGAGGCCCGCTATCCGGAGCCCAGGCGCCCTCGAATAATGCCTATCCTCTTGGACTATGCCGCCGCGCCCGGCGGGATCGGGCCGCGGAACATAGGCCTTCATGGTTTTCCATCCGGTGAAGTCGAGTCGACCGAGGGGCAGCTCGTGGGAGCCGCCGTAGTAATCGAGCGCGATGATCGACAGCGCGTGGCGGAGGTTGCGCCCGAGAACGCGCACTGAGAGCATCACGCAGCGCGAGTCCACGAGGATCGGCCTCGGCGGCCTCAGCAGCAGCGAAGAGGCGGCACGCCGAAGGAATTCGACCTTGAGGCCAAGCACCTGTCCGGAGCCTGATTCGAAGCCTCTGACCGTACCAAGGACTTCGTCGGTACTCATAGAGCAGGACCAGCCCTGCTCGCCCTCGAAGCCCTCGACTATCGTGTCATGGATCGCAGGAAGCTCCTCGCCCTCGCCATACCCGTAGAAGCGATCGCCCCAGGCCTCGCTCGCGGGGCCGACGTCGCGGCTCTCGGCCGTCGCCGGGCTACAGGCGTACAGGACGGCCGCCAGCGCGGCGGCCGCCAAGGCTCGCGGTAAAGAGCTAATCTCGGACTCGCCCTAGTGAGCCTGGGGATCTAGTCGGCCGAAGCCCTGGCCCACGAGGCCTCGGCATCGGCTATGCGCGCGACGAGCTCTTCCTTCGACGGGCGCTTCGCGAGGAACACGAGGAAGTCCGAATTCTGGCAGAGGTGGGACACGCTAGCCAAGGTGGCCAGGTGACTCCTGGCATCGGCGGATAGAATGAGAAAGAGCACCGTCACCGGCTTGCGGTCCAGCGCGTTGTACGCGACCGGCGATTTCAAAAAGAAAACCGAAACCATCTGCCCGGCGGGCTCGCTTAGCATCGAGTTGCGCGGGTGAGGGATGGCCACTCCGTGCCCGAGCGCGGTCGGCATCAGCGCCTCGCGCTCGAGGATAGCCGTGAGTAGGCTTTCTCGGTCCAGGGATTTAGGCAGGGCCATCGCCTTGGTGGCCTCGTTGAGGACCTCCACGGGGCTCGAGCCGGCTATATTGTAGTAAACGCCGCCCCGCTCGATGAGCGAGGCCAGGGATACGATGCTAGGCATTTCTCTATTCCTCCGAGGCTACAAGTATGTACATTGAGCGGGCTTCGGACAAGGGCGGTACGGCGCCCTGCGAAACCGAAGGCCTCCTCGGCTTTCTCGCGATCGAAGTAGCCGAACGGGGCTCCCTAGCTGAAAGCATCGGGATCGAGAGTAGTTAGGCCTTAAGCATCGCGCCTGCGTGGCATTTCCGAATTACGATCATGTACGGCCGTCGCCACGGCCTCATCCACAGGCGAAAAAAGGGCCGCCCCTTTCGGAGCGGCCCAGTGTTCACCGTTGGGTGAAGGTCGTGAGTCTTAGGGCGTGACCTTCGCGGAGATGGTGATGATCGTGTCGTCCTTAGCGGCGACGAGGACGGTGTTGTTATCGTTGCCGGTGGTGCCCATGGCGAAGTCGACCTTTACGATCGTGTTCGCAATGCCGTCATACTCGATACCGCCATTGAGGTACATGAACTTGCCACCAGCGAGGTCCATCCGGAAGGCCTCGTAGGGCTTGATCTTGCTGTCGCCGACCATGTAGCTGGCCGACTGGGCGATGGAGAGGAGAACCGGGCTGGTGTTGGCGAGGTCGTTGCCGAACAGGCCGAAGCTGAAGGCGAGGGGAGCCATGAGCCCGCCCGCGTCGACGAACTTGAGGCCGAGGTCGCCCTGGTGATGAGCGAGATTCTCTTCACCGGTGTTGCCAGCCAAGCCGTCCTTGGTGTAGTAAGCGTCGAGGACCAGGCTGTCCTTCTTCTCGAAGAGGTTGTAGGTCACGTCGGCGGAGAAGTCGAACTTGAGGTCGGCGGTGTCGGCCTTCGAAGCGTCGATGGCGGCATTGGCGCTGAGGTCACCAGCGGTGACGGCGACCTTGCCGGTGGCGACGAGCGCCTTGGCTTCGGGATCGTACCAGGCGCCGGCGTTGACGGCGAGAACATCCTTGACCGGGGTGAGGGCGAGGCCGGGGACGAAGCCTTCGGCATCCACGAACTTGAGGCCGAAGCCGACCGTGGTGTCGAGGGGTAGGCGTCGAGCGTGAGGGCGTACTTCTTCTCGTTCATGTTGTAGGTCACGTTGGCCGCGGCGTCGAACTTGAGCGCCGTGTCGTAAGAGGTGTCGGGTCGTAGGCGCTGAAGTCGCCGGCAGTGAGGGAGAGCTTGCCGGTCATGACCGCGAGCTTGGCCTTGAGGTCGTACCAGGCGCCAGCGGTGAGGGCGACCATGTCCTTGACCGGGTTAAGGGCGAGGTCCACGCCGAAGGCGTACTCGTCCTTGTTGCCCGTGCCGGCAGCGACGGCGGCCACAGACTTCTTGTTCCAGTACACGGTGCCATTCGTGAGGACCGTAAGGGGGATGCTGAGGCCAGGGTCAGTGATTGCAAAGAACTGGTTGGTCGCGGTGCCTATCGCTCCTCCGCTTGCCTAACCAGTCGACCGCCCTATTCTTCATTGCCGCGATCACTTGCCCTTTACAGGCAGCGGTAGGTAAAAGCTCTGCAGCTCTCCCTCATCGAGGGAAACGAAGACCTCCGCGTCGGAAGGCCTGTGGATTGGGTTTTTACCTACGCACACGACGTAGTACTCTCGGTGCCCCTTGCGCGCCGTAAAATTAAAAGAAGGCGCATACCATTTATCGAGGACCTGAAGACGCCGTGGGAGGGCAGGATCATTAGTGTGAGAACGGTTACTCCAAAAGTCGCGCATCTCGTCCAGGCTGTAGAGCTTTGCGACGATATCGCCATTTTCGGCTTTTACGTCGGCATCGATGGTGACGCGAGTGGCGCGAGGCAGAGAAAGATAGATGGAGACTACAACGAATTCCTGCTTGACGCTCAGAAACTGAAGAGGAACCACCAAAGGATCTTCCGTAAAACTCACCCCGTGCCTCGCGAGGTCGCGCTCGGGGACAAGGCGAACCTTCACTTCGGGCGGGGCGTTCGGATCGGCTTGTGGCGTCGAAGCACAGCCCAGTACGACGCTCATGGCGAAGACGCAGGCGAAACAGAGTGCGGTGCGGTGTTTCATAGACCGTTTATACACCACAAACGAGGGTAGGCGCAACGAAGGTCCCGGCGTCCACGTTCGGTCCATGTGGGCAGTATAGCCCATTAACAAAACGAGGGCCTGCCGGTCGGCAGGCCCTCGCTCAAGACTGAAGTATTAAGTCTTAGAAGGAGACGATGTAGCGGAGACCGAGGTCGTAGGAACCGGCGCTCTTGTAGTCCGCGTAGACGTGAACAGCGTTCTTCTCGACGGTGGTGTCGAGGGCGGCGCCGAGGGACCAGGTCGCGGCGGTGGAAGCGTAGTCGTACTCGAAGTAGGCGCTGGGGGTGTAGGCACCGGCGGTGTAGGCGACACCCGGCTTGACCGACCAGGTCAGGTCAGCGGTGTCAACCTTGGACTCGGCGAGCCAGAGGGAAGGCTTGAGCGCGCCCATGGCGTAGGCGAAGTTCTGCTCGGCCTTGAGGGTGTTCTTGACATAGTTCCAGTCGGCGGCCGCAGCGGTGGCACCGGCCTTCACGGCGTAGCGAACGTCGACCTGGGCGGTGAGGTTGGGGACGGCGACGACGTTGGCGCCGGCGACGAAGTAATTGGAGCCGAGGTCGTAGTCGAAGCCGACGGTGGCGATGTCCTTGAGGACGTACTGGAAATCAAAGCCGATCTGGGCGCTGGCATCGAATTTGGTCATGCCAGCGGTGGCATCGAGGTCGAGGCCAATGGTGAGGCCGTCGATGGGCTTAAGAGCGATCTGGGCGCCGGTGCCGCCGTTGGCCCAGCCCTCGATGGGGGTGGCGTAGAGCGAGCCGTAGTTGTAGCCGGCCTGGAGGGTCAGCATGGCGATGGGCTTCCACCAGCCAAAGCCAGTGTCGATCTTCACGGGGTTGGTGCCGTCAGCCGCCGCCTTGGTGAGGAGCTCGAACTTGCCACCGGCATTGGTGCCGGCGAAGACGCCGTCGAGGTAGAAGGACATGTTGTCACCGTCGTTGGAGCTCCAGTTCTGGAGGTAGGTAAGGTCGGACGTCTTGTCGTAGCCAAACTGAGTACCAACCTGGACGCTGCCGCTCAGTACGAGGGCGGGGGCAGCCATGGCATCGTCGGCGAATGCGAATACGCCAAATACCGCGAGAGCGAGAAGCAGGACAATTGCCTTCTTCATGTGGAATCCTCCTTAATTTGCTAAAGGGGGTAAACCAACGGTTCACTGATCCCCTTTCCTAGGTTCTCGGGCAGTATAGCCAGGTCATTTTTAGGTGTCAAGTTTTTTTTCCAATTTACAGGTATTACTGTAACCTATTATCGATACTACTTAAATTGTTTTTAGATTAAGTTTTAACGTCAATTATCCGAGCCATTTTCGGACGTTTTCACCGAACAAAAAACCGAAAAATGTCAATTTCGAAACCGGTATCTCTCACCTACAGATAAACAAATGACTAAATTGGACTTAATAGACCCAATTGTCCTAATTGCTTTGCTACTATTTATCGATTCCAGCCATGAGAAGATCCAGAAAGGCGATGAAACGTCAATAAAAACGCGAGAAAATGGACAATGAGCTCGCTCAACGCGTCGATATGGGTCGCACTCGCTTCGGGTCGAGCTCGGTTTGCAATAAATTTCAGAACGCATGGCGGAAGCGACGAAGCATCATCGATGCGAACGGCGAAGCCCTTTCGAAGAGCGCTGGCCTTAGGCCGGGCATATCGAGCGTCATCCGCTCGACTAGCTGGGTACGCCAGGCCGAGGAATCGAGCCCGTTATCGAAGAATTTGGAAATCCGAAGGAAGTAGTTTTCGAACAGGCAATAGATTTGTGGATCGTGTAGCCGACGGCAGCCCAGTCGAATTCGTCTTCGCCTTCGAGGGCGGCTCTCTCTGACGCTCTTCGATTCTTCTCGAGCAGGACGAGGAGGAGACTCCTATCGACGACATCGGCGGGAATAGGAGCGGCTTCGACGAGGGCGCGATGCGAGAATATGTCCCCACCCTCGACGGTTAGGTCAACGCCAAGGCTCGAGCCGCGTCCAGGCGCAGCGCGATCTGGGCCGCTTCTAGTGCGTTTTCGACCTTCGTGCGCTCGACGAAGCGACGGATGAGCTCGAGAGCGACCTTGCTCAGGTAATCTCGGTCTTCCATTGGCTAGAGTTTACAGAAAGAGGCCCCGACGCGCCTGACGCGCCGGGGCCTCGATGTTGAAGCCTTAAAAGTCGATCTTACATGACCTCGGGCTTCTTCTCCTCCATAGGAGAAAGGAGCGGCGCAGGTTTCGGCTCGACCTTGGGCTTGGGAGCTGCTTTCTTGGCAGCCGGCTTCTTGGCGACGGCCTTCTTGACCGCAACCTTCTTGGCAGCCGGCTTCTTGGCCACGGCCTTCTTGGCGGCCGGCTTCTTGGCCACGGCCTTCTTGGCGGCCGGCTTCTTGGCCGCGGCCTTCTTGGCGGCCGGCTTCTTGGCCACGGCCTTCTTAGCGGCGGGCTTCTTAGCCACGGCCTTCTTAGCGGCCGGCTTCTTGGCCACGGCCTTCTTAGCGGCGGGCTTCTTGGCCACAGCCTTCTTAGCGGCGGGCTTCTTAGCCACAGCCTTCTTAGCAGCGGGCTTCTTAGCCGCTACTTTCTTGGCAGCGGGCTTCTTAGCCGCGGCTTTCTTCGCCGGTTTTGCCGGCGAAGACTTCTTCTCTAACGCCATGAGAGCCTCCTTCTTCGCCGGCGCGGCCTTGCTTGTGGCCTTGACTGCGGCGACCTTCGGTTTACCTATAACCTTCTTATTAACGTCGGGAGCTTTCGCTCCCGACGAAGGTTTCTTGGACGATGAGCGAGCCCTGCCTCGCGCGGCCTCGATGGCCTGTATGCGCTTGGCGGCGGCCGCGGCCACCTCGGGATCGTAGGTGGCCAGGTCCCAGCCGCGGCGCTGGAGCTCCGCGTAGGCCCTGATGGCCACTTCTTCCTGAGGCAGGTGGGGATTGACGACGATGAGCTGGGCGCAGAGGTGGCCGAGCCCCACGCGGAGGAGCTGGGAGAGGCGATCGTGCGGGACATTCTTGGCGGCGAGGGTCGACAGCCAGGCGACGAGCTCGTCGGCCACGTCGGACACAGCCTCGGGGGATAGGGGGCGCGGCTCCTTGTCCAGCCTGCGCTCGAGCCGCTCGTGCACCTTCGCATAATCCTGGAAGTAGGACTCGTCGACGCGCTTGAACTCCACCAGCCGGATCTCGACGAGTTGCGCGGCGCTTCTATCGGCCATTAAGGCGTCCCCCTTTCGCTATGAAATCGTCTTGTCCGCTCGCGATCCGCTCGCCCTTCTTTCGTCGCGCGCGCGAATCGTTCTCGTTATTATATCGGCATCTCGCGAGTATGGCAAAAGATTTCTTCGCTTTGATCGAAAAAAGTTGCGATGAGCGCATTTTTTTTCATAAAGGACTCTACATGTGACGCGTGATCGCGCTCTCGAGCTCGAATGTCGAGCGCGAGAGCGCGATCGAAGGCGCGTCAGAGCTTGAGGACGACTCCGATCGTCGAGTAGGAGAGAGGCCAGTAGTAGGAGCCGGTGTAGCCGAAGCCGAAGTCGTAGGTGTAGCCGACTCGACCGATGTACCCGTACTCGAAGTTGACGGCGAACTTGTCGTTGAAGTAGTAGCTCGTTCCCTCGAAGGTGGAGATGCCGATGCCGGGCTTCAGGGTATAGCCAGTGCCGGTGTAGGCCGAAGCCAAGGACGCGCTTCCGAATCCCGCGCCGAGGCCGGCGTAGACGTCGAAGTTAGAGAGCCAGCTCTGGCCCCAGGCCTTTCCGAGCTCCTTGAAACCGACGTGCGCCGTGCCGAAGGCTCCGACGCCGAACTCGAACGAGGCGTAGGATGCGTCGAAGATGCCGGGATTGACGAGGGCGCGAGCGGCCGCGCCGAAGGTTATGGGTACGACGTTGCCGATATCGATGCGGGCGAGATCGAACTCGGCGCCGCCGGCGAGGCCGCCCCAGCCGATGCCGACGTTGACGAGCAGGTTGCCCTTGTCGACCCAGGGCGTGAGGCCGCCGGCGGACGCTTTATCGGCCGCGAAGGCGAGGCTGGACGCGCAGAGCAGGGCTAGGAGAACGATGAGCGCTCTTTTCATCAGAAGTACCTCCGAATATGAGATAGGGACAGTATATAGCATAGGCTTTCCGTCAATACAATCCTGAGGCGTCGCGGCCTCGGAAACGGCGCGGAAAACCGGCGCCCCACTTTGTACGAGGGCCTTTCGCGGCGTATATTATCGGCGTGGGGGGAGGGGCAATGATCCAATGGAACGCCGATCTCGCGCGCAAACTGAGCTGCCGCGACGAAGAGAAAAAGGGCCTGGGTCCCATCATCAAGCGGCTCATGGATCTGGACCGCAAGGCGCGAGGCGAAGGCTTCCTGTCCCTCGAGTCCGAGCTTCCGTCGATCGACGATCCCCTCCTCGCCGTCGGCGTCCGCCTCGTGATGGAAGGCGTGTCGGGCGAAGCCCTCGAGGAGATCCTCGCCACCTACTTACTCATCGAGGGGCGCTCGGGCTGGCCCTTCCTCAAGGCCTGCGTCACCATCGAAGGCCTCCTGGCCCTCGCCGAATCGGACGATCCCGGACTCATGGCGCGCAAGCTCCTCCCCTATTTCGGGGCCGAGAAGGCCCTGCCCGCCCTCGAGGAGCTCGAGAAGGGCCTCGGCGAGGGCGGCGCACAGTGATTCGGGCCATAGTCGAGGCCGCGCGCGACTCCCTCGATGCCCAGAAAGTCTCGAGGCAGAAAAAGGACGCGCTTTTCGAGCTCGCGGCCCGCATCGGGCTGCTCGCGGAGCTGTCGCGGGGCGGGGTGGCGGCGATCGCGAAGGCCTCGGCCACCGAGCGGCGCAAGCCGCTCAAGGCCGGTCTCGAGCTGGTAGCCGCGGGAACGAGCGCCGAGGGATTGGATCTAGGCCTCGAAGCCTCGGTGCCGCGCCCGAGATCGGACCCAGGGGCGGAGCTCGAGTGGGTCCTCGTGCGCTCGGGCCTACGCGGCATCGTGGAGGACGAGCACTACAGCGTGATAATGAGGCGCATGACCGCCTTCCTGGGGCCGGAATACTTCGATAAGACCGAGGCCTGGCTCGCGGAGAGGGTCAAGCGGCGCAAGAGCCGCGCCGAGAACCTCATTGTGCCCGGCGAGCTGCCCGACGTGATCCGCATCCTCGCGATGGACAAGCGCAACCTCGAGCGAGCCCTGCGCGCCTCGGGCCGCGATATCTCGACGGCCGCCCTGGCGGGCTGCCCGCAGGAGAGCCTCGACCTCGCGAGGCCCCTCTACGGCAAGATCGGGGCCGCCGCCCTCGAAGACGACGCTTCGCACCTGCGCTCGCGGCTCTCGGGCGACGAGATCGAGCAGGCGCAAGCCACCTTCCTGGAGGTGGTGCGCAGCCTGGAGGAGCGAGGCGAGCTTAGGCTGGGGCCCGAGGACGAGCTCTCCGCCGATCCGGCCTTCGTGGCTGCGCTGACCAAGGCCGTGCTCGGACTCGACTCCAGCCTGATAAAGGGCGCCTTCCGCGGCGTCGAGGGAGCCCTCCTCGCCACGGCGATGCAGGGCATGATGCCCGAGGCCCACGACAGGATACTCGGGTCTATCTCCAAAAAAGAGATAAAGCGAATACTCGACGCCATCGACGACTCGGATCCGCTGCCGCGGCGGGCGGTGCAGGGCGCGGGCAGCGAGCTCGCGCACAGGCTCTTCGAGGCGGCCGCCGACGCGAAGGCCGCGCGGCCGGTCCTCGAGCGCCTCGCCGCCGTGCGTGACTGGGAAGGCTAGGCTCGAGGCCTGCTCCGCGGCAACGGCTCGTCGCTGGGTGTCGCGCGCGAGGTCGGCCGACGACTGCGAGAGCTCGGCGCCGGTGGAGATGTCGTCGACGTAGTTGCCCGTTCCGACGATGAGATACTGGTTTTTATAGTAGAGAGTATAGCTGCGCTTCGGCATGGGCACGGTCGTGCCCGCCTTGGGGAACCAATAATCCGAGTAGCCTCCGTCGGACTCGACCTTTTCCAGCGCCGCGAACATCGATACGGCGGTCTCGACTTCCAGCCAGGCAAGCCGATCGAAGTCGTCGTTCATCGTTCTTCCTAGGGCGGCCTGCTGGGCGCGCGATATCCCGCGCATCGCGAAGAAGAATACCCCGCTGACGAGTAGGGCCGCGCCTGCGGCCGCCCCTTTCGCGATGGACGCAATGATGCTCGACATTTTGCGCAAAAAAATG